>JAQTQN010000303.1 GCA_028712225.1 Methylobacter sp.
CCACCATCGTGCTTAAACGCAGTATGGCATCAGGCTATGCAGGCGTCGGCAACCCGTTATTCGTACTGGAAAACACCCGCATGTTATTTGGCGACGCCAATGCCACCATGCAGGCGGTGTTGAAGGCGTTGAAGGGGTAAGGCATTGTTTTAGTTGATTCCGTTCATGCCTCGACAGGCTCACCACGAACGGAATCAACTTTCATAAATTCCTGATACTCTGCCAACACTGCAACTTCTGCTGAAATGACATCCCCGCATGCGCCGGACTGGTTGATGGCAATCGCTGCAACACCAAACCTTCTGCATCAATAGCTGGTAACACATACCTACGAAATGCCTGTTCAGCGGTGGCTCCATTAAAAAATACCTGCCTGATATGCGGATGAGTTGCAAAAAAAACCGCAAAATCATTAACAACAATCGAAGATTTGTCGATGTCAGCATCGAGACTGCTTGATCGATAGCAGGATTTCAGCACATCCCACAATGCAATCTTCGCAGACATTAAAGTACTCGCCCGCTCAACATAATCCAACGCAGGCCCCGCACCCACCAGTTCGCCAAGTATCGGCCAAAACTGGTTCCGTGGATGCGCATAATACTGCCCCGCTTGCAGCGATGCCTTACCGGGCATACTACCCAAAATCAGGATGCGCGCATCGTCATCGGCAATAGGGGGAAAACTGTAAATGATTGTCATAGTAAAAACGCACTAGCTCTCTATAAGGTACCGCATAGGCATATTAAAGATACCTGCCTGAGTTATCGATTCAATAGCAAAAAGCTCATTGTGTCCCAAGCCCTGATTAACAAACTCGGCCCTTGATCAATCTACATATCGGCTTCGCCACCATAGCCAGGGCAGCGCTGATCGTCAATCAGTTGATCATTATCCAACCGGATTACTTGCGTGGTAATCTTGTTTGTGACCAGCTATGCTTTTCCCCACATCATCTGCCCAACGATTAACCCAGCCCAGGAGTTTTATAGTGGACGATTTTTTCGGTTTTATCGCCTTCGTCGTAATAGTTGTCCCCGTCGTATTCATAGTCATGCTGGCAATGCTGATGACACGGCAAAACCGCTACCGGGATGAAATCAGCCAATCACTAAGCCAGATAGAAAAAGCCCTGCGCGAAGATCGCAAACTGCTGAAAGAATTGTCGAAACGGCTCATTGAACCGGTGACAGAACCGCCGCAGCCAGCGGTATTCGAGCCGCAAACGTCGGCAACAGAACAGGTGTTGTTTGAAATCCCGGCCACCGAAGCCATCGTTGAACCCAGCCCGCCGCAAGCGGAAATCACTGAAATCGTTGCCGAACCGGCCACAATTGTCACTTCAAACGATGACTGGAACCAAAGCACTTGGCAGCCCGCCGAACCCAGTCGTTTCGAACTGGCCGCCAAGCAAATCCTGCAGGAAATCTGGAACTGGATCATCGTCGGCGAAGGCCATCGCCCGGAAGGCATGGCGATGGAGTATGCGGTGGCCAGCAATTGGCTGTTGCGTGTCGGCGTATTGATTTTGGTCACCGGCATCGGCTTTTTCCTGAAATACTCGATCGACAACGGCCTACTCGGCGAACAAGCGCGGGTGGCGCTGTCGGTGTTGGCCGGGGTCGGCATGATCGTCGGCGGCGTACGCTTAGTAGGCGGCAAGTATCATTTGTTCAGCCAAGGCTTGCTGGGCGGCGGCATCGCCGTGCTGTATTTCAGCGTGTTCGCCGCCCACAGTTTTTACCATCTGCTGGATGTTTTTCCCACCTTTGCACTGATGATACTGGTCACTGCGTGCGCCGCGACGTTAGCGATACGGTTGGATTCAATGCTGGTGGCGATCTTCGCAATCATCGGCGGTTATTGCACGCCGATTCTGCTGGCCACCGGTCAAGTCAATTTCCCCGGTTTGTTCAGCTACATGCTGTTGCTTGGCGTCGGTATTCTGGCAATCAATTGGTATAAACAGTGGCACTTGCTGAATTTTTTGAGTTTTTTCTTCAATTACCTGCTGTTTTTCGGTGCGATGCAGAACTACGAGGCGAGCTATTTCTGGCAGGTGCTGCCGTATTTAACCGGATTTTTCATGTTGTATTCGACCACGGTATTCCTGTTTTGTCTGGTCAACCAGACTAAATCGACGCTGTTAGATTTACTGGCATTAATTATCAATGCCGCGATTTTCTTCGGCACCGCCTACCATCTCGTTGAAACCGCTTACGGGCAAATCTGGGTAGCACTGGTAACCGTGGCGCTGGCGGCGTTTTATGTCGGCCATGTTTATTACTGTCTGGCTCGACGGGTGGCAGATCGCGAACTGTTAATAAGTTTCATCGGTCTGGCATCCTTCTTTGTCACCATCACCTTGCCGTTGTTGCTATCCAATCAATGGATTACCGTCAGCTGGTCGCTGCAGGCCTTGGTGATGCTGTGGATGGCCGGTAAATTGCGTAGCGCGTTTTTACAACAAGTCGCCTATCTGCTGTACCTGATCGTATTGGTGCGCTTTTGTTTTATCGATTTGCCCGGCCAATACGGCATGACAATGGACAGCGAGCAGCCATTCGGCGACTTCCTGTTCGGCCTGCTGGAACGTGTAATCAGCTTCGGCATTCCGATTGCCTCGTTGGCTCTGGCCTTCAGGTTGATAGGAAAACCGGCGCCCGCCTCGCCGCTGGCTTGTGACGCAAATAACGACGTGCCGCTGTGGCTGAAAGATAACTGGCTGCTACAAGCAACGCTGATTATCGCTGCCGGGTTGCTGTTTATCGTGCTGCAATTGGAGCTGTACCGCAGCTTCGGCTATTTGTATCCGCCGCTGCAACTGCCGGTGCTGACCTTGGTCTGGCTGGCGATGAGCCTGCTGTTGCTGCTGCGTT
>JAQTQN010000304.1 GCA_028712225.1 Methylobacter sp.
AAAGCTATATCGAGCAAGCTAACATTCCGATGCCGGACCGTATGGAAACTTACAATTTCCTCCATCGCACGCCTTTGGAGGAGATTTTTTCAGCGGATTTCTTAAGCAAAATCAATCCGAAATTACCGATACAAAACTTAACAGAAACCTACAACCGCGCACCGACCGATGACTTGATTAAACGCATGTTGTTTTTGGATGGTAAATTTACCCTGGCTGACAATGACCTCAGAAAGGTAAATCGCATGTGCGAACTGGCAGGCATTAACGTGCAATATCCGATGTTGCAAGAAAACATGGTGGAATTTGCCGCAACCATTCCATCAAAGTGGCTGATGCAAGGTTTTGAACTGCGCTCATTTTATCGGGAAGGCATGAAAGATTTTCTAGCTAAAGAAACCTTGAGTAAAAGTAAACAAGGCTTTGGTTTACCGTTTGGCGTCTGGATGAGTAGCAATGAGCAACTGCGCCAATTTGCCGAAGCCAATTTACAGGGTATTGCGCAACGCGGCATTCTTAATCCTGCCTACATAGACAACCTGATTAAAGCCCAGAAAGAAGGCCACGCCTCGTATTACGGAGTGATGATCTGGATATTGATTAGCCTTGAGCAATGGCTGGTTGCACATCAACGCTAACGACAATGGTTAGCTCGTTACAAGACGCAAAAGTTCAATCAACTGCAAAATTCCATTTATACAAAATCGATAATTTCAAGGATGGGTAAAACAACGCCATACCCATCCGATAAATTATGTTTTTTCTGACATTTTTCGATTTATTTTTCGTATAAAAACACTGAATATCATGTTGTTTTTACGCAAAACACAACCCAAAACCTAATCTGTTTTTACTTTAGCAAGGCTCGTCCAACACCAGCAAGAAGTGCTTTTCTAACTTCAAG
This sequence comes from Methylobacter sp., assembly GCA_028712225.1. Taxonomy (GTDB): domain Bacteria; phylum Pseudomonadota; class Gammaproteobacteria; order Methylococcales; family Methylomonadaceae; genus JABFRC01. The sequence goes on from JAQTQN010000304.1 coordinate 905, forward strand.
AATCGAGCGTAAGTATAGTGTTGCTGAAACACGACAACCCTCTCAAAGCCCCTACAATACTGGTCTCGCGCCATTAAAATACAAATTAAACCACTTGTTTTACTGATTTATTTAGCAGATGATTGAGCCTCAATTTAAAAAAACCACTTGAGAGTGCTTTATGAAATTCATCAAAATATTAATTTTATTGGTGGCTGTTTTTTCAATAGCAGGAATGGCTTTTTTTCAGCTGTGTTTACTGCTAATCAGCGCACTTTTTGCTAAGCAGACATATCATCGACATAACTCACGGCACAATGGCTTAACCCTGATGTAACACCAAGCAATCTCAATCTACATTCACCAACAAGTGATGAGGCAATCCTGTTAGATTGAGTTTGCTATTGTTGGACAATAAGCCTTACTTCCTCGAATAAAACCACATCTGATAAACACTGAGTAATATCTGCAATCCTATCGAAAGCGCCGCAGCCCTGCGTATATAAAACCGTCCAAGTTAAAATTACGACCACAAGGTGTCAGGTTAGGTCCAAAGGATTGCGTATGACATTAACTACACGCAGCTCCAGTTTGCCGGAAAAAGCTGGGTACCGCTTCAGCTACCGAACTGAGTATTAACATAACAGCGGTTAGCGTTAATAGTGAAGCAAGTGAACAAGCCGCGTTGTTAGTCTGCGAGCATTGGAGTGGTGCTATTTCTCAACCATGAAGGCAGCCAAGACGACCTTCGTGAGATGGCCGATACCGCAATTTATCAAGCCAAAGAAGATGGCCGAAATCAGATTCGATTTTATTCGGAAGAAATTTGAGTTGTTGTTGTGCGAGACAACCTTACAGTATTCGATTCTGGCTCTAGCCATACATGATTGGGGGCAATTCACTTTGCAGCAAATCGTTGCCAAGGGGTTGCATAGCTCATAGCGTGTGTTTAATAAAAGCCTAACACCCGCATTAACAGAGCGGTTTGACGTCCTGTTTAACAACCAGTTAGGCCGCGCATAGAATGAACCGGAGTGGGGTGTTCATTCGCGCCAATCGGGTTGTGGATGAAGTTCGTCAAAGTTGGTGAGCGTGTCGCAGTTGATGCAGTGGTGCATGGAGCTGGCTTCTTGAAAGTGCATTCCACAAAAACAACCGCAGAACGGACAACACTCATAAATTTCGAAGTCGCCCCACTCGCAAACGCCTAGGTATTCTGGGATGCCGTCTTGATCAAATCCAACTATTTCAAATGAGTCCTTGGGCTTTGGTACGAAGCCCACATGCCTATTTAGTTCATTGAGAACTTCCGATGGGCCAATGTTGAACCACTCGCCAATGCCTCGCAAGTCTTGATATTGCTTGTGGAGCGCACTCTCCAATGAGGCGTCATCTGTTGTGTTGATCCACCCCATCAGCTTGAGTGGCGATGGATTTCCTGTCTGCAAAGTCTTCACGCGCCGTCGAACATCTGTACTTCGACCGATTTTGATTTGATCGCATGAGTCGTCTGCGACGAAGTAGATCGGCATAGTTCTTGGGCCTAACAAGTGATTACAAAGTTCTATATATCATCAAAATAAGATGAATATACCTATTTGGAGATTCAATCATTTAAAGGTGGACACAAGACCTAGAGTTGAATTTGCATAGTTGATTAGCGGATTGCTGCGCGAAAATCGCTCTACACGGAAACCGTTGGCTTAATTATCCAACTCGCTAGTTTGTAAAAACGCCGCCATGTCTTCATTCTCAACCCAGCGATAAATTTCCTCTACCGCTAACTTAAAATCCAAGGATTCGAACCACACTTCATCGCCTAAAAAATAATGATTGGATACCCAACCCGATGAACATCTACATACTTCCACATCGACAAAATCCTGCTCAATCAGCACGTATTCTTGAACACTCGGCAATGATGAATAAGCCACGCGCTTAATGGTTTCATCGGTGCGCCGCGTGGATTTGGACAGCACTTCA
>JAQTQN010000305.1 GCA_028712225.1 Methylobacter sp.
ATTTGGCGTAAGCGGTTACCGGCACTGATCGGTCGCAATTCATCCAGCGCAGCCCACGCTTGGGCGATGGCCTGGTCATGATCGCGGCGATTGCTGATTAATTGCACAATCGCCAACTCGCGTTGAACATTATCGCTTAGCCTGGCTATATTGGCTATCTGGCCAAGACTTTGCCAGCGCATGCGTTGATATGCCGGGCTTACATCAGCAAAGCTGGTGTTAATCAAACAGGTCGCAGCAATGTCTAGCGGATAGCGCTGCAGCCATTCCCACGCCACCATGCCGCCTAGCGATAATGCCAATAATGTAACCGGCTGTTCGAGTACACCTTGCTTTAATGCTTGCTGGCGCACAATTTCGGCAATCTCGGCGATAGTTGCGGGACTTGTCCCTTGATACCAACAGCCGGTGCCCGGCAAATCCAGTGCGGTGATGGTTGCGGCAGGGAAAGCAGTTTGTAGCAACGGGATAAAATCGCCCCAATGCGCCGATTCCCGCGCCAAGCCTCTGAGTAACAGCCAATGCTGACCACAGACTTTACTCATACCAAAGTTCCTTCGCTTGTTGTGTGTAGATTGCTTTTCCTGCTGCGGGTAAATGCGTCCACGGCTGCGGATACAGCAAACTGCGATGCAGAAAATCGAACAACATAAAATGCCGTCGATAAATCCGTTGTTGCCGGTGCGGCAATAATGGATGAAACAAGCCATGCCGCGAAAATAAATGCGTGGGATTTTTACGTAACCACAGCCAGGAACCCATTTCCAGAGTCAACGGCATGAATACCTGTTCGTCAATACCTCGGGTGATAAACGCATCGAATAAATAATCCCATAAGTCGCCGTTAATCACGTATTCCTCACTCATGGGTTCAATTTTATAAATATGATTGGGATAGCAACGATCGAACAAGGCTTTTAATGCGTAAGCTTCAGCGATAAAGACAAAGGGCGTTTTACGTGATGCATACGGAAACCACAGTCGGTCTTTAATACCAAAACCGGAATGTAAATCCAGCGCCATCGACAGCGGCGCATTAAACAGCTGCTGCTCAACCACTTGACACAAGGCCTGCGCCTCCAGCTCCATCGTTTGCGCATCGCCACGATACCATGGCAGCTTTGGGCTAATCCGATGGCCGCTGTAAAGGCGTGTAGCCCCCACACCTTCCACGGGCGAATTACGCATCAAATCGACGCCATTGCCATTGCAACGCGTGCCTAAAAATACCCCGACCGGATTCACCAAGGGCATAAACACCAATCGCGATTTTTCTAATCGAGCTAACAACTCCTCATCCCAATCCAGCAACTGGCTGATAGTCTCCATATAAGACAAAATCACTTCCGAACCGATTTTTTCCAGCCCGTGAACGCCGCCAAAAAAGGCCAGCACCGGGGCTTGAGGATCGGTTGAGCCTAAGCTGATGCAATGAATTGGAAACTCCACATCTTTATACGGAATCCGTGCGACAACTTCAGTTGTTGCACGATCACCCAGCGACTCAATGATGCGTTCAAGTTGCTCGAGTTCTGGGATGTTGTTATTTACTAACGGCATGTAACTCCTTGTTACTGTCACAAAAACATCACAATACTGACATCAAACCTTAACCTGAACGGGTGAAGATTTACCTCACATTATGATCAAAAGAGGAATGCTCCCGATGAAACAACGACACCTTAACCTGCACTCACTCAGATACCCTAATCTGGTAAAAATCACCATTAGCATGACCATGCTCAGCTTAATGATTAGTTGGAGCATTGAGTTTTTAGCCGGCGAGATATACCGATTGGTCTAAGGTTTAAGCGATGCTTTAGGTTTTGAAATTTATCACGGTCATGTGCTTGTGCGAGCGCTGTGAAGTTCGAGGTCTTTAATCCATTCATGGTTCGACAAGCTCACCATGAACGGATTAAAGACCTTTGAAAAGCAATAAAATACAAACCAATGGAGATTGGTATAACTAAACCCTGCCCACCGACGGGTAAGTCTGCTCTTGAAAATCAGCGGCACCATCAACAATTTCAGCCCGGATCATCGTTCTGGCTTCATCACTGATTACCACTCGCGTTTTTCCGACTGAGTTAAGCGTTGGCATAAAATTTACCACCACTTCAATAGTCTCAAGGCTCAGCATCTTCAGCAAATGCGGCACAAACTCATCATCGCCGACAAAAGGTGCGTGCAACTTGGCTTGGCCTTGATAGCTTAATGCGACTGGCTGAATGACCGCGCGGGTTAACATTGCCGGTTGAAACAACGAGGCATGAAAGTGCAATACATCCTCACCCACAGTTGTTGTACCTTCTGGAAACACCACGATATTGCTGTGTTGTTTCAACAGCCAGACCATTTGTTCAGTGGTGGCGTGAATGTGCTTTTTATCACCGCGACGAATAAAAATTGTCCCTGCCTGCCTGGCCAGAAAACCAATCACCGGCCAGCTTAAAATATCGCTTTTGGCGACAAAGTAGCCCGGCAGATAGCGGCCGACAACAATAATATCCAGCCAGGAAATGTGATTACACACTAACAAGGCACCCGGTTCGGGCAATTCGCCCTGCCGAGTGATCCGCAAGTTAAGCAGTGCGCTAAACCACTGTAGCCAATGCATTTTGATGGCATCCCTAAGGTGTTTGGCGTATTGCTTAGAGCATGTAAAAGTAATAACCGGGAATACCCCCGCTGCAATCACAAGGCCTGCAATAAACAGTAAAACGATCAACCCCAATCTAAACAGCAAGCGCAGTTGTGCTTTCATTCGTTGTCTTATGGCCTCTCATGTAATGTTTACTGTAGCGTTCTTGCAATTGATCTAGCGGCAACAGCACGAATAAATCGATGCAGTTAAAG
>JAQTQN010000306.1 GCA_028712225.1 Methylobacter sp.
CTGTTCAAGTAACTGCATCTGATGCAGCATGGGAAGTTTATCGCTTAGCAGATTTGATTTATGATCCAGATAGCCGTTTTGCTGGATTGTTGTTCTTTTCTGATGAAGCTGGTAACCGTCAAATGGTAACAGTTGATGCTCCATTAATTCCTACTTTTATCTAATAGAAAAATAGGATTATTAGTCTTAAAAATGCTAAATGAATAGTTAATTTTAAGTACTAATTTAAAACCCCCACTATTATGTTAATAGTGGGGGTTTTTTTTTAGGGAAAGTTATTTGTATAGCAATCAAATTAATATTGTCGGTGTCTTTAAGAATCTCTTTTGCCAAGTGAGAATTAGTGAAACAAGCACTTCCTAGCTAATACGCACGAGTCATATTGTTGATCCTCGTGAATTCAAGTAATAAGTGCATAGCCCACCAATATTTCAGCATCCATGCTGGATAGTTCGCGGAACACCTCGTAAGGCGTCTTGAAGCCCAGGCACTTCCTTGGCCTGTTGTTTAGCTTATGCACAGCCTCTAACACCTGCTGGGTTGTCACGTCCAACAGACCGATTGTCTTGGGGAAGTATTGGCGTAACAGCCCGTTGGCGTTCTCATTTTGCCCGCGTTCCCACGAATGGTAAGGCTTGGCAAAATAAGTCGCGCATTTAATGGCTTGGGCCACCTGCTCGTGTTTGGCAAATTCCTTGCCGTTGTCGAAGGTCAGCGTGTGTACCCACTCTTTGAAGCCTCCAGCAACCTGATAATACTGTCGGTGACGGCTTCAGCGGCCCTAGTTTGCCACTGGCAAAGCCAGACGTAGCTTGGATTTGCGTTCGTCCAACGTCACCAACGCACCTTTGTGCCCTTTGCCTATCATGGTGTCGGCCTCCCAGTCACCTAACCGGAGGCGCTGGTTTGCCGCCTCAGGGCGTTCGTCAATGTCCACTCGGTTGGGGATGCCTTTAACGCTACCCGTGCGGCTGCCATAACGTTTGCGGTATTTCTTCGTGTGGCGGCGGCGTAGGTTTAGGTATAGCTTGCCACCGGCACATTTGTCCTTGAGCACATGCTGGTACCCAGAGGGCATAAATAGATGGTTTCATGGCAAACAGAGGCTTTGCCTTCCTGTGTCAGTCTGCCGCTGATCTGTTCCAGACTCCATTGCTGTTCAAGTAGCGCATCAATGTTGCTCACCAGTGCCAGTGTCAACTTGACCGCTTTGGCCTTGTCCACATGGCGTTGCTGGGCTTTACTATGCGCTTGCTGGTGCCGATAGCCACGTTGACCACGATTACGCCTGAGTTCACGGCTAACGGTCGATTGGCGGAGGCTATGACCATGGTTGAATCCTTCAGTTTGTGCCGTGTTTCGATATAATGCCTTTCCTCAGGGGTAAGGTGTGTGTAAGCCATAAAGCTCTCCCGTCAGTGATGTTTCGAGAGGCTTTTTACCACATCTTGCTCCTGACCTCATGGCGGAAGCCTCATCCCGTCTCGATAAACGGGTTATGCACTTATGATACGAATTCGCCTGTGATTTTTGGCTTTATAAAGAGCGACACGCGGCCGAATGCATGTTTGACAAGCTCAATCACTACCGTAGAATTGCTACCCGTTATGAGAAAAAAGCTATTAATTACAGGGGGTGCTGTCGTTTTCATCCGCTCTTTTATGGTTAAGATGAAACTTCAACAGAACCTACGGGGAGTATACAAGATATTTCAGATTTCACCCACTGCCGACATTTGTTATGTCCCGTTAAACTTTGCCGATTGCTGACTGGGATGGGGAATACCCAAAACAATCTTTTCGCAACAATAGCCCCTTTTCTCTTACATTCTTGAAGCAGGGTGTGTTTCTTAAAAAACATAAATCTTAGATTCAGCGCATAAGTGCAATTCGTCCAAAGATGATAAAGGCTAAAACAGCCCACCGAAGTCCAAAGATACCAGATTGAAGCACTAAACAAAGCAGATAAAAAGCAATCAGAAATTGCCATGATAGTCGGGGGGTCGGTCTCAACTATTATTGAAGAAAAACAGTTAGCAGCGCGGGCTATCGCCCCAGACAACCCCGTCTTTAAGACGCAGGAACTAAGAAAAATAGCCGCTAAAGCAATTAAGATAACAGTCGATTGCCTTGATTGCAGAAAAAATTGCACTTATGAGTTGAATTCGCGACACTCAATTTTTCTTTTCGGTTCGATTTAGGTGGAATAACGGCCTGTCTGTCATGTTCCTTTAACCTCTCGCACAACTGCTTTGTGTCATAGCCTTTGTCTGCCAAAACGACTGCGGCATTAACGTTTTCCAACAAAGGTACGCTACTCGACACTCGGCCTAGATCCGCCGCAGGATTAATTTAATCGACAAGCCCAGCTGGCATCACACAGCGCATGAGTCTGCTAAAGCCACCTTATAGAACGCCCAAGGGCTTCATCCTCGGCGCGGCTGTTTGCTGCTTCCGAAAAATTTCTGAGAGGTATTTCCCAAACACCCTTGGCACGGCAACGCGAAAATCGCCTGAAAATACTATTCCACTTCACGCCTTTGGACGCTGACCAACATGAGATTGGCAAACGTAACACTCAGACGATTGAGCGCAAAAAACTTGAACCTGAGACCCTGGATCAAGCGGCTGACGCGTAAGACAATTTGCTTCTCAATACTCGAAGTCATGCATGAGTCGGTCATCGGTTTACTCATCAATAAGGTTGAATTCGGGAGAAATATTTACTCCTGATTACAGATTTCAAAGGCCACCAATCTGAGGTTTGAATTAAAATGCATTTTTTATCCACTCTAAGCTGTTATCACCTGAAATTGCTATAACATCAAAGCGAATTGGGCAATCTAACTTTGCTCCTGA
>JAQTQN010000084.1 GCA_028712225.1 Methylobacter sp.
CCGCCGGCAACTACGCCTTCTTCAACAGCAGCGCGAGTTGAATGTAGGGCATCTTCAACGCGAGCTTTCTTTTCTTTCATTTCGATTTCAGTCGCAGCGCCGACTTTGATTACGGCAACACCGCCAGCCAATTTGGCCAAACGTTCTTGCAGTTTTTCTTTATCGTAGTCAGAAGTTGCTTCATCGGCTTGCGCACGAATTTGGGCAACGCGACTTTTGATTTGTTCTTCAGAACCTGCACCATCAATAAGAGTGGTGTTTTCTTTGGTAATTTGAACGCGTTTTGCAGTACCTAATTGTGCCAACTCAGCTTTTTCCAAGCTCAAGCCAACTTCTTCGGCAATAACGGTGCTGCCGGTTAATACGGCAATGTCTTCCAGGATCGCTTTACGACGATCACCAAAGCCAGGTGCTTTAACAGCTGCAACTTTAACGATGCCGCGGATAGTATTAACAACCAAAGTTGCCAAGGCTTCGCCTTCAACATCTTCAGCAATAATCAGTAATGGACGACCGGATTTAGCAACGGCTTCCAGGACTGGTAATAATTCACGAATGTTGGAGATTTTCTTGTCGTAAATCAGGATCAACGGATTGTCGAGTTCGACGCTCATGTTGTCTTGTTTGTTGATGAAGTACGGTGACAAGTAGCCACGGTCAAATTGCATACCTTCAACAACATCCAGTTGGTTATCAAGGCCTGAACCTTCTTCAACAGTGATAACGCCTTCTTTACCAACTTTTTCCATCGCTTCTGCGATGATTTGACCGACTGATACATCTGAGTTTGCAGAGATAGTACCGACTTGAGCAATCGCTTTGTTGTCTGTGCAAGGCGTTGCAGAAGCCACAATCGCTTCAACTACTTTAGTCACAGCCAAATCGATGCCGCGTTTTAAGTCCATTGGGTTCATGCCGGCAGCGACGGCTTTTAAGCCTTCGTTGACGATAGATTGCGCTAATACTGTTGCAGTAGTCGTTCCGTCGCCCGCAACATCAGAAGTTTTTGAAGATACTTCTTTAACTAACTGCGCGCCCATGTTTTCGAATTTATCTTTTAATTCGATTTCTTTTGCAACGGATACACCGTCTTTAGTAATGGTGGGTGCGCCAAAGCTTTTGTCTAAGATTGCGTTGCGGCCTTTAGGACCCAACGTTACTTTTACTGCGTTTGCCAGAATGTTTACACCACGCGCCAAGCGAACTCGTGCGTCATCACCAAATAATACGTCTTTTGCTGCCATTTTTTATTCCTTGAATAGGTTGAATGTGATTAGTGGAAAAGAAGATTTAGCCAAGAACCGCAACGATGTCATCTTCACGAAGAACGATCAGGTCTTCACCATCAACTTTAACTTCGTTACCCGCGTATTTACCAAACAACACTTTGTCGCCAACTTTAACATCCAGTGGACGCACTTGGCCGTTATCTAATGGCTTACCGGTGCCAATTGCCACTACATTACCTTGGCTAGGTTTTTCAGCTGCAGAACCAGGTAATACGATACCGCCAGCACTGGTGGTTTCTTCTTCAACGCGTTTGACAATCACTCTGTCATGTAACGGACGTATACTCATTTACTCTCTCCTAAGTTTTAAAATTAAAGATTAGACGTGTTATTAGCACTCACTAGCAACGAGTGCTAATAATAAACAGCTTTTGCAGTCTGTCAAGATCTTTGGCATCATTCCGGCCCGCCACCGCTATAACTAAGCTTATGAATGACAACCAGCTTTTACGCTACAGCCGACAAATAATGCTGCCTCAATGCGATATTGAGGGGCAGCTTAAGTTACTCGCCGCCAAGGTGCTGATCATTGGGGCCGGTGGTCTAGGCTCGCCCGCTGCGATGTACCTTGCTGCTGCGGGGGTAGGCAATATCAGCATTGCTGACCATGACACCGTAGACCTGTCAAATCTGCAGAGACAGATTGCTCATTGCAATGACGATATAGGGGTTAATAAAGCGATTTCAACCGCCCAGACGCTTAACGACCTTAATCCGGACATTGTTGTCCATGTCATTAAACAAAAGTTAGCCGGTGATGATTTGGATATGGAAGTCGGCAAAGCTGACGTGGTGCTGGATTGCAGCGATAACTTTACTACGCGATTTGCCGTCAACAGTGCCTGCGTAAAATACCAAAAGCCGCTAGTCTCCGGTGCTGCGATACGCTTTGAAGGCCAGGTTTCAGTGTTTACTCCCGGTACCAACGATAGTCCTTGTTATAACTGTCTATACACCAACGATGGCGAGGAGTTACAAAATTGCGCTACTAATGGTGTGATGGCCCCAATCACCGGTATTGTCGGAAGCGTTCAGGCATTAGAAGCCATAAAGTTAATCATAGCGACTGGTGAGCCATTGATCGGTAGGTTATTGCTGCTGGATGGTTTGAGCATGGAATGGAATACCATGAAATTCAGGAAAAATGCTAACTGCCCAACGTGTAGTGGCAAATAGTCCCAAGTCCTTAAAACAAAAAACCTCCAGAAAACGTAGTCTCCTGGAGGTTTATTAAAGTGATTAATGCGAACTATTTATTATTTTTAGCAATTAATCCTTTAATAGATTTAATAGCCTTTTCAGCCAAGTCATTGACTACGGAAGGGCTGTCGCCATGCGGCTCAATATCGCCAAATGGCTCAGCATTTTTTTGCGTGAATTTATAAATAAAATACCCTAACGGTGCGAATGCAGCAGCTGCGACAATTAGCATAATCACAAACAATTCAATTACTCCACCCATAATACCCCCTCATGATTTACATCATTAATGTCTTATTATTTTTAAGTGATTTTTGATAATACTCTCTTCGAATTAAAAAAACATCTATTGCATTGTTAGTCGAACGGGGCAATAGTTGCGTTAGAAAAAACTTCATCGTATACTCACAAACGGCTTACTTGATCAAGCTAGCACATAACTCAAAAAGTACTTCTGGAGGTTTTATTTATGAAATGGGAAACACCAAGCTACACTGACCTGCGTTTCGGTTTTGAAGTAACAATGTACATCTATAACCGTTAATTTCTTCGGTCAAGATTAAGAAAAGGGGCTGTCAAAGGCCCCTTTTTTTTGCCGGAAAAAAATTATTCCCTTATCATTCCGCCACCCATTCTTACGGAATAACTAAATGAAAATTAGAGTACTCGGTTCAGGCGCAGGCGGCGGCTTTCCTCAATGGAATTGCAACTGCCACAATTGCCATCGCTTGCGACACGGTGAGATGCGCGGTACGGCGCGCACTCAGTCATCCATTGCTGTCAGTACCGATAATAAAAACTGGCTGCTTTTTAATGCGTCCCCAGATATTCGCGCACAACTGGAAGCTTTTCCGGCTATTCAACCCAAAGAAGGTATTCGCGACACCGGCATTAAAGCCATCATGCTCATCGACAGCCAAATCGATCACACCACAGGTTTGTTAATGTTGCGTGAAGGCAAGCCGCTGGATATTTACTGTACAGAGATGGTAAGACAAGATCTGACCACAGGCTTTCCTTTGTTCAACATGCTCAAGGATTATTGCACGGTCAACCACTACCCAGTTCCAGTCGATGGCAGCAGCTTTACCATTCCGGGCATCGAAGACTTACGCTTTTATACCCAGGCGTTAAAGAGCAAAGCGCCGCCTTATTCGCCGCATCGTCATGATCCGCATGACGGCGATAATATCGGCGTCATCATCGAACAAATATCCACCGGCAAAAAAGTGTTTTATTCACCCGGCCTGGGCGAAATAGAGCCGCATGTCATGGCCGCCATGCAAGACGTTGATTGCTTATTGGTCGACGGCACCTTCTGGACCGATGATGAAATGGTCACTATGGGGATCAGTCAAAAACGCGCTCGTGAAATCGGCCATTTACCGCAATCGGGCGAAGGCGGCATGATTGAAGTCCTTAACGGCGTCCCTAATGCACGCAAGATATTGATTCACATCAACAACACCAACCCGATTCTGGACGATGATTCCGAGCAGCGCAAAATACTCGATGCTGCCGGCATTGAAGTCGCTTACGACGGTTTAGAAATTGATTTGTAAAGGACATCCCATGAGCACACCTGACAACACCCCTTGGACAAAAGAAGAATTTGAAGCCGCATTGCGCGGCATGGAAAAGTATTACCACATTCATCATCCTTACCACACCCTGATGAATGAAGGGAAGCTCACCAAAGAACAAATCCAGGGCTGGGTAGCCAACCGCTTTTATTATCAGGTGTGCATTCCTATCAAGGATGCCAACATTTTAGCCAACTGCCCGGACCGCGAAACCCGAGCCAAATGGGTTCAGCGCATCATGGATCATGACGGTCACCCTGGCGATCCCGGCGGTATTGAGGCCTGGATACAGTTGGGCATTGCCGTCGGCTTAAGCCGCGAAGACATCACTTCATTAAAGTTTGTATTGCCGGGTGTGCGTTTTGCTGTCGACGCCTATGTGAATTTTGCCCGCCGTGCGGAATGGCATGAAGCTGCCAGCTCGTCATTAACCGAATTATTCGCGCCAAAAATTCATCAGCAACGCCTGGATAACTGGCCGGAACATTACCCTTGGGTCGATCAGGAAGGCTATACCTACTTCCGTAAACGCTTGACCGAAGCACGCCGCGACGTTGAACATGGCTTGGCGATTACCCTGGATTGGTACAAAACCCGCGAACAGCAAGATCGCATGGTACAAATCCTGAAGTTTAAATTGGATGTACTGTGGACCATGGCCGATGCGATGTACTTGGCATACATTAACAACATGCCGCCTTATTTTAATATCGAAAAATAGGCGCTCTTCGTCTAAGAAATAAACTAAGTAAAAAATGACCATTAACCCAGACCAACTCATCAAATTTTCACCCATGCATCGGCTGCAATGGGAAGACGCCCAGCAAAAGGACGTGATTCTCTACCCTGAAGGCATGGTTGAACTCAATCAAAGCTCTGCTGAAATTTTAAAACTGTGTGACGGCACTCGTAAACTCGCGCAAATTGTCAGCGATCTGGAAGAGAAGTTTTCAACTTCGGGGCTTACCAACGACATTATCGCTTTCTTAGAGGTCGCTTTAAAAAATGGCTGGATCCAACAACATTAAAATTACCCCGCCGCGCTGGTTACTGGCAGAGCTCACCTATGCCTGCCCGTTACAGTGCCCTTACTGCTCTAACCCGATTGATTATGCGAATTATCAATCCGAATTAGACACTGAAGACTGGAAGCGAGTACTCACTCAGGCTCGCAAAATGGGCGCCGTACAATTAGGCTTTTCAGGCGGCGAACCATTGACACGCAAAGACTTGGTCGAACTGGTCAAGCATGCCAGAGACTTAGGCTATTACTCCAACCTGATCACCTCCGGCTACGGTTTAACTGAAGAAAAAATCATCCAGTTGAAAGAAGCCGGGCTTGATCATATTCAAGTCAGCATCCAAGCCAGTACGCAGGAATTAAACGACCATATCGCCGGTACGACGTCTTTTCAAACCAAAAAAGAAGTAGCGCATCTAGTCAAAAAACACGGCTATCCGATGGTGTTGTGCGTGGTTATTCATCGGGAAAATATCCACCAAATGCCGGAAATTTTGGCCATGGCAGAAGAGCTGGGCGCTGATTATCTGGAATTGGCGAATACCCAGTATTACGGTTGGGCGCATGTTAACCGCGATTTACTGTTACCCACTAAAGAACAATTTGAGCACGCGGAAGCTACCGCCCAAGCCTTCAAAGAAAAAGTCGCTGGCAAAATGAAGATTTATTATGTCGTGCCGGATCTTTATGAAGACCGCCCCAAAGCCTGCATGAATGGCTGGGGCACGACATTTTTAACCATTGCACCGGATGGCGTTGCGCTGCCGTGCCATTCCGCGCGCGACTTGCCGGGCCTCGATTGCCCCAATGTGAAAGACTATAGCATTGAGCAAATCTGGAACGACTCCAAAGCCTTTAATTTCTTTAGGGGCTTTGAGTGGATGCAAGAGCCTTGTAAAAGCTGCGATGAAAAAGAAAAAGATTTCGGCGGCTGCCGCTGCCAAGCTTATTTGTTAACTGGTGATATGACCAACACGGATCCGGTCTGCAGTAAATCGCCTAAGCATGGAGTTATTCAAGAAGCCATCGATTCAGCAAAAGCCAGCACAGAATCGACCAATGAAAAACCGCTGATATTCCGGAACAGCAAAAACTCCAAAATATTGTCAAAAACCGAATAGCGATTTTCTGCCAATCGATCGAAATGCAGTTTTTATAAAAATCCTTATTAGTAGTCACGTGATATGCCGTAATGCAGTAAGTCATATCACGTGATTTTCTGGCAGCAAGTTCGCTGTGTGTTACTTTTCAATAACATAGAGGCGGGCACAGATATTGCTTTCTTAAGTGAATTCATTATTTGTCCGAAGCTTGCCATGTCCGCTTACCAGTCGAACTATTTATCAAACCAGGATGTTCAATGCATCTATTTGGCCCTGAGCACAGACCTACATTTATTTTTAACCCGACGCGTCAAATGTCCGGAAACCGCATCCGACCTACTACAGGATCTTTATTTTCGGCTACCGCGCCTTCGTCCGCCGCCCGCCTCTGAAGGGGAAGTGCGCGCTTGGTTATTTACGGTCGCGTCAAATCTGTCCATTGACTATCTACGCAGCCAACAACGGCATGGCGAGTTATTGGAAGTCTATTTTAGTGATCATACCTATTCCGATACCAGCAACATCCCCGACCGGAATGCTCAAGCAGCTCAACAGCTGCAACAGTTGCAATCGGCGCTGAGCGACTTACCTGATCAATGTGCGGAAATCTTATATCTCAATAGAATCGAAGGTTTAACCCACAGCCAAATTGCAGAACAACTCGGCATATCAACCAGTTGGGTAGAAAAACAGATTGCCCGCGCAATAACTCATTGTCGTCGGGTAATTAACAATGATTAATGACATACAAAAAATACGGGCCGAGGTCCGCTCATTCGTTATATTGATAACGCTTTTAACCCTGAATAAACATCCCCATGAATGAATCAGCTGCTGAAATAAGCAAGCGCCTGGAACAGACCGCAATCGCTTGGCATACCCGCCTAACTTCAGGCGAGGTCAGCACTGATGAGCGCGCTGAGTTTGACCGCTGGCTGCAACAAAACCCTGCGCATCAGCAGGCTTATCGCCAAATAGAAAAACTTTGGCAATTGCTTGATGCGCCGTTACAAGCAGACCGTCAAAATAGACTGGCCAAGCAAGTAAACGCCACCGTCCAAACGTCCAAACAACCGGCGTGCCTCACAACACCATTACGGCAACACCGTTGGGGTGTGGGACTGGCAATTGCCGCGTCTTTATTGTTGGCGGTAACGTTCACGTTCTTCCCGGATTACCTGAACCACCCTGGAGCCGATTACCATACCCGCATCGGCGAACAAACCTCCATAACACTTGCCGACGGCAGTATCGTTCATCTCAACACGGATACTGCACTCGATGTGAATTTGAGCGATCACGAAAGACGTATTGTTTTATTACACGGCGAAGCCGAATTTGAAGTCGCGCACGACAGCAACCGCCCGTTCCGTGTCGCTACCGGCGACACCACTACCGAAGCGCTGGGTACACGCTTCGTAGTTCGATATAACAGTCGGCAAGGCAGCGTCACCCTACTGCAAGGTGAAGTGCGAACAACTGGCGTAACTTCCGGCAGTGTTACTTTACAAACCGGGCAATACGTTTCTTTCGACAGCCAAAAACTGTCAGCTATCCAAGCTATTGACTTGAATAGTGCCAATGCCTGGCGCAGAGGCCGGATTATTATGAACTTTGTGCCCTTAAAGCAGGCCATCGCCGAAATCAACCGTTACCGTCGAAGTCCGATAAAGCTCATTGCTCCTAACCTGGCCGACAAAGAAATTAACATCGCTGTCGACATCCAGCACATCGACGCCTGGCTTGATAGCCTAAAAAATGCTTTGCCCGTTCGGGTTTACCGGCTTGGTCCTTTGGTTATGGTGGATTCTTGATCGCTCGAAAGATTCGAAAGCTGGGTTGCAGGAAGTTGGAGTAGGCTCGTCATGCCTGCCGGATGCGGGTATTCATGCCGGAATGACGAGCTTGAAAACAGCGATCATTTAATCTGACAAAGTAAAATTAATCACAGTTCACGAATCTGCGACAATTTGCCGCACCATTGTTTGTACGGTTTTTTAAACTGCCAAGCGTTGTACTCACTGATTTCATCTAAAAACACGAGTGCAACATGAAAAAATCCAAACCGATACTGACCCGCAACCGCCGCTTACCGCTCTGTTTGGGGCTTGTAGTCATCGGCACAATTCCATCCATACAGGCTGCCGAAGTCACGCCTACAATAGCAAGCCAGTCAAAACAGCACAGCATCAACATCCGCCCGCAGCCCCTTTACTCGGCACTCAGCGCCCTAGCCGAGCAGTCCGGCGTGCAATTCGTTTATAACTCCGAAATGGTCAAAGGCCTTATCTCGCCTGGCGTTAGCGGGCAACTGTCGGCGGAAGCTGCATTAAAACAACTGTTGGCAGGCTCAGGTATCGGTTATCAATTTAATAGCGGCAATACCGTAACCTTGGAAAAATTGGCGGTTGTAGAGCCGCAATCGGCAACAACATTGGTACCGGTAACGGTGTCCGGAAAAGCTGAATATGATTCGACTGATCCTTACAACCCTAACTACAGCCTACCTAACGCGACTACCGCCACCAAGACTGATACGCCGATTTTGGAGACGCCGGTTTCTATACAGGTCATACCTAAAGCCGTGTTAGCGGACAAACAGTCAATGACTTTACCTGATGCGGTCAACGGTCATGTGAGCGGCGTGCTTGGCCGAACCGGCGGTGGTTTTTTGTATGACAATTTTATCATTCGCGGCCTTTCCGGCTCTGGCTTTGGCGATGCCTACCGCAATGGCTTATTCAACCGGCAAGATATTTACGATATTGCTAACATTGAGCAGATTGAGATCCTCAAGGGGCCGGCAGCGGTACTTTATGGTCGAATCGAGCCTGGCGGCTTAGTGAACTATGTGACTAAGAAACCGTTAGATACGCCTTATTACGCTATTCAACAGCAGTTCGGTTCTTACGACCAATATCGCACGCTGGTTGATGCGACCGGACCAATCGACGACGACAAGACACTACTCTATCGAGTTAATGGATCTTACACAAACAACGAGTCGTTCAGAGATTTTGTCGGCAATGAGCGGTTTTTTGTCGCGCCAGTCATTACTTGGCGACCTAACGAAAAGTTTGAGACCAATCTTGAGTTGGAATACAAACATGACCGCTTCAACGCCGATTTCGGTATTCCCGCTATTGGCCAGCGTCCCGCGCCAATTTCAATTACACGCAGTTTGAAGGACGGCTTTCAGCGCCAGACGCTGGAAAGTACCCTGGTCGGTTTCGACTGGACCTACCACTTTAACGATGATTGGAAAATAACCCAGCGCTATTTGTTTAAGGATTGGTCATTGAGCGGTCCGGCACTTTTTAACGGCGGCTTACGGGCTGACAACCGTACGCTGAATCGTTCCGCCTCCGTCAGTGTGCAAGATGTTATGACGCATTCGGGTAATATCGATTTGAACGGAAAATTCGACATCCTGGGTAGCAAACATAATCTGCTAATCGGTGTCGATGGCTTTCACAGCACAGCCGAGGCGCCGTCGGCAAACGGCGCTGCGCCTTCTATCGATATATATGATCCGGTTTATGGACAAGTCGACTTTGCCGCGCTGACGACCAACAATAGATTCTTCTATCGCAAGGAATCCTGGGTAGGAGCCTATGTTCAGGATCAGATAACGTTCTTCGATAAACTGCATATGTTACTTGGCGGCCGCTACGATAACGTGACAACAGGCGCTCTTTCCTCTCCAGTTTCACTAGATGCGGCGATGGCTGGGCGCATTGCGCGGGAAGATAATGCTTTCAGTCCGCGCGCAGGCCTTCTTTACCAAGTACAAGATTGGCTATCGGTTTACGGTAGCTACACAGAGTCTTTTAGTAGTAACAATGGTGTGAGCGCTGGCGGTGCAAACTTCGATCCGCAAAAAGGTAAGCAATACGAAGTCGGCATTAAGACAGAGTCGCAAGATAAGCGGTTTTCTTCGGCACTGGCATTTTTCGAGTTGACAAAAAGCAATCTGCTAACCGACGACCCTAACGAAGCCGACCCGCAGTACCAGATTCTAGCCGGAAAAATCAGAAGTAAAGGCATTGAGCTGGACTTGGCCGGGCAAGTCACCGAGCAACTTAACCTGTTGGCGACTTATGCTTACACTCAGGTCAATTATGTCCAAAGTTTCAGTGGCTTGAAAGGCAATCGCTTAGAGAATGTACCCGAGCATCAGGGTAGTCTATGGGGTACTTGGCAGTTCAACGATGTCTTTAAAGTAGGTTTGGGTACCGTTGCCATAGACAGTCGTCCATGTGACACAGCAAATACTTGCATACTACCCGGTTACGCTCGGATGGATGCCATGGCGGCGTACTTTCCTCGGATCGGCCAACACAAGCTTACGCTCCAGTTGAACATCAATAATCTTTTAGACAAAGACTATTACGCCAACACTTCCGGTGGGCGACACACCAGTATTCCTGGGTCGCCTTTAAGCGTGCTGGGTTCATTAAAATATGAGTTCTAACACTGATTGGTCGTGCGACGTATCAATCGTAGAGTGGATTCGGCGTTAGGCAATCCACCAAACGGATCTGCTGCGATACTTTGAGTCTGGCGGGTTGCTAACGCGAAACCTTACGGGTGAGTTTACCAAGCTCGCCCGGTATCTTCTTGAATTAGGCAATATTTCTGCCGGAGTTGATAGTTTTAATCAGCCCGTAAAAGGTAGGTAGCATGCAATTGCGCCCGGTATTTAACACACATCGACAATGATCGTAAAAACCATTCGTAACTCATTACGCGCTTACAAAACCCGGCGTAAGCTTTGGTTAAAGGTGCATCTTTATCTTGGTCTGTTCGCTGGCGCAGTATTCGTGCTTATTGGTCTTGCTGGGAGTTTGTCGGTATTCGGGCCAGAACTTGACACCTTACTCAATCCGGCGCTTAAAAAGACTCAAAGCTATCTGTCGCCATCGGCCTTCCGGTCTCTGGATGAAATTGCGGCGGCAGCAAAGGCTGTTATTCCTAAGTCGGGCAAACCCTATGCTTTTGTGTTTCCAAGTCAGCCGGAGACAGCGTTTCTGGTGACCTATAGCTTACCCTCGCATGTGCCTGGGCAAAGCGAATGGCATCAGGTATA
>JAQTQN010000085.1 GCA_028712225.1 Methylobacter sp.
CTACCAACCTGATTTCCATTACCGATGGACAAATTTATCTGGATACCAATTTATTTGTGTCCGGTTTTCGACCCGCTATCGACATCACCAAATCGGTATCGCGCATAGGCGGTAAAGCCCAACATGCCGCCATCCGTGACCAGGCCGGGCAAATGAAACTGGATTACTTGCAGTTTCTGGAACTGGAAGCTTTTACCCGGTTCGGTCAACGCCTGGAAGCTTCGATGGAAGCACGCATTAAACGCGGACGATTGTTACGGGAAATTCTCAAACAAGACCGGCTGATGCCGCTAGCCAGTGAGTTCCAACTGGCATGGCTGATTGCCTTTAATACCGGCTTGCTTGATCAGGCAGAACTCAAGGACATCAAAATCTGGCTTGATCACATTCAAGAAGGCATCAAAACCACCACCTTGACCTTGGACAGCAGTTCGGAACAATGGCAATCGGCAATCCGCGATTGGCTCGGCTTTAACTCGCAAGCTTCCACATGAGCCAAAGCCACGAACTGCAGTTGCATATCACCAAATTGGAGGAGATACGCAGCATCCTTAATTCGATGAAAAACTTGGCCTTGATTGAAGTACATAAACTGGCGCGCTTTCAGACTTTGCAAAGCCAAGCCGTTGCTGTTATTGAACTAGCCGCTACCGACTTTTTAAACTTTTACCCGCATTTGGCAAGCTCTAGCGATGATGCCCACTCGGTTTGCCTACTGGTAGGCGCAGAACGGGGCTTTTGTGGGGATTTTAATGAGAGTGTAATCAGTGTCAGTAAAGATTTAGCGGCTTCCGAAATTATTGCTATTGGCAGCAGGCTGAGTAACAAACTGGCGGAGGAGAAAATGAACTCGGTATCTATAAATGCTTTCGCCGGTGCCAATGTCGCAGAAGAAGTGCCCATTATTGTTAACCGGCTGATTGAAAGCATTTCCCCAGACAGGCCGACTGGAATACGTTTGACGGCACTCTATCATGACAGCAATTCCAACCAAATCAGCCAACGGCAACTACTGCCGCCGTTTTCTCAACCCACACCCAAAACAACCAATTATCGCTATCCACCGGTACTCAACTTAGCCCCCGATGTGTTTTTTTCCGAGCTGCTGAGTCATTATTTAGTTGCCGTGTTGCATGAAATTCTTTATCTATCGCTAACGGCAGAAAACCATCGGCGCTTACAGCATTTGGAAGGCGCGGTAAAACACCTGGATGATGAAACCGTAACCCTTAAGCGAAAATCGCAAATCTATCGCCAGGAAGAAATTACCGAGGAAATTGAGGTGATACTGATCAACGCGGAAAACCTCTAAGAGCATGTTTTAAAGGCTACTGCGCGTCCAAAAGAGTCAACTCGGTGTTTTGCCAACCCTATCCAAAGTCACACCTGCAGCCACTTTGATACCATCGACAGCTGAGGCAAATGACACTCACATCACAAGAAAAGTAGTCAGGTAAAAAATACCGGCCGCTGTAGAAAGCAAGCTCAATTTGTTACTTAAGGTCAGCGACACCCAATAGGCTGCACATTCGGCTTTTCGGCGTTGCCAAGCTTGCTGCACACATTGAACAATCTGTTGATAAAGACGCGGCAGAACTCGCCATAACCAGTACATCAACAAACTGGCGATCAGCATCAGAATATAAAAAGTGACAACCTGGCTGCCATGGCGGGAAGTATGAAATAAATGCTCTACGCTGTGCTCGATACCCAGCTCGAACCATTCGTACATGATATGAATGGCTTCGAAAAGCAGATGCAAAATGTTTAAGAACAAATCAATCACCACGTCATACATGGCTATGGACAAAGCAACTAGCGCCACACTAACCAAATCAAGATGTTCTTTAATCATGTCAATTCCATAAAGTTTAGCTTTAGAAGATGCCTACCATCAAAGCTGCACCACAAAAGCGCTCTCTTCGCCGCCCCAAACCGCCAAGCTTTGATTTTTAATAGAAATTTGGTCGGCATAGCAAGCGTAATTCTTGATAAGTTGACGGTTAAATCATCTTACCGACTTAAGCTTTCGTAAACCTTTCAACGACACATGAAAGCTGTAAAGGTTAGAAAAACGCTGTCGCCTGCCAATTCTTATCTTGAATCGATATTCAAACAATCAATTGGCCTTGGGTTGCAGCCAAACCGATCGTTACCACCGTGCCGGAATTGAACGCCAAGTAGTCGGATTCGATGCCATCCGAGAAGATCACGCCGTTTTCCGGCATCTGCGATTCCAACGTAAGCGGCGTTTCAGGCGTGATGGCGCCAAATACCATACCAATACCCGTGGTTCGGCTAGGAAACGGTTCGCGAACAGTAAATTGCAAACGTTGTTCGTGCCAGGCAAAGCCGTCCCTGAGCGGGTGAGATTCGCTGCCGGCAACGCCCAACGCCCCGGCCAGAATGGACTGAAACCAGCCGGTCGAGCCGAAACCGGTGGAAACAATAATACCCGACGAAGACTGGTTTTCCTGGTGGCCTTCCCATAACAATAAGTAGCGGGCCGAGGTATGGCTTTTCGGTCCGATAAACAAGTCATTGACCGCCAGCATGCGTTGCCCGTCGTTGGTCTTGGCTTCGGCAAAGCTAATGGTTTTACAAGCCGATTTACCGGCTACGGTGCGCGCGACCACAGCCGGTAAGTCGCCGATTTCAAACGGCAGCAGTTTGCCATCCCAACGACCCGGATCGGGATTGATCGCAATCACCGGCTGACCATCCAGGTATTTCAGCGTGTTGGCTACTAGGCCGTCCTGACCGATCGTCACCACAATATCGGCGGGGCTGAACTGGTAATTGGGTAGCAAGCGGCGTTCCAGCAACTGAAACCGACCCAGGGATTTCAGCGTCCGCTCCGCCTCCTGTAAACGCCGCTGATACAGATCGTGTTCATCCAGATAATCCTGGGCATCGACTTGATTGTGTTCCAGGTAAAAGCGAGCTTGCGGCCAGGTATTGAAACGTTCGATCAACTCCTGCAGCCGGGTTTTGCGCGTCACCAGAACAAAACGGTATTGATAATTACCGCTCATGAGCGCACCGCTTTTTTCATCATTTGCCCAAACAGATCAGGCGTGATGTTCAATTCGCCGATCTTACCCGCATTCTGTGCCAGGGATTCAAAGGCCATCGCCATCAATTGCTCAGGATCCATTTTAGCCATCACCATGGCCTTGAGATTTTCCACCGGCAATTCCCTAAACGCCTTCATGCGTTCGGTAATCGCGTAAGCTTCCGCATCCGCTTGTTGACGGCTGTTTTCGCTATTCAGCACCACTAATTCCTTACGTTGGGTTTCGGTGGCAATCTCTGCCTGCAAGCGCTCGCGCTCGGTTTCGACTTTGCCGCGCTGGATGGTGCGCTCATTGAGGATGCGTGATTCCTCGATTTCCTGTTCTTTTTGCTGTACCGACAACTCGGTCTGCAATTCGGCTTCCTTAATAGTGCGTTCCTGTTCGACCGCAGATTTACGGCGATCATAAATCGCGTCATCGGCTTCTTTTAAAAGCGCTTCTCGGGCTTCCGCTTCTAAGGCCCGAGCCGTTTCCGGAGTCGGTTGCACCGCGCTGATGGAAACATCCTGCAAAGTGATGCCCAATACCGCCAGCGGGGAATCACCGACCAGTTGTTCCCGGAGCAAAACGACCAACGTTTGCCCAAGCTTTAATGCATCTCGTAATCCGGTGCCTTGTACTGTGTTCTGCACAATCGATTGCACGATACGAATCACCCGATCCGACAACTTCAACGGGTCTTCCGAGACATAGCTTTGGCCGTCGTTTTTCAGGCTGTAATTCAACATCTCGGCCATTTTTTCCGGCGCCGCCACCCGATAGGTCACTTGGCCTTGCACGGTCACCGACTGAAAGTCTGCCGTCAATAGCTTGAAAATGAACGGTGCTTCCTGAGCGTTGACCGGCACCGCTGCAATCGAAGCGGTGGCAACGTTATAAAAAAAGCTTAAGCCTTTGCCGGTTTTTCTAACCTTGCCGTTGACAGTTTTGATGACGAAGGTTGAAGAATCTGCTTTAAAGTATTTAATGCCTAACATGGTATCTCTCCTGTTTATGTCTATAAGTCACTTAATGCAAATAGTGACTTATAGACACCTTGCTGTCAAGCATGAAAGTGACAAAAAGACACAAATATTTGAGACAATACTTATTCCCTAACCCAGCCATCAAGACAGGCCCAGACAATGGACGAAAAGCAGTTTTTAGCCGAATACGATAAACGCCAATATGACAGCCCGCTGGTGACCGTCGATGCGGTGATGTTTACCTATCATGAAGAATGCTTAAAAGTGTTGTTGGTCGGGCGCTCGAATCATCCTGATCAAGGCAAATGGGGCTTGCCGGGTGGCTTTGTCGACCTGGAACGGGATAGCACCCTTGAAGATACGGTGCGGCGCAAGCTGAAAGAAAAGACCGGCATCGAACCGCCCTATCTGGAACAGCTACAAAGCATAGGCAATGCTAAGCGCGATAAGCGCGGCTGGTCGGTAACAATTGCCTATACCGCTTTGATGGCTTACCAGAGCTGCGAAGCGCACATCGCCACCGTCACCGATGCGCAATGGCTGGCGTTGGATGTAGTCAGTCAAATGGATTTAGCTTTCGATCATCAGGCGATAATCGGCTTAGCGCGGGAGCGCATGCGGCAAAAGGCCCTGTATTCGATCGTACCCGCTTACGCCCTGCCGGAAGCCTTCACCCTGCCGGAACTCCAGCATTTACATGAAGTATTAATCGGCAAAAGCTTGCAGAAAAAATCCTTTCGCCGCCGAATCGAGCAAGCGGAATTGTTGATAGATACCGGAGAAAAACGCTCGGAAGGCGGCCGTCCCGCCGCGCTATACCGAATGAAACAAGCCTCCGGCGCTTATACCTTTGTGCGTAATTTGGAAGATTGAGAATCTACAAATTTAAGCAAGCCGCTCAATTGAAATCGGGTAGGCAGCGCTGCCGGTTTTCTCAAAAGTGGTAACGTTTTTTATTGTCTTTTTGGCGACTTCAGTAAGCGCCTCATGCGTAAAAAAGGCCTGATGACCGGTAATTAACACATTCGGGAAAGTAAGTAGCCGCGCAAATACATCATCGCGAATCACCGAATTAGAAAGATCGCGAAAAAACAGGCTGTCCTCTTCTTCGTATACATAAAGACCAAGACTGCCAATCACCCCGAGATTTTAAGCACGAACACTTCCCGATGAGTTGGCGCATCTGCAATTAGGCAAGATGCGCTGCCGGCTTGTATTGGATAAAAATTTTGCATGATTAAAAGCGGGGATTGGCAACTGATGGTTTTTCTCAGAAGTCTCTGAATGTGTAGTAGGTGCATCGATCGCGATTGATGCGCTTCACTGTGTTCAGCACATCCTACGGTCCTGCTCGGTAAACCAATCTTGTTTGGCGAGGCCGAATTCTTCGATATCAACCCAGTTATCGGCGCCACAAATCACGGCACAGAGGGTGATGAAGAAAATGCCTTGCAGTTGATGCTTCTTTTGCCGATTCACTCGCGGGTCTTGAATGGCGGAAAAATGATGAGATATCGAGGCGGTCGGTTTTGTGGGCATTGGAAATTAAATAGATACAGCTATTACCTTATTTGATTTCTATTTTCAAGCGAATTTAAGCGCGATTGCCCTGCACTCTGCTTTGACTTTAGATGAAAACTCGGTGGATAATATCAATGAACAACCCGCAACACTACTCAACTTATTGGGTTGATTAGACACATCTCCCGATTTAGGAAAAAAAATGATTAAATTAATACTCAGTGTATTTTTATTAGCAGCTGCAAATCAAGGAAATGCATCAACATACTCATTTACTGAATTAACCAAAGACCAATACGACGTTGACGTCATAGCATTTTCGCCTAACGGTACGCCAACACCCTATTACACCCCTTGGGTGCCCGGCGTAGGAACTTCAGGATTTGCTCAAGCACAAACAAACTTTAGCCTGTCATCTGGAGATGCGGATTGGTCTTCTACATTGATGGATACAAATCTTGCAGGTATCCAAGTAGGGAAGTATTCGTACAGGCATCATCAGCATTTACCTTCGGGCTATGTGACAAGTATTGTAACTGGGGCATGGATGGTTGAAAATAAGGTAGGCACTAATTTAAGCTTTATATTCTTTCCAACCCTCCAACTGACCGGGGCCACACATATTAGCGATGCCGGGCAGATTTTAGTGACTACCTCGAATGGCTCAGGGTTCGGCATGCTGTCTGTCCCGAGCATTGCTGCCGTACCAGTGCCAGCAACCTACACAATGATGCTGACTGGTCTGGGCTTATTTGGCTTTATGGCGCGCTGCCGTCGCTCACTACAAGCTTAGGGATCCAGAAATCATAAAAGTACCGTTTTAGGTTGGATGGTTATATCCCACCAATTCAACCCTGCGGTTCGCTCCAGTCGGTGCTCAAGGTTTCTTTTCTCGTTACGATCAAACGGGGTCAGGTTAGAATGGCAGCATAACTGGGGTCAGCATAACTGGGGTCAGAGTAAACTTAACTTATTGATCTGCTTTTTTCTTTCTCCAGCCAACAGGTCGCCCCATTTTTTTGCCGTCATTCTCCGGCCGTCAATCTTTCAACTTCCGATTCAAACCGCCCATTGCCGAGCATCATACCTTTGTTTGACGCACACCGAATCTCATCCAATAATTTTCATTCAACATGATATTTGAATAACTCACGATAATTTAAGTTTACTCTGACCCCAGTTATTTCAGTTATTTCAGGACATAACGGCTCGCCGCTTGTATCGCGTCGTGCGCGCTGCGTCCCGGTCGGTAGCCGTAGCTGTGGTCACTGAACTGTGCTTCAAAAATCGGGCTCAGCACTTGGCTTATCGCTTGTTGGATGACGCGATCTTGAACATTGGGAATACCCAGTAACCGCTCACCACCTTGCGCTTTCGGGATGCTGACACCCCGTATCGCGCCCGGCTGGTAGTCTCCCGTTTGCAGTTTGCCTGCTACCCCCGACCAGTGCTGCCGGGCATGTTCGGCAAAGGCGTCTACGCCCATGCCGTCCACGCCCGGCGACCCACCGTTCACCCTTGCGTTTCGCTACGGTTGTCGTTACTACTTCCGGTTATCTCCTTTCAGATAACAAGTTTTAGCCCATGCCGGGCACACTAGGGTGGATAAGCAACGCGCATCCACCGCCTTTGCCGGATGCGCTAACGCTTATCCAGCCTACGCATGACGGCTCGATCAAAAGACTGAATAGTTACGAAATCGTAAAGATAAGTTTTATAGTTGGCGTACCATCATTGACTAGCTGCTTTCCGTAATTGTGCTAGCCGTCAAAAATCTAGTTTGCATGACAAATTTAACGATAAGACCAGTTCAACCCATATCCCCGCCCTTCCTCCAAAGCGCAAACCACTCGGTCAACTCGCGGGTATCGCCCAGAGCGCCGAGACGTCGATCTATAGCGTCATGATTGCCCCACACTACCTCAGCCCATGCACCATCGGCCACGCGCGATTCGATGTCCTTACAATAAAGCCCCAGATCACGCTGGACATAGAAGCCATAGGTACGACAAGCAACCGGACGGTGGGCGTAGACCCGGCAGGCTCCAGCCTCCTGATCCAACAGTGGGCAGACGATAGGGCGCGATGACTGCTCGACCAGTTTGGCGATCTCTTGGTCAATTTCCAGGAGTCGCTCTGGAGGCAGCGCGGCCAGGCCTTCCCGCAGCCAATCCCATTCCTCTACCGTGAGCCGTGGTATTTCGGCAAGCCGTCGACAACAGCCGTCGCAGCCTTGGCGACATAGCCAATCAGGGTGGTCGTCACGGATGGCAATTACGCGTGAATCAATATCAGTATGGAGTTGGACGAGTGTATTCATCTTGGTATCCAGCGGCTTTTTTGACCGCGTTTTGAAAAAGCCTTTAGTAAGGGGCTTGAGTATCCTGTTAAGGAGACGGAGTTGCTTGCCGTAACTAACGGCAAACCAGCCATAAGCGAGTATTTTTGAAAAGAAAACGCCTAACTCATGCTCAATTATTTAAGGTTATCCAAGGTAATAACGAGGTTTGAGTTTTCATCATTCAAATAGATTTCTCCATCCTGAATAGTGCATTGCAATTGCATAGACCGCTTAATCATTGACTCAATACCTTGCGCATTAATATGCAGCACTTTAAGGTTGTTAAAGCGTTGTAATTTTTCTTGTTGCTGTTCCCACCACACTTTTGCCTTGCGTTCATGATAGGTGTAGATAATGACTTGCTTTGCACGCCCACAGGCTTTACGAATTCTTTTTTCATCCGGCTGTCCCAAGTCAATCCATAGTTCAATGTCGTCTGTGAGCGTTTTTTGCCAGAGATCAGGCTCATCATCACTATCCATCCCCTTAGTAAAGGCAAGGCGCTCACTGGCATTCGTCATAAACGCTATGAGGCGCACCATAAATCGAAAGTCTGTTTCAGAGGGGTGTTGAGCCAAGGTTAATTCGTGGTCTTGGTAATACTGCTGGTCCATATTGGCAATATTAATTGAGACTTTATTGATCGTTGAGCTAATAGCCATAAGCAGGTATCGAGTGGGTAAATTGCTGCATTTTAGAGTAATTTAAGCGCGAGGTCGCAGGAATAGCCCATGCATGGAACTTTGAAAAATGCTGCTTGTAATAAAGGCTTTAGGTGGGATACTTTGAATGACCGCTTGAATGTCCTATCTGTTCCGTGGGCTTCTTGTGTTTTGTTTAAGTTTTTCGCCTCTTAAAAAGTAGATGGCTTTCATAGTCTGTATCCACGCATAGAACAGGAGAACACAGATGTTAAAAATAAACTTACCGAGTGCCGTGCTGTTAGCTCTAGCCTTTTCCCAGGTTGGCTACTCTGCAGAAAACCCAGCACCTTCAAAAAGTGCTGCAGATCTACAAACGACGTCGAATCAATTCTGGTGGCCTGAAAGATTGGATTTAGCACCTCTTCGTCAACACGCAGCCGAGTCCAGTCCGTTGGACAAAAAGTTTGATTACGCTCAAGAGTTTAAGAAACTCGATCTCAAGGCTGTAAAGGCCGACATCGAAAAGTTAATGACAACCTCCCAAGACTGGTGGCCTGCAGATTACGGACACTATGGGCCGTTTTTTATCCGGATGGCTTGGCACAGTGCGGGCACCTATCGTGTGGCTGACGGACGTGGCGGTGCGGGCGGCGGTCAGCAGCGCTTCGAACCGTTAAACAGTTGGCCCGATAATGCCAACCTGGATAAAGCACGACGCTTGCTTTGGCCAATCAAGAGTAAGTACGGCAGTAAAATTTCATGGGCCGACTTGATGGTACTTACCGGCAACGTCGCCTTGGAGTCGATGGGCTTCAAAACGTTTGGTTTTGCCGGTGGACGCACAGACGATTGGGAAGCCGATTTGGTCTATTGGGGACCTGAGAAAAAATGGCTTGGTGACGAGCGCTACAAGGGCGATCGAAAGCTAGACAACCCACTGGCAGCAGTGCAGATGGGGCTTATTTATGTGAATCCCGAGGGGCCAAATGGCAATCATGATCCATTGGCAGCCGCGAAAGACATCCGGGAAACCTTTGCTCGTATGGCGATGAATGATGAAGAAACCGTCGCCCTGATCGCGGGGGGACACACCTTCGGTAAGGCCCATGGCGCTGCAGTGCCAGCCAATTGTGTGGGAGCCGAGCCCGCCGCTGCCGGAGTTGAGGAACAGGGTTTCGGCTGGAAAAACAAATGCGGCAAAGGCAATGGCGCAGACACGATCACCAGTGGTTTGGAAGGCGCTTGGACAATGGATCCCGCTAAATGGACGCACCAATACTTAACCAACCTGTTTGCTTACGATTTTGTTAAGACCCAGAGTCCGGCCGGTGCTACCCAGTGGATTCCCAAGGATGAGGCCGCCGCAAATTTGGTGCCTGATGCGCACGATAAAGACAAGCGCCATGCGCCAATCATGCTGACTACGGATCTCGCACTGAAAGCCGATCCGAGTTATGAAAAAGTTGCCAAACGCTTTCTGGATAATCCTAAGGAATTTGAGCTTGCCTTTGCCAAGGCATGGTTCAAACTCACGCACCGGGATTTGGGACCTCGGACACGCTACCTGGGTGCGGAAGTGCCTAAAGATGAGCTCATTTGGCAAGACCCTATTCCCCCAGTTAATCACAAGCTGATCGATGCTAAGGACACTGAAGGTCTTAAGAATAAAATTCTTAAATCGGGTTTGACGGTGCCGGAACTGGTGCGAACCGCTTGGGCATCAGCGGCATCCTTCCGTGGCACCGATTTGCGTGGTGGCGCCAATGGTGCTCGTGTTCGCCTGGCACCCCAAAAGGACTGGCCGGTTAACAACCCGGGCGAACTTGCGAAAGTTTTGACGCAGTTAGAGGGTATTCAAAACGACTTTAATCGGGCGCCAGCGAAAGGTAAAAAAGTGTCGCTGGCCGATCTGATTGTTTTAGGCGGTGTTGCTGCGGTTGAACAGGCGGCTAAGACAGCAGGTTATCCAGTGAAGGTTCCCTTCACACCGGGGCGTGCGGACGCCTCCCAAGAGCAAACCGATGTGAATTCGTTTGCCGTGCTTGAGCCCAAAGCGGATGCATTCCGCAATTATTATGGCGAAGGCAATTTGCTGTCTCCAACGGAAATGCTGGTTGATCGGGCCAATATGTTGACACTGACCGTCCCTGAAATGACTGCTCTAGTTGGCGGCATGCGTGTTTTAAGCACAAATACCGGTGAATCTAAGCAAGGTATTTTTACCAGAAAACCTGGAACATTGAGCAATGACTTCTTCTTAAACTTGCTCGATATGTCCACCAAGTGGCAGAAGTCAGCCAAATCTGAAGGGATTTACGAAGGCCTTGACCGCAAAACGGGGGAGCTCAAATGGACGGCTACGCCGGTTGACCTGATTTTCGGGTCGCACTCGGAACTTCGGGCCATTGCGGAAGTTTACGCTGCTGAAGATGGCAAACAGAAGTTTGTGACCGACTTTGTGAATGCCTGGAACAAAGTGATGAACCTCGACCGCTTCGACCTAAAATAACCTTATCAAAGGTTAAATGTTCCTCGAAAAAGCCTTGTAACTGTAATGGTTATACTCCTCGCAAATCAAAATTAGGTTTAGGAGTAGTCGATAACTGACTGATTTGTTTATAATCAGCCTATGTCAAATCGTTACCACCTCCCACAACAGGAACTCGACGAGCTGGAATATGAGCA
>JAQTQN010000086.1 GCA_028712225.1 Methylobacter sp.
TCTAAGGGCTTGTTGATACGCTGATAATCAGAATGTTGGCGGTAAAAATCAGTCAGTTGATGTTGGAAAAGCGGCTGTCGATTGAGCTTGTTAAAGGCCTTATGGGCAATCGTTAGTGCTTGTGCCATATCGGTTTCGCTCAACGTTGCTAATTGTTTTAATGCCTGCTTGAAAACCCTACGCCGGGATTGCGGGAAGTAGCCGTACAAATAAGCCAGATACGTACCGAGCAAAACGCTCACCGAAAAGCTGCTCCATAAACCCATTTGCGCGGCACTGTCGGACAATAACGGCGGCCTGCCATCCGGGCGCATGTATTCATGCTGCTCGTTTTTACGCACAGCCAACTCCCGTAACGGCGCGACGGTGAACGACCAATCCGGCACGTCCTTACTCAAGAGCTTATCGCCCTGCGCAAACTGCAACGTAAAACCCGGCAAGGTCAGCATTTTGACTTCCAACGGCGCATAAAAAACCTGATAGCGAAGATTGATAACGGTTTGTTCGCCTTGCTGTTCGACATTGATTTGCGTCAGGTTCAGCCAGCGGTTGATTTGACCGCGTGCAGGTAGACTGGCGGCCTGCAAGATGATTCCTGGCCGGGTTTCAATCACTATGCGTTGGGCAATCTCATCGCCGATCACATAACCGAACGGACGCGGCGTTTCCACAGCAAAATAACTCACCGGCTCGGTGACCGAAGCAGTGCAACTGGTCAATATCAAGGCACCGGTCAAGAAAATAATTCGCAGCCATCCTGTTGTGGGAGCGACGCCTACGTCGCGACTTAAGCTGTTAACCGCGACGAAGGCGTCGCTTCTACAGTATTGCCAAACTCTCATGCCGCCCTCTGCCGAAAATACTGATTAATTTGTTGGCTGCTGTAAGCATCTTCTATAAACAACGGTTCCATACCGAAGGCCCGAAAGCAATGCGTTAGTTCGCGTTGGCGCTGCCGGTGCGCGGCAATGATTTTTTGTTTTAACGCAGGGCGCATCAGTAAGGTTCTGGTCGTACGGTTTTCCATGTCTTTAAAAGTCACCATGCCCCAAGGCGGCAAGCGTAAATAGTGTTGTAAATCACCAGGCACCAGCGGCACCACATCATGCGTTTGCAAAGTGCGCAAAATGGCTTCAAGTTGCGGCAGCGGGTAATGACAATCGGACACTAAAAAAACTAACGACCGCTGCTGCGGCAAATGCGTTGAGGCTTGGATCAAAGACGTTGCCTGTCCGTTAAATTGATGAGTTTGCAGCTGCTGCGCGATCTGGATTACGGCTTGATGCTGCCTGCCCGCATTTAAACGCCAGCGCGGTTCAATATTCTGCGCACAGCCGATAAACCCGAGTTTGTCGCCGTATCCCGCCACAGCATCCGCCAGGTCCAGCAACAATTTCTGCAATATCCCCGGCTTGTTACCCGAACCCATTGAGGCCGATAAATCGGCGATTAAATAAACGTTGACGGTGCTTTGTTGCAGAAATACCCGCACCCGATAGCCGCCGAACGGATCGAGTACACTGGCGCGCAGATCAATCCGTCTGGGATCGGGGCTGGCAATCAATGGCTCATGGCGATTAAACAACTGCCCGGCACCAACCATTCGGCCGGGATGAGCGCCGGGGTAAACGGAGGTTGATTGCCAGGGCAAACGGTATTGCAGGGGTTCGGTCATAGGGTGATCAGAAAAAATCAAAAAATTGAATCAATGTATTTTTAGGGCTCTTAGCCGTTTTGTTAATGAGTATTCGGTATACCAAGACTCACATCCCCGTATGCCGCGCCGAGCACCGGTGTATTTGCCGGGAATAGTCCGTAGGAGGGCGGAATGGATTCCGCCCGTTGCCAGAGGGGCATGGAAGCCCCTTCTGGCAACCCCCGGCAAATACACCGGCGCGCAGGACGCAAGCGGCATCCGGGCGGCCTTTTCTTTGGATACTTTCTTTTGGCCGCGCAAAAGAAAGTATCCCGCCCTCGGGTGCGGAAACCCGATTAAAAAACGTCGCGATAGCGACACAAAAAATTTACGCTCATTTACACACTGTAACGACTTAACCCCAAGCAGCTACCTAAGGCGCCGCCACCTGCCGCAAAATTGCATCAATCAACTCCGGTAACAGTTGTTCTTTACGGTAGGCATACATCGGATTCAAAAACAGACGATGCGTCATGCAGACCGGAAACAAGGCTTGAATATCTTCCGGCAGCACATGATCGCGGCCTTGCAGCCAGGCACGGGTTTTTACGGCGCGGATCAGGTAACTCATGCCGCGAGGACTGGCGCCGGAGCTAAGCAAGCTAGTCATATCGACATCGGAGAGCTGTACGCCGTAGTTGTGCGGCTGTTGCGTGGCTTGCCATAGCGCCAGCGCATAAGCACGTAACTTGGGAGACGTTTGTACGCTGCGTTGCAGGGTGTCTGCCAGCTCATTGAGCTGGTAGTAAGGAATGGTGTCGGCGGCAATGCCGGAGACTAATTGATCGGTGTCGTGAAAGCGCGGGTTAAACATCAACTCGTCGAGTATGCCCGGCTCTTTCGGGGTATCGATATTGATTTCCATCATGAATCGGTCTTTGGCGGCCGCGGGTAATTCAAAAGTTTCTTCTTTTTCCACCCGGTTACGGTCGGCAAATACCTGGATATGCGGCAGCTGGTAATCGCGGTTAAACGCATTGATGCTGCGTTCGGCCATGGCTCTTAACAGCAGGGAATGCACTTGCGGCCGGGCACGGTTTATTTCGTTGAAAAAGAAAGTGGCGAGCCTGTCGCCCTGTTTTAATAACGGCCCCGGATCGACACAGGGTCGACCATCGTTGTTGAGATAGGTGTAATAAATAAGATCGGCAGGCATCAAATCAATGGTGCCTTCAATGCGTTGATAATCGCCCCCCAAACCCTGAGCAATCGCTCTCAGCAAAGTCGTTTTACCGACGCCGACATTACCTTCGAGCAGTACATGGCCCCTGGCAAATACCGCGAGCAAGATATTTCTTACCGCAGGTTGTAAACCTAAAACGGTTTGATTGATTTGTTGTTCAAACTTGAGCGCTTTATCGCGCCAATCGGGGAGTTGTGCTTCTGTGATCATTTTTGTCATAAAAAAGCTCCGGCGGCTTGTATGAGAGCTGCCGGAGTAGAAGGGGGATTAGTCATAAATTGCGTAGGGTGGGCAGGTTTTTTTGCCCACCTTGTGTACGTAAATGGTGGGCAGAAAAACATTGCCCACCCTACATTTAATTGATCTCATCCACGTCATAGACAAACTTGCCGGTTTTGCTTAAATGCTGCCAGCGTTTTTCATTACGCTCTTCCATTTCTTTTATGGATTGCGATTGTTTGTTTAACTCGTTGGGATCGTGTTTTGGGTCGTATTTACTGCCCGCAACCTTATCCGGATAACCGGGTTTAGGCTCCCAGCACACACCCGGCTCTTTACACTTGGTACCGTCGTAAGCACCGACTTGGAGTGACATACCGGCTATAACCAATCCGGTACTGAGTAAGAGTATTTTTTTCATCATGTTCTCCTGATAGTTTTCAACCGTTAGCTTTATTTCAACCACTTGGCTTTTTTCGGATCACCGTTATAGATGTCGCGTATCCAAGACATAATCAATAACATTTCATCGCTGTTTAAATTGACGTATTGCGGGCCCATCATGCCGTTGGCACCACCGAATAAGACTTCAAACAAACCTTTGTCGGTGGCATTGGCTGGATAGGTCCAGTAATCGTCCGCCAGACCGGGGCCTAATTTACCTTCTGCTTCATGACCATGGCAGCCTGAGCAAGCCGTCATGTACAAATCGTGGCCTTTTTCGATGGCTTGCCTGTCGACGTTGTAAGGGTTTTTGCCGGTCTTAAGAAATTCCTTAAAGGCATCGGTATTACCGCCTTTTTTGGCAAAACTTAAATCCAGCGGCATACCGGTTATAGCGTGTCGCAAGTCAATGTCCGCCAACGCTGCCGTGCTCATAAAAGCCATGATCAGCGCGGATACGGAAAGTAGGTGTTTCATGTTCATTTTGATCCTGTTAGTAAATTATTTAGCATCGGGTTCCGGCAACAATGGAATACCTTCATCTTCCAGAATTTTCGTAATGTCGCTTTGGTTTTCTTCCAGCACTTTGTTGAGCTGCGCCAGTAAAGCAGTATCGTTTTTACGCACACCGAATGAGGTGCTGTAATGAAACCCCACTTTTTGACCATCGGCGCGCACGTTGTTATCGGGAATCACCGTCATCACCAGCGGCGTGGTGGATTCCTTAACATAACGCGCAGCTGCCGGCGCCCACAAAGCGGCCACTTCAGCATGCCCTGATGACACCTCGTTAACGAGTTTTGACATCTCGTATTTAACGTATTGATTACGCTTGGAGGTATAACCGACCAGTTCCTGAGAATAATTGAACAAGTCGTTATACCGCCCAATCGCCCGCAACATCACTTCCACCGGCGTATCTGGCACAAAGGCAATGCGCTGTGCTTTATGCAACACTTCACTGTCCCAGTTCTCTAAATCCAGCTTGGCGTCGGCGCGGGAAATGAACACATATCCAGTCCGGTAATAAGGCTTGGTCGTTAATAAGCGCGGATCACCGGCATCGACACCGATCACCAGATCACACTCACCTTTATCCAATAAGTCCCGCACGAAGTAACGCGGATCAGTCCAGGTCACCGCTTTAATAGGCCTATCCAGTGCTTTGCCGATCAGTTCTGCCAGTTTATTTTCAAAGCCTTCCCCATGTTTATTGGAATAAGGCATTTCATTTTCTGCTGTACAGACTTTTAACGGCTTACCTGCTGCTTGCGCTTGAGCCGAGAGTAAACCGGCGCTTAAGCACAATGCGACTACGAAAAACTTGTTTGAATGCATATTTTGTCCGTTGTTGTCGGTTTGCAGCGTAATGACTCACCTTCCCCCTTTGAAAAAGGGGGATTGAGGGGGATTTATCTAAACGAATCTCCCCTAACCCCTCTTTTTCTAAGAGGGGAACCGAGCTTACACATTGCTTCCCTAGTATTAATAACCCAGTGCAAATACCATTACACCGCCGCCTTGTTGCGTGTAGTGAGCCAGTTCTTTAAAGGCTCCCACTGCACCCAATCCTGCGGTTGGATCTTGCAAGTCAAACACTAAACCAACGCCAGGCCAACCGCCCACACCGTAGTAAATAGCGACATATTGACGACCTTTGTGTTCGTAGGTAATCGGGTGACCGATAACCCCGGAAGGCAGTTTGAATTTCCACAATTCCTTACCGTTACGGCTATCGCGAGCCTTGATTTGCCCATCCAATGTGCCGTAGAACACCAAATTACCGGCTGTCGCAGTCGTTCCGCCCCAGACCGCAAATTTCTCCTGAACTTCCCAGGCAAATTCACCGGTGACCGAGTTCATCGCTTTCACTTGACCCAAGGTACCTTTAGGACCCGGATACATGTTCAGCGTTGCACCAACGAAGAATTGACCGGCGCGGTAAGGCAGCATGAACGGTTCCCAATCCATACAGATATGGTTGGTACCCATGAAGAACAGCTTTTTGTCAGGATCGTAAGACTCGATACCTTGGTTGTGATAACCCATTGCCGACGGACAGATGCCTTTGGCTTCATGATCCATATGGGTAGAGAACTCAGGATCGCGAATAGGCAGGCCGCTTTTCAGGTCGACTTTTTTCACCCAGTTAACGGTGTCGTCAATTTTAAAGGCGTTAACCAAAGTACCGTTTTCACGATTTAGCGTATACACCAAACCGTTACGGTCCGGATGCGTCAGCAGTTTGGTCATTTTGCCGTCAACCATTTGCTCGGATAAGCCCATGTAGTTAACACCGGCATAATCCCACTCATCGTGCGGCGTTTTTTGGTAGCCGAATTTGGCTTCGCCACTGTTGATGTCACGCCCCCAAATGGTCATAGTCCATTTGTTGTCGCCGGGACGCATGGTTTCATTCCATGGTGCCGGGTTACCCGATCCGTAATAGAGCATGTCTAAATCAGGATCGAACGCATACCAGCCCCAGTTGGTGCCGCCGCCGATTTTCCAGGCATCGCCTTCCCAGGTTTTTAAGCCCAGTCCGAATTGGCCGTAGTGCGGGTTAGCGCTGTTGAAGTCTTTCGCCAGTTTGATTTCTTCATCAGGACCAGTGGCATACGCGCGCCAGGCCTGTTTGCCATCTTTGATGTTGTAGGCGGTGACATAACCCCTGACACCCAACTCGGCACCGGACGTACCAACCAATACCTTATCTTTGGCTACGAATGGCGCGACAGTCAAAGTCGAACCCATGGCAATATCGGAGTTTTCCATTTTCCATAATAATTCGCCGGTCTTGGCATCCAATGCCACGATGTGTCCGTCTAATTGATTTTGGAAAATAGTGGCGGGATAACCCTCGCCCGCCGGTGCGTAAGCTAAACCTCTGTTAACCACGTCGCAGCAAGCTACGGCGCGTGAGGCTGGGTTTTGTTTGGGCTTGTATTCCCACAAAATTTTGTCGGTCTGATTTAAATCGATCGCAAAAATATTGTTAGGGAACGGTGTATGCACATACATGATGCCGTCAATCACTAACGGCCCACCTTCGTGACCATTAAGTACACCGGTAGAAAACGACCACACCGGCTGTAAATGACGCACGTTGTTGTTATTGATTTGGTCCAACTTACTAAAGTGGGTTGCACCGTAATCTTTGGTCTGCATGACCCAGTTGCTGTCTTGTTTAGACAACTGGTCCAATGCCTTATTCGCGTGTGCAGGTATTGCTACCGTCATCAACGCACCACCACAAACCGCAGATGCGATTGCGGTGCGGGTGAATTTGGAAATCCGCATGATTCCTCCTGGTTATAGTTAATAAAGCTTGAGCAGCCTGACTCGTGGGTCGACAGTGTTCATTTGTGATAACTGGCACTCTTGATCAGGCGAAAGCACAGGTTTAAGTCAGCACCCCCGGATCAGGCAGGCGCTAATGCTACTGGAGTCGATGTCGGCAACGTTACGGAAAAGAGCCGGAAAAAGCAGTGAAAAATTCCCGCTACGACTTCCGCCACTTTAGGAAAAGCTCCCATGGCGTTACCCAAGTCAACAAGGCATCATGCTGAGCTATTTAGGATTCTGGAGTCATTTGTGGCAAACAAGATCAATGTATTACTGGTGGATGATCACGCCGTTGTGCGTACCGGCTATAAAACCTACCTGTCTTTGTCCGAGAAAATCGGCCAAATTTATGAAGCCGACCGTGGGGAAATTGCCTGCCAGCTTTATACGCAACATCAACCCGATATTGTCGTACTGGATTTATCGATGCCCGGTATCGGCGGCTTTGAAAGTATCCGTCGATTGATCAGCCGCAACCCGCACTGCAAGATTTTGGTGTTTAGTATTTATAACGAACTGATTTATGTAACCCGGGCTATTAAAGCAGGCGCTAAAGGCTACATCACTAAAAACAGCGTGCCGGAAACGCTAGTGGCTGCAGTATGTAAAATTGCCCGCGGCGGCACTTATATAGAAGCTGAGTTGGCGCAAAAACTGGCAGTATCGATGGCTTCCGATCAAGATGAATCGGGGAAAATCAAA
This sequence comes from Methylobacter sp., assembly GCA_028712225.1. Lineage (GTDB taxonomy): Bacteria > Pseudomonadota > Gammaproteobacteria > Methylococcales > Methylomonadaceae > JABFRC01. Next base: position 7,590 of record JAQTQN010000086.1, read on the forward strand.
CTGTTGTCACCCAGGGAATTTGATGTCTTTTGCTTGCTGGCCAATGGCTATACCGCTCGCAAAGCGGCAGAAAAATTGTGTTTGAGTTACAAAACCGTGTGTAATCACGGCACCGCAATCAAAGATAAAATGGGTGTAGAAACCCTGGCAGAATTGACCTTACTGGCAAACCGGCAAGGCCTTATTCACAGCCAGGATGATTAATCCTAAACGGTGGGAGCGACGCCTACGTCGCGACGTAGGCGTCGCTCCCACAGCAAGTGAATTTCACCCGGAAAAACTACTTCTCCAGCTTGTCTTTCAAACCCGCCAGTCCATTTTTAAAAAACGCATTCATTGCCGCGACTGCTGAAGCATCACTCAAACTTTCAGGCGGTGTGTTACTGGTGTCGCCACGGTAAAAGCGGCTTTTTAGGGTGACTGTCGAGGTATTGGTCGTATCGCCCGGCTTTACTTGTAATTCCACAGAATAAGAACTGACCGGCAGCGCTTTCACATTTTCAGTTTTAAGGCGATAGCTGTATTCATGTTCCTTTTCGTTGTAATAATCCAGCTCATCCTGCAATTGCTCGCCATTAGCCATCGTTACTGTGCGACTGCCGCCCGATTGATGCTTGCCGTCGCCGGTGCTGGTTTTAACATCAGGATGCCAGTTGGCAATCGAGTCAAACTGCTTAACCGCATCCCACACCTGTTCAATGTTGGCATTGATCACAACCGTTTCTTTTGCCTTTTGCGGTGTCGGCCCATGCGCCTGAGAAGATAAAGGAAGTAACAACAATCCCAGTAGTGCAAACAATGAATATTTCATAATCAATGATCCGTTATTAAATCGATCATTATCGAGAAACAACGTTGAAAAAGTATTGAGCAAGTTTCCTGAAGTCGCCGGGAATTTTTCGTATTCTATTGCGGCCCGTTCGACGCCAGCGCCAAGCCGGCGGTTTATTTCCTGCCTGAACTGGTTTGTTTGCGTAATTTGACGGGACTGATCTTTGCCGGGAATAGCCCAAAGCGCCTGACCAGCCATTTTCTGAATTCTTCGAGCAATAACATGCCCGCCACGAAAGGCAGCGTAAACAGCCAGACATTGGCAGTAATCGGAGCAGTACCGAAAATGAGGTTACCCCATGACGTGTAAACGATGCCCAGAATTAGCAGGATTTCCGCAGCGATGCCGCAAAGAATCAATTTATTATCCAATAAAGGTGTAGTCAACAAACTGCGCTGGCGTTGTTTGCAGATGAACACGTTGGCGATCTGCATCACGATGATCGCGGTCAAGCAGGCGGTGGTGGCTTGCATGTATAGAGTTTGGTGACCGTGCAGTATTTCGCCATAGTGCCAACCGCCACGATCGAGCACAAAGAAAAACGCCGCCATCGCAGCAATGGCTTCCAATGCCCCCAAAAATGCATAGGCGCGGGCCAACAGCCGCCAGTCGATCAGGGTTTCCTGGTGCGAACGTGGCGGTTTATTCATCACCGAGGCGTCTGGTTTTTCAACGCCCAAACCCAGCGCAGGCAGCATGTCAGTGCCCAAGTCGACCGCTAGAATCTGGATGATGGTCAACGGCAGAGGAATCTTGAACAGCACAAAGGCCAAATAGGGAATCAGTTCCGGGATATTGGAGCTTAGGATATAAGTCAGGAATTTGCGGATGTTGTCGAACACCGCCCGGCCTTCTTCAATCGCCGCGACGATACTGGCGAAATTGTCATCCAGTAAAATCATGTCGGCAGCTTCCTTTGCAACATCAGTGCCTGTTTTACCCATCGCGATACCGATGTCAGCTTTTTTCAGCGCGGGGGCATCATTAACGCCGTCGCCGGTGACAGCGACCACATGCCTCTTGCGCTGTAAGGCTTCAACAATATGCATTTTCTGGTCGGCACCGACTCGGGCGAAAATTATTTCCGGCGCATCCAGCGCGACTTGCAACTGGCTGGGTGTGAGTTTTTTTAGTCTGTCACCCGTTATCACCTTGGGATTGTCCGATTGCACCAGCTTGATTTGCCGGGCAATCGCTACGGCCGTGTGCGGATGATCGCCGGTAATCATGATCACTTTGATACCGGCGAGTTGGCATTGGGCAATGGCAGCCGCGACTTCGGGACGCGGCGGATCTTCCAATCCCACCAGGCCGCTGAAAATTAGCGCCTGCTCCGGCTCCGCCTCAATAGGATCAGACAATGGCCGATAAGCAAATGCCAAAACCCGTAAACCTTGATCGGCCATGGTTTGCAGGGCTTTTAACAGCGTTTGGCGATGAGTGTCGTCCAGCGGTTCTATCTTGTCGTTTACGGCAATTTGTTTACACAGCGGCAGCACCATCTCCAGCGCGCCCTTGCAAAATAAAAATTTCCCGCCCGGCGTGTTGTGGATGGTCGACATACGCTTGCGATCAGTATCGAACGGCACCTCGCCTATTTTCGGGTAATCGACGCGCATACCCTGATCATGGGCCATCGCCACCAGCGCCACTTCCATCGGATCGCCGAGCAAATCCTTGCCTTCCACCCGCTTTAAGTTATGGCATAACGCAGCATTGGCCAAAAAGGCGGCATGATGCTGCAGACTATCGCTGCCCAGTTGCTCCGGCTGCCAGTGGCGGTTGTCGAGGAACAGTTGCTTCACCGCCATGCGGTTTTGGGTCAGCGTGCCGGTCTTGTCGGTGCAAATCACCGTGGTCGAACCCAGGGTTTCTACTGACGGCAGATGGCGGATCAACGCATTGCGCTTGGCCATGCGCTGGGTGGCCATCGCCAATGAGAGCGTGACGGTGGGCAACAGTCCTTCCGGAACATTGGCGACGATGATGCCGATCGCGAACATAAAGTTTTCCCAAAAAGTCATGCCGATAATCTGGCCGATACAGAAAAACACTACGCCCAGCAGCAAGGCCAACAAGGCCACGAAACGACTCAGTCGGCTGATTTGCAGTTGCAGCGGCGACTGGCTTTTGATCGTGGTTTTCAGGGTATGGGCAATCTTGCCGAACTCGGTATGCATGCCTGTGGCAAATACCAGCGCCTTGCCTTCGCCGGATACCACCGAGGTACCGGCCAGCAGGATGTTGCGGCTTTGGCTGATGTCTTCTACCTCGGACGGCAGCGCATCGCGACCCTTAGGCAACGATTCACCCGTGATGGTGGCGTTATTCACCCGCAAGTTAAAGGCTTCCAGCAACCGACAGTCGGCGGGCACGTTATCGCCCTCCTCCAATACCAATAGGTCGCCCGGCACCAGTTCGTCGGCGATCACTAGGCTAAGTTCATTGTCACGGATCACTTTTACCTGATGCGGCAACAATTTTTGCAGCGCGGCAATCGCCTGTTCGGCCTGATGGCGTTGCCAAAAAGAGAAACAGCCGTTGATGGCAATGACCCCCAAAATCGCATAACCCAAGGTTGCCATACCTTCGCCGGGGTGCTGCGTTTCAGCGAAAAACGCCAATCCGGCCGCCAACCATAAAATCAATGCGAAAAAGTGCAAAAACTCTTG
>JAQTQN010000307.1 GCA_028712225.1 Methylobacter sp.
TTAAATTCAAGTTTTGCCGGTTGTTCTTGAGCCAGTTGTTCAGCCAAGGCTAGCGCCTTATCAATCTGCTCAGCTTCCAGGTAGGCATATACCAACGATGCGCGAGCATTAAAGTAATCGGGTTGTTCGGCGATGACAGAAAGATAAAGATCGCGGGCAGTTTCAGGTTCGCGGTTATTCAAATAAGCATCGGCCGCGGCCATGCGGGCATAAACCGGTATGGCTAGTCCTTGTTGTTGCAGCTGTCGGTACAGCTCGACTACATCACTCATGCGTTTACGATCGCGTAACGCTACCAGCAAATCGAACTTGGCCCGCGCCAACAGGGCTTGAGGATCTTTAAGTTTCAGTTTTTCGACTGCGCTGATATTGCTATTTAATGCGGTAATAGCCTTATCAATGCCCCGATAATCGCGTGGATTGGTTTGCAATGCCTGTTCGCCTTGCCTGATCAACCAGGCCGCATAATCCCACTGTAGACTTGCCCACTGGTCATCTGAAAACAATGCTCGATGAATAGAAGCCATCTCTATGGCTTGATTAACTTCCCCGGATGCTGCTAACGCCAGTATCAAGCCGCGCCGGGCATCTGAACGATTTGGCTGTAAACTTAGAGCCTTTTGGTAATACTGGATGGCGTTTGGGTACTGACTGGCAAGCTCATGGGCATAAGCTTGCGCCATGATGATTTCAACTTCATTAGGATAAGTCCCGGCTAACGTTTGCAAATAAGCAATTGCAGAATCTGCTTGGCCTTGATCAATCAATAACAACCCTAAGCCAAGCTTGGGAGCCAAGCGTTTAGGCTCTTTTTCCATCGCTTTGCGATACAGTATTTCCGATTTCTTGAAATCGCCCAGATTTCTCGCCGCTTTTGCTATCGCCTCAAGCACATAAACAGGTGCATGTTGCACATCAATTTTGGCACTCTGTTGAATGACCTCTTCGTCCCTATCTGCCCAAGACAATATTTGTAGGTAATCAAATAAATAGCGTTGCACCTCAGGATGACTTTGTACCAATTGCTGTAGTTGCTGAATGGCTTGATCTGTGTTCCCTGCATGGGCAGATGCCAATGCAGCGTTATAGATCTGATCATCGCTAGTTTGCCCAAGCGCAAGCGAGGTTTGCAGACACAGGGCTGCAAGAATGGATTTATTTTTCATCGGGGGAATTAACTACAGCGGATTTATTTAATATGGTGGCAAGGCCACCTTAAGCATTGCACGATAGTGTAATTGAAAAACTATACCTGCAGTTGAGATCCTAAAAAAAAACCAGCGAATACCTTCGGAGGAACTTATTGAGATGCTCGGTTATTATCAGAGGATTTTTATACGGAGGAAAAAACTGCCCAAGCCCTGATGGGTTTGGGCAATAACGCTATCAAGAGTTAGCGAATAATTCCTTTTTCTTATGCAAACCAAAACCAACCAAAACAGAACTAAATAACCAAAAAGCGCCTGGCACCGGCACAGTTGCAGGTGGAACATTGCCTGTCGCTGCTTCGTACTCGATTACAAATCCTTTAGCCGTGTATTTCTTAATGCCGCCATCTATGTACGAAGAGTCGACGTTGGTATCGTTCCAACGCAGCACACCTGCACCACGATCTTTCCAGCCATATACTAGATAATCTTCATTATTAGGCGTCAGCTCTGAGCCATCTTGCCAATGGTTAGGCTCGCCAGCAAGCCAGTTGCTGTAAGAAAAAGCTTCTCCGGTGACCCATTGCCATGAGTTATGGCTCCAAGTGCCATTTCCACCGAGAGTGCTGGTATCAAAAGCACCTAAAAAATAACCTTCCGCGCCCAAGTTGTTCCAAACAAAATCATCTTCAGCCGCTGAAGTTAAGGTCGCTAAATGCCCCAGTTTTCCGTTAAAGCTTGAATTTTCAGCAAACGATTTAGCACCGAACCAATCCAGGCGCTCACCTATATCAGCAAATGTAACCAGATCGTAATAATGCCCATTTTCTGAATTTAAGATTGCGGCTTGGGTTGAAAAAGAGGCTGCTGACACTGCAAGCACCGTTAAAAAGCGATTTATTTTGCGCATAGAAGAATTCCCAAAAATTAATAAAGTTAGTCAATATAAACAAGCAATATGAATGCCACCTAAACAAGCCCTTCAAATATAGACCGTTTAGAACTACCGTAACGCCATAAAGCTGCCATAAATGTCATAAATCTGTCATTTGTGGCAGTAAAACAAGACTAACGCTCAAATATGTCAGGATTATGTCACCTACATGAGCAAAATTAGTTGAATGCTCAATCTTGAGTCAATCTGATTTCCGCTTCCCTATATTTAGCCGCGCAATGTTCAGCGACTTCTACGGGTAAATGCGGGCCAGGAGCGGTTTTATTCCAGTCCAGTGTTTCCAGGTAATCACGCACATACTGTTTATCAAAACTAGGTGGGCTGATACCAACCTGATATTGATCAGCAGGCCAGAAGCGAGAGGAATCGGGAGTAAGCGCTTCGTCGATCAAATGCAGGACGCCATTGTCATCAACGCCAAATTCAAACTTGGTATCGGCGATAATAATGCCGCGCTCTTTAGCATAAGCGGCCGCTTCTTTGTAGAGCTTCAAGCTGGCATCGCGCACTTGTTCCGCCAACGCTTGGCCCATTAACTCAACCGTTTTAGCGAAAGTAACATTTTCGTCATGTTGATCCATCGCCGCTTTGGTTGACGGCGTATAAATCGGCTCAGGTAATTGCTGGGCTTGCTGTAAACCTTGCGGAAGTTCAATGCCACAAATAGCGCCGGACTTTTGATAATCTTTCCAGCCGGAGCCGATAAG
>JAQTQN010000308.1 GCA_028712225.1 Methylobacter sp.
ACAGAAGCATTGATCAAACTGGCTTCTGGACAATTCAAGCTGGTGGTCAGTGATGTACAAATGCCGGTGATGGATGGCTTGGAGTTACTGGCAAATATTCAGCACAAACACGCGCAAACGCCGGTGTTGTTGATGACCGCTTACGGCACTATTCCAAAAGCCGTGGAAGCCATGCAGGCGGGCGCTTGTGATTACCTGATCAAGCCTTTTGATGCCAATGCGCTGGTCAGCAAAGTCGCCGAGTACGTGAACACTGACTCTGCTGCTTCGACTACGTTGGAGCGCGTGGTGCAGGATGAAAGCATGAAAAAGCTTTATGCGCTGATTGCCAAAGTCGCAAAAACCGAGGTGGCGGTGTTGCTGCAGGGAGAAAGCGGCACCGGTAAGGAAGTGATTGCCCGGTATATTCATGAAAACTCGTTACAACATGCCGGCCCCTTTGTCGCCGTCAACTGCGCAGCCATTCCTGAAAACATGCTCGAAGCCATGTTGTTCGGTCACGAAAAAGGCGCGTATACCGGCGCAGTGCAGTCCATGCCGGGTAAGTTTGAACAAGCCCAGGACGGCACGCTGTTACTGGATGAGATCGGTGAAATGGATGTGAACTTGCAGGCAAAGCTGTTACGGGTGCTGCAAGAAAAAGAAGTGGAGCGCTTGGGGAGCAATAAAAAAATCAAACTCAACGTCAGAATTTTGGCGGCGACCAATCAGAATCTGAGAACGCAACTGGAGCAAGGCCGCTTTCGTGAAGATTTGTATTACCGGCTGAATGTGTTCCCCATCAATATTCCAGCACTGCGCGACCGGCCAGGCGATATTTTGCCGCTGGCAACAGAATTACTGCGACGGCATAGTCCCAGAGGCAAATCTTTGCCTCGTTTCGATGCTCAGGCAATAGCAAAAATGCGCGCTTATCAATGGCCGGGCAATGTTAGAGAGCTTGAAAACGTGGTGCAGCGGGCACTTATTTTGCGCAGCGCAGATGCCATTACCGTTGATGATTTAATCTTTGAAAGTACCGGCAATCTAATCAATGTCGATCAAGTCCAAGTACCTGCGTACCAAGAAAATGTCATTGAAAATAAAGAAGAAAATGTCGATTTGGCACGACTGGATGCAAACGTTCGCAACACCGAAGAGAGCATCATTTTACAGACCTTACAGATGGAAAATGGCAGTCGAAAAACGACGGCCGAAAAACTTGGCATCAGTCCCAGGACCTTGCGTTACAAAATTGCGCGCATGAAAGATTCTGGCGTGGTGATTTCTTGTTAAGTGGCATTAAAAATGCTTAATAAGATTTATATGAACAAACCGTCAAGGAAACTGCCATGAGCGAAATGAATGTTAACCAGGTATTGGCGCAAATGCGTGCGATGTCCTTGGAAGCCGGCGGCAAACCGCAAGCCTCGGAAACAACTGGTAATGCTGATTTTGCGGCCATGCTGAAACAATCCATCGATTCAGTAAATGATACCCAGCAAACCGCCGGAAAAATGACCAGCGCCTTTGAAACCGGCGATTCTTCAGTGAATCTTGCGGAAGTGATGGTGGCAACTCAAAAAGCCAGCGTGTCATTTCAAGCCATGGTGCAGGTGCGCAATAAGCTGGTCGAAGCGTATAAAGATGTCATGAACATGCCCATGTAGCCTATACAACCCGTAAATAAACAAAATGAGCGAACAAACTGGTAATGAATTAGTGGCAGACAATCCTCGGCAGGATGTTGTCACCTTGGGGTCGGAGGCAAGCAAGGCGGTTAACCCGTTGCTGGCCAAGGTCGACGCCCACCCTGCTATGCGCGGTTTGGCGGGCCTGTCTATCGCCAGACAAATCGGGTTAATGCTGGGCATAGCCCTGAGTGTTGCGATTGGTGTTGCTATCGTGTTGTGGTCGCAAGAGACTTCTTACACCCGCTTGTATGCGGAAATAGGTGATAAGGATGTCGCCGAAATTATTGAAGTTCTTAATACGCAAGCGATTAAATATAAAGTTGAAGCCGGATCTAATGCCATTTTGGTACCTACCGATCAGGTCAGCGATGTCAAACTGAAGTTGGCCGCCCAAGGGCTACCCAGAAGTAACAGCTTAGGTTATGAATTATTAGATAAAGATCAAGGACTCGGCGCCAGTAAAGGCGTTGAACTGATGCGCTTTCAGCGGGCATTGGAAGGTGAAATAGCCCGCACCATCATGGCTATCCAAAGTGTTAAATCAGCCCGCGTGTTACTGGCACTGCCGGTGCAATCGGTGTTTGTACGCGAACGCAAAAAGCCCAGTGCTTCAGTCATTGTTAATCTTTATCAAGGCAGAGCCTTAGATAAAGGTCAGATTGAATCCATTATTCATCTCGTGGCGTCCAGCGTGCCGCAAATGGACTCGGACCAAGTGACGGTGGTGGATCAAAAAGGCCAGTTATTAAATAGTAAGAATTCAACCGCTGATGCCAATCTCTCCACTCGGCAGTTCGAATACAAAAAGAGTATTGAAGAACACTTGATGGAACGTATCGGCAACATTTTGACGCCGCTAGTGGGTGCAGACGGTATGCGCGCACAAATTTCCGCCGATGTTGATTTTACCGAGACAGATCGTACTCAGGAGATGTTCAATCCTGATTTACCGGCTCTACGCAGCGAGCAAACGTCTGAAGAACAAAATACCTCACCTACACAAGGTGTGCCGGGTGCGTTGTCCAATCAACCCACCCCTGCGGGAACCGCTCCGGAAACGGCGACAGCACCTGCACCAGGCGCGACAGCAAATGCCGCCGGTTCAGGCGCAAAATCTGCAACTCGAAATTTTGAA
>JAQTQN010000087.1 GCA_028712225.1 Methylobacter sp.
CGGCTTGCGATGGCTTCTTTGACGGTCTAGACCAGTACCACGCCTCGCTGCGCTCGCTATTAAACGATCGTTTTCAGATCATCGGTCACGGTTGAGTGCCTAAATTTGAAGTGCGGTGGGTATACAAACCCCAGCAGGCTTAAGTGGTTTGTTGTATGGTTCATTTAAAGAATTGCACATCACCATCCTCGTTAACTCTAAGTCATGTTAAATCGCTCAATTAAAAAAATTTACCCTGTTGATGGCAATGTCAAAAACAACGAAGGTCTAACCTTTGCCGATATTTTAGAAATACCGAATATCGTTTTGTTGGGTGAACCGGGTGCAGGCAAGAGCCACCTCTTCACTCATGCAAGTGACCAGGAGAACGGCAACTGCATATCCGCTAGAACTTTTACACTGCATGCGGATGACACCTATACCAATAAACCCGTTTATATCGATGCGCTCGACGAAAAACGTTCACGCAGTGAGCAGCCCGATTCAATCGGCGAAATAATCAGGTGTATCAAGCAAATCAAACCATCGAAAGTCCGATTATCTTGCCGTGTGGCGGATTGGCTGGGCGAGACAGATCTCGAGTTATTTAAACCCTATTTTGAAGCTAATGGCGGCTATTGCGTAGTAGTGCTTGAGGCACTGACTGAAGAAGAAATAGACCGGATACTTAGCGGGGAAAATATTGATAATCCGCGTGAGTTTAGAGAGCAAGCTTATAGTAAAGGCGTGAGTTCGCTGCTGACTAATCCGCAAACACTGATAATGCTGGCCGATTCGGTAAAAAACGGGCAATGGCCGAAAACCAAAAAAGAATTGTACAAGAATGCTACTGAGTTACTTTTAACCGAACACAACGACAAGCATAAACGTAAACCGTTGGCAGGATTTACTTCGAGTCAGCTAAAAGACGCCGCAGGCGCGGCTTGTGCCGTCTTGTTGATTGCAGATGTTGAAGGGATTTCTTTATTAAAAAGTTGTCAAAGTTCTTACGCAGAAATTCCTTATCCAGATTCAGAGGCGGTATTAGCAGCACTGACTAAACAAGCTTTTGTCACAACAGATCAAGAACAAGTTAATTATTCACACCGCACTATCGCCGAATATCTGGCAGCCTGTTGGTTGATCAGTTCCATTCGTAAAGGACTACCTGTTTCACGTGTATGCAGCTGGTTGTGTGTTGATAGTTATCCTGCACCGGAGTTGCGAGGCTTATACGCGTGGTTAGTGCAATTATTGCCCGAGCATGCCGATGCTTTAATGGCAGGCGATCCTTATGGTGTTTTGGTACTTGGTGATGTCAGTTGTCTTTCACTGTCCAGCCGTAAAGCACTACTTAATGCCCTGGTGAAACTTGCAGAAAAAGATCCGTGGTTTCGAGCCCAGGATTGGACAAGCGAGCCGCTGGGTGCGTTATCAACACCAGACATGGCGAACGAATTTAAAGCCATATTATCTAAACAACCTCAGCAATTTCATTTGCGCTCTGTTGTTTTGAACGCCATTCAATTCGGTGAACAACAACCGGAACTTAAAGACGACTTACTGGAAATTTTTTGTGATAACGATGCCTATTATGCCGAACGGTCTAATGCGTTTGAAGGCTTAATCAACACTATTCCGGATGGAATAGCTCTTGTCGTTAATGCGACTAAAGAACGCCTTCACACCAGTACTGACGATCTTCGCTTAAAAGAAGAAGTTATGGTCAGAATTTATGATGGAAATTTCAACGTAGACGACGTTATTCAACTGGTTAGCGATCATATCAATCATCGAGAAATTCAAGATCGCTTAATAACCGGCGGGTTATGGCGTTTGAGTCGATCTTTACCACTTGATGATTTACCAGAAATTCTTGATCGGCTAACACTCATTAAATTAGATGAATCCAAAGATAATGATGACGTTTGGCACTTTATTCATGAAACATTAAAACGCACATTACTGAGCACTGAAAATATTGATGTTGGCCGACTTTGGTTGTGGCTTTCAAAGCTTAAATTCAGTCCCCGATATAGCAGTTACCGCAATAAGGATTCAATCAAAGATTGGCTTGGCGCCAATCAACAACATGTTATGACCTTATTTAATATCGCCTTGCACGAACAAAATGATCTAGCAAGCATCTGGGGATTTTGGAATGATTTTCAGCAATGGGTTAGATTTGAATTTGATATGGACCAAATCATCAATTCGGCATTTTCCTTAATCGCCGAAAAAGTTTATTGCAATGAAAAAGAGCAATTTATTTTTGAGCTGGCTTTGAGCTTAACCCTTACAAGAACAACGAATCTCGAACGTTTTAATTCACTATTTAACTATGGCGAATCTCATCCTGAATTAGCCGACGTGTTGGCGCGTTCATGTTTATCAGAAGTCCAGAATTGGCGCTGGAAAGACATAAACCGAAAAATTGAGTACAAGAAAAATCAGCAGAATACCCAACAAAAAAATCGCAGTAATTTTGAGCAAGAACTGGGTTTAATTCGTACAGGGCAACATTTGGGTTGGTCGGCATGGTTAGCAGATGTCTATTTCGCAAGATTTACAGATGTTGAGCGTACTTTGGAACCTAAAAAACGCTTAGAACAGCAATTAGGAGAACAAAATGTAGATATTGCTTTGGAGGTTTTGCAGGCGGTTCTTAATCGAAATGATTTGCCTACGCCGTTGGAAATAGCAAATTCATATAGTCAAAATCAATACCAGCGCTGGTGGTATTCGATTTTAGCCGGAATGTCCGAATGTTGGTGCAAACAGGGTGATCTGACGGCTTATTCGGAACAAGTACTAAAAGCCGCTTTAGCATTGAATCTTCTGTTTCCGAGTTTTTATCGAACAGACGGTAATAGCCAAACGCAAATTGAACCTGACTGGCAACAAGCTCTTTTTCTACACAAGCCTGAATTGGTACAAGCGGTTTATATGGAAGTCGTAGAAACTTTGTTAAAAACGAAAAGAGATTATGTTCAAGGCATCAGGGATCTTTGTCAGCATCCACAGCTTACTCATAACAGGGCTGCAACCGTTCTACGGTTATTAACCAGTTATCCAAACGCCCCATCACAAGAACTGGAAACTTTACTTTTAACAGCCATTACGCTTCCTGAAATTAAGGAAGAGCTGCTGTTTCTCATCCAATCTGTATTAAAACCGTATACCAGAGTGCGGTTAAACCAAAAAATGTTGTGGCTTAGCGTCGGTTTCTTAATTGATTTTGATCAATTTAAAGACGCTGTAATTCATTGTGCAGCAAAGCGTGAGAGTTTTATTTGGACATTAATATCAATTATCGACCATGCCCGCTCAGATAATGACAAAAACCAGCCCTGTAATCTTTCAATTGCACAATTAGACTTTGTTATGCGCTTGGCTGGTAAGCGGTTTCCTGATGCTGAACATACAACCGTCCATTGGTCTGGAGTACAAAACCCTCGGAATGCCTCAGAGTTTGTAAGAAGGCGAATAACTCAGCTATCTACTCAAATTGATGAAGAGTCAATCAGTGTTCTAAATCATTTAATCCACGAGCCAGAACTGAACAGTTATTGTGATTATTTAAAACATGCGGCCGCCAATCAGGCGGCTTTGCGCAGGAAGCAGCTGTTTGTACAACCTAATTGGCAACAAGTAATTGATGCTTTATCGAATGGCAAACCAGCTCATATTGCCGACCTTCACGCCTTAACTATTGAACATCTAAAAGATATTGGTGTGAAGATTCGTTCAGAGAACACTGATATTTTCAAGAGCTTCTGGAACGAGGATTCCTATGGAAGAATTAACGATCCGAAACCAGAAGAAAGTTGTCGAGACCGACTGATTGATTTGTTAAAACCAAAATTTGTGCCTTTAGATATTAATATAGAGCCGGAAGGTCACATGGTGATTGATAAGCGTGCCGATATAATTTTGCTAAATGCCACGAAGCAAAAATTACCGATTGAAGTTAAACAGAATTATCATAAAAATTTGTGGACGGCCTGTGAAAACCAACTGGATAGGTTATATACCCGTGATCCGCAAGCGCAGGGTTATGGTATTTATCTGGTATTTTGGTTTGGTGATAAGCGTCCGCGATCTATGCCAAAACCGCCCAACTCACTACCAAAACCCAATACTGCACAAGAATTAGAAAATGCTTTACGGTCACTTATAAAAGCCGATAATCAAAACAGACTGGCAGTTGTCGTGATTGATGTAACACGTCCCGAGGAATAAACCGGTAGCCGTTAGGGAAGCGCTGATTAAATCCTTCGACAAGCTCAGGATGAACGGTAACTTATTGATTTCGTTCGTGGTGAGTTTGTCGAACCATGAGCGAAATCGATTTGTTCAGCGCTTCCTTAGGTAAACTACCATTACCAGCATGGAACTGTTATCTATAACCATCAAGCCAATGCACTGGGTCTCAGCGTTTGCAACCGGGCAATTTTTTCATATCCGGCAACCTGAAACCGCTAACCCAAGGCCTAATGTGTAGATATTCTAACGGAATGCCAAAAGCTAAAGCCATTGAATATATAGTTAACAAGTTGATTTTTATATATTTTCATCTGAAATATGGAACTCCTATTTATTCAGGACAAACTAAAAAAATCCGGTTCGTATTCAACACCCTCTCTGTAAAACCGTTCACTATTAGCTGTACCTTCAGCAACACCTCAAATAAGCCGTTTGACTTTCCGACAACACTGGTTTAGTGTCGGTGTGCAAGTGTTTTCCACCCCTTGCCGTTATTATTAAAGCGATGGCGAGGATCAAAATGCAACACAAGGAGTAATACAATGAATAAGAATAAGTTAATTACCGCCTGCGTTTTATCCGGGGCAATTTTGGCGAGTTTTTCGGTTAATGCGGAAGAAAAAAACTACTTACAAGGCTTTTCCTCAAAAATTAATCAAGGTTTTTTCAATATTGGCACCGGCTTTATTGAAATACCTAAAAACATTGTCAACATCAGTCACGAGCAAAACATTTTTGTCGGCCTGACGTGGGGCACCTTGCGGGGCGTGGGCCATGCGGTTAGTCGCACGCTGATCGGCGGCGCGGAGCTGCTTACTTCACCTATCCCGACTGATGACTATATCACTCCGCCTTATGTGTGGGAGCGCTTTAGCGAAGACACCCGTTATTTTGGTCTGCATTATCCCGGCTACTGGACGCATTACGGCCCGCTGGATCATGGCAAGTAAACCCGCCCAGACCATTTGATTACGAGGATAACATCATGAAAAAGCAACATATCTATCTACCGCTTGCCGTTTTAGCGCTATCGCTGACTGCTTGCTCCACCCCGAAAAAAGACACTTCCGCGCTCAAGGCGGAAATTGATGCTTCTTATGCCGGTCACTATGGACAGTCAATTCGTCACGAAGAGATTGCTGAAGATAGGCAGAAAGTCGCTAACCGGGTATTAAAACACTGGGAAAAAGATCAATACTGGAATATCGACGAGCAGCAAAAAGGCCTGGATGCCGCTAAAGACGCCGCTCATCACCGCCTGGAATCCGAAAAAGAGTTATGCCAGTGGTTAACTGAAGTTCACGGTCCGAATCATCATCAACAAGAAGCCATCCACCATGTTGCGGCGTATTTTAAAACCGGCAAATCAACTCCGTTTAAAACTAACGACGTCGGTATTGCTCATATAGGCAATTTTCTACATACACACCCTGATTCTAAGGCAGATGTAATTGCCTCGGCCGATACTGTTGGCAGTTCGGCTAGCAACCAGGAGTTATCAAATCGACGTGCGGCATCGGTAAGAGATTTGTTGATCTCACACGGTGCTAATGCCGATCAACTTAGCATTCAGTCTATTGGCGAAGGCCCAGGCCCCGACAAAACGCCTAATCAAGAAAACCGTATTGTCACTATCAGCACAACGCATCCTACTTATGTTGACTGCGCTAACGTGAAATAAACGGCAACACCACACCCCGCCGCATTGCTGCGCGGGGTGTTTCACTCTTTAAGTACCGATTTTTTTAAATCACTTCCGCTAAATTAAGTCCAAAAGGTGCGCGGTGCGTACAATTCAGTTTTATCGCCGCGACTCTAGGAATTTTCACTTGCTTTACCCCCTCATTTTTCTATCCGGCCTGTCCAGTTTGATTTACGAAATTGTCTGGATTCGGCAAGCTTCGTTTGTGTTTGGCTCCAGCACTTTGGCCATGTCGACGGTATTGGCGGTATTTTTTCTCGGCCTGGGTTTGGGTAGTTGGTTATTCGGGCGCATTGGGGGCACTGTCAAACAGCCGTTGCTTTGGTGTGCCGGGATTGAATTGTTATTGGCCGTCAATGGCTTATGTACTCCGGCATTGTTTGCCTGGGCCGATAATCTGTACGGCCTGAGCTACCGACACTTCGATACGCACTCCGCATTGTTATTGTTAATCCGCGCCAGTTTGGTGGGCTTACTTTTGTTACCGCCTGCGCTGTTAATGGGCGGTACCTTGCCGCTGTTTTGTCGGCAGATTATTCACGACCCGGCGCGGCTTTCGGCAAAGCTTAGCTTTATTTATGGCGTTAATACCGTAGGCGCAGCAGTTGGCTGCACGGTGACCGGATTTTTATTGTTGCCAACGTTTGGCCTTGCTGCTTCATTGCAAGTCGCGGCCGGTTTGAATGTGTTGACCGGCTTGGGATTCTGGCGGTTAAGCAACAAGGTAGAAGCATCAGCGCCAATCACACCCTCGCAACCGCTTGAACCCTATTACAACCGCCGATTGTTGTTACTTGCCGGATGGCTGTTTTTTATGATCGGCGCGGCCGCGTTGGCTAATGAATTGATCTGGGCGCGTTTTTTAAGCAATTTTATCCGCAACTCGGTGTACACCTACACCATTACCCTTGCCGTGGTATTGATTGGCACGGCCGCCGGGAGTTTGTTGCTCGGTCCGTATTTTGATAACTCCAAACAACCTAAGGCATTGCTGATCAGCTTCAGCGTTTTACAAGCGCTGTCAGCAACGCTGCTGCTGTTGCTGACACACTTGCCTGCGCCAATATGGCAAGGTCTTCAGCCCTGGGGATTGCTGCCTTTTATACTATTGATGTTGCCGTCGACATTTATTGCCGGCGCCAGCTTTCCGCTGTTAAATAAAATAGTCACCCAGCAAACCGAATCAGCGTCTAAACAAATCGGCATGATGACTGCCGTCAATATTGCCGGTTGCATTGTTGGTTCAGTATTAACCGGTTTTTGGTTACTGCCGCATGTCGGCTTGGATGCCGGTATTTTAATTAGTTCAGCCTGGACGCTGGCGGCGGCTTGGTTAGCAATCATGTTTGCATCGAGCAAAAACACCCCGGCATTCAAAGCTCGAGCTTCTATTTACGGCGGTCTAAGCGTTTGGCTATTGATGCTGCTCTGGTCGCCGGTGCGCATTCCTGATGATTACCTGGATCCCGACGATGAACTGCTCAGCATTACCGAAGGTTACAACTCCAATCTCGCTGTCGTGTTGCGCGACCAGGTAAAAACGTTGTTGATTGACCGGCTTTGGCAGGGTGTGGAAACCAGCAATTATCAGGTGATGGTCGCTCATATCCCGATGCTGCATTTTCCGGATGCCAAAGATGTACTGGTGATTGGCTTGGGCGCAGGCAACACCGCCCGTCGCTTTCTTCGTTATGACATTAAACAGCTAGACATTGTCGACATTGAGCCGCGCCTGTTTGAATTTACCCGTGAGCATTTTCCTTCCCGTTGGATGAATGACCCGCGCGTGAATTTGATTGCCGAGGATGGCCGCAATTACGTCAAACATACGGGCCGCCACTATGATTTTATTTCTGTGGAAATCGGGCAATTGGATCGTCCCGGTGTCAGCGTGTTTTATACCGAAGAGTTTTATCAACAAGCCGCCGCCAAGCTCAACGCTGACGGCATGATCTGCCAGTTTGTGCCGTTAAGTTTTTTGCGTCCGGCTGAATTTGCCAGCGTGTTAAAAACATTTTTGGCGATATTTCCTAATGCGCAGCTTTGGTACAACACCGATGAACTTTTACTCATTGGTTTTAAAGGTGACATCCGCCATCTGTCGCCGGAAGGCTTTGGCAAAGTCACCGAAGAACCCAGCATTGGCGCTGATTTCGACCTCAATTATTGGGGGGGGGATAGTTACAATTTGAATAGCTTTCCGGTGTTCCTTGGCAGCTTTTTGGCTTCAGGCGCGGAACTCAACGCCTTGGCAAACATTGCTCCGGCAACGCACTACACCGACGACAAACTGCAACTGTCTTACAGTGTCAGTGATTTTCAACACACCGATCAACGCGCCAGCGCCTTAGTGCCGTTTATTCAGCGACACTTAACGCCGATCACCGCCGCCGTCACAGCCCACGCCGCACCCGGCATGGATTTACAAACCGCTGCGCAAGTACGCGATAGCAACCTTGCCGACATTATCGCTACAGACATTTTAGGCGCGTCAACTGCGCATGATAGTGTGGAATCCCGCATCCAACGCGCGCAGCGGGCCTTACAAATCAATCCTAAAAATATTGATGCGCAGGATGAGCTGCAACGCTACTCTCCTGCCGAAGAACTCAAGCTATGAACACAATCGAATGCTGGCACGGCCAACTTAGCGACGAAGCAGACCAACAGCACTGGCAACATCTCAGTGCGTCTGAACTTGCCCATGCCGCCGCATTTAAAAACCCTTTATTGCGTAATCGTTACGTCCGCGTGCGCAGTTATTTACGGCAAGTGTTGGCGCAAAAACTGGCTGTGGCCCCGAAAACTATTGAGTTCAGTAAAGCCGAACACGGCAAACCCTATCTTGCCGACTATCCTGAGCTGGCGTTCAACCTGTCACATTCGGCGAATGCTTGGATCATCGCCGTTGGTTGGCGTTGCCGGTTGGGCGTGGATATTGAAATCGCCAAACCCAGAACCAATCTGCCTGCATTGGTTGAAAAATGCTTTGCCGACGTTGAAGCAAGCTACTGGCACAGCTTGCCGGAACATCAGCAAACCGCCGCGTTTTACCGTTTTTGGACGCACAAAGAAGCATTTGTAAAAGCCACCGGCCGAGGCATCGCGTTAGGCTTAAAGCAATGTGTACTTAACCCCGAGCAATCGACGGAATTTTTAAATGTACCGGAAGAATTTGCACCCGCCTCAGTGTGGCGGGTGCTTGATTTGGATGTGGGATGTGGTTTGGTTGGCGCGTTAGCGGTGGATAACCTAAGTGCCGATATTAAACTGATTAACGTTTGATCAAAATTACGCCCAATTGTATTAACTGGGCGTAAACAGCCTAAATCAATGCGCTACATCTGCCAGTTTGCTTTGCAGTTTTTGCTGCTGTTCGGGAGTTAACAGTTTAAAAATGGCGTTATCCAATTTTGTGTTTTGCAGAATGTGTTCTTTATGGCTCGCCGCCGCTTGATCCAGCAAACCCACAAGCTTGTCCTCACTATAATCCTTGGAAAAAGTCAGCTGCTGAATTTTTTGATGGATTGCTTTCGTAGCATCGTCCTTAGCGGCCAATTGCTCATGCTGGGTTTTAATCAGCGCTTTAATGTCGCTGCTTTGTTTTTCGGTCAGGTCGACATCATGTAAAAATCTCGGCAAGAAATTTTCACCATGTTCGTGACCACGTTCATGATGCTTGCCGTGATGCGGGCCGTCTCCGAAAGGAGGTTCTCCCGGTGTTGGCGGGTTAGCCAAAACTAACGCTGGGAACAAGGCTAAAATCAAAAGTATCTTACGCATAAAAAATCTCCGCTTGATTTGGTGAATGGTTGGCGGAATTGGCTTAATTCCGTTGGGCTTATACTACCGCTATCCTCGTAAAGTACTGTTATTGAAGTGTAAAGTTAGGTAAATCCTGCGCTATATAGTGGTAGCCTCAGTATGGTATCGCTATGATGCTGTCAACCAAACAATAAGGTGGCGATAGTGACGAAGGTGTTAATAATTGACGATGATGTCGAGCTGGCCGGGCTGTTCAAAGACTATTTGGAGCAGGATGGCTTTACGGTTGATGTTGCCCATCAAGGCCAGGCAGGTTTGCGACTGGCTTTGTCAGGGGACTATCAGCTGGTGATACTCGACATCATGTTGCCGGATATAAAAGGCACAGAAGTGTTAATCCGTATCCGCTTGCAAAGCCGTATTCCGGTGCTGATGTTTACCGCCCGAGGTGATGATGTCGACCGGATTATCGGCCTGGAATCCGGCGCGGATGACTATGTACCCAAGCCTTGCACGCCCAGGGAGCTGGCCGCGCGGATTCGCGCAATTTTGCGTAGAACTCAGCCTATCAATGATACGGATGGTAACGGACCGATTATTGCCGGTCCGCTAAAGATTTGGTGTGAAAAACGCAGGGCATCTTGGTTCGATCAAGATCTGGAGCTCACCAGCACCGAATTTAATTTGCTGGAAACCTTGGCAAAGCAGTTTGGCAAAATTGTTACCAAAAACGAGTTATCCGAAAAGGCGCTGGGACGACCTTTGGCGCGGTTCGATAGAAGTATCGATGTACATATGAGCAGCATTCGCCAAAAACTGGGCTGCCAGCAGGACGGCCGCTCTTATATTCAGACCGTGCGCGGTCACGGTTACCAATTGGTTAAGGAGTAAGCAAGTGGGGCGCTTGTTCTGGAAGTTTTTTCTTACCTTTTGGTTGGCGTTGTTGGTGGCCGGTATCGGCGTCGGCACGGCGGTTTGGTTACGGCATAACACCTGGCAAAACAGCGGCGATGAGCTTCCGCGTGCGGCGATTGATGTCAGACATGCCTCGTCATTGCTGGAAGTGGCTCAGAGCGCGTACCGTTACGGCGGGGATGCGGAATTACGACAGTTTTTAAGTACATTGCATGCCGCCCATTTACCACCTGTTTATGCGGTAGACGATCAAGACCGAGACATTTTACAGCGCAATCTAGCACCCGAAATTTTACAACAAGCCCGTGCCCTGTTTTTGCAAGCGGCTTATCCGGAGGCGATACGTTTAGTATCATCGGGCAAGGGGCAGAATTATTTACTGTTTGTGCCACTGCCCGAACATGGTTTTTCCGGCTA
>JAQTQN010000309.1 GCA_028712225.1 Methylobacter sp.
GCCAACTCAGCTAATAAATGACTTTTTTCACGAATTTGCTGAACAGTTAATTGCACGTTTTTGTCGGCGACTTTTTGCACCAATTTTTTGTCATCCGCAGTCACAAGCGCCGATTCTTCAATGCTGATCGCATGGACGGCTGGTTGGATTTTATCCAATAAGCCGGTTAAATGATCCAGCTCAACATGTGCGCATGCACCTTTAATTGCGCCGCAATGCGAGTGTCCTAAAACAACAATCAGTTTGGAACCGGCCACTTTACAGGCGTATTCCATGCTGCCGAGGATGTCGTCATTAACGATATTACCCGCCACGCGCGTGCTGAAAATATCCCCCAAGCCTTGGTCAAAAATCAGCTCAACCGAGGTGCGCGAATCCATGCAGCTTAAAATAATGGCAATCGGGAATTGGTCTTTGCGAGTGTCGTTGACTTGCTCCAGTAAGTTGCGATTCGATTCCAGGGCATTGACAAAGCGGGCATTACCTTCTTTTAATAACTCGAGCACGTCGGCTGGTTTGAGTGCTTTTTGCGTGTCATAAGTGGGTGGTCTGGCATTGATCAATGGCGGCAGAGGGCCGTAACCGCGTAAGTTTTCAATGGTTAATTTGATGTTTTTACGGTCGGCTTTAACTTTGAAGTTTTCGATAATTTGATAAACGTCATAATCGATGTACTTCGACCGGGTGGCATCAATCACCACTTCTGAATTATCAGGTAGATGACGCAGTGTTCTTAAAATGTTGGCTTTATTAAGAAACGAAACATGTTCGGACAGCCGGATAATGGTTTTATTACCCCAATGTAATTCATTGAAATAAAAGCCGGTTTTGTAGTTCTCCAACAAAATGGAAAATAGCGCCGCAGATAAACCAATAGCCAAACCAATCAGCATGTTGGTGAAAATCAGTCCCAAAATTGTCGCCAAAAACGGAATGAAGTGATACATCCCTGATTTGTACATGGTCTTGAAAATGGTGGGGTTCGCCAGCCGTTCACCGACAACCAGCAAAATAGCCGCCAAGCTGGCTAGAGGGATTTGATTAAGCAAAGTCGGTATAAATAGAACTGCCAGTAGCAGGCTTAACCCTTGAATAAACGCTGAATTTTTGGTTTTTGCGCCGGACTGAATATTGATCGAACTGCGGACGATCACTTGGGTCAATGGCAAGCCGCCGATGAGTCCGCAACAAGTATTGCCAATGCCTTGCGCAATTAATTCCCGGCTGGTGGGGGTGACACGTTTATAAAAATCAAGTGAGTCCACCGCTTCCACGGTCAGCAAAGTTTGCAAACTGGCAACTATCGCTAAGGTTAATGCCGACAAATAAATCGCCGGATTAGTTAATTGAGCAAAATCAGGTAGTTGTATCTGGCTGAATAAGTCAGCAGGGGACAGCATTTCCGGTAGATTAACCAGATGCGTCTGTTTCAGCGCAAAATCAGGATAAAACTGTTGCAGGAAATGGTTAAGCAATATTCCGGCCATGACGACCAGCAATATGCCTTTAAAGAATTGTGATGCGCCCAGTTTTTTGATGAACGGACGCTCCCAGACCAGCAAGATGATGAGCGAGACTAACGAAATCAAAATAGCCCCGGGGGATACAAAATCCAGCATATTCGCCAATTCTGACAATGAGGAATAATTATCCGGCTGAATAAAGCCCAAGTCGCCTTCGTAATCACGGTCATAACCCAGCGCATGGGGGATTTGTTTAAGCACCAGGATAATACCGATACCCGCGAGCATGCCGTTGACTACTGAGGAAGGGAAGTAGTAAGCAATTACCCCGGCATGTATCAGCCCCATCGCAATTTGAATCAATCCCGCTAATACCACAATCAACAAAAAGCCGCTAAAGCTAAATTCCTGAATCATTGATAGCGCTAACGTCGATAAACCGGCCGCCGTACCGCTAATGCCCAGGGCAGATTGACTTAACGGGGCAACGATAATGCCGCTGATAATACCGGTGATTAATCCGGACAGCAGCGGCGCGCCTGATGCCAGTGCAATGCCTAATGACAATGGAATGGAGATCAAAAATACCGCGATGCCCGCAGGAATATCAAATTTCAGATTTGCCAATAGTCCGGTAGGCAGCGTGTGCTGATGTGTATTTTCAAATTCAGTCATATCTCTGCCTTACTTATTAACTCTCATGTTACGCAAACTAAAAAATGATCTTTAGTAATACTCAATAAGTTTTGGTGTCGCTATTGCGACGGATTATTTTAATGTCGGTTCTCGCACCGACAGGCGAGATACTTTCTTTTGCTTCGCCAAAAGAAAGTATCCAAAGAAAAGGCGACCCGGATTTCGCCAACTTCCTGCGCTTCTCGCTTTTGGCGAGGGTTTTCGAAGGGCCATCCCTGGCCCTGCGAAAACGAGCGGCCTCCTTGCCGCTCCCCTTGCGGGCCTATTTCGCCAAAAGCTGCGATGCTCGGGGCGCAATAACGGGAGTAAAACGGCTCTGCGCAACATCAGTTATTAACTGGTCGCTCGTTCATTTAATATTACCAGCGGCTCGTGTTTGCTGATTCTTTCTTTACCATGCAGGTCAATCACTTCAACAGTAATATTGTCATCAGGTGCGGCCGCGAGAAAATCCTCAAGAGTTTCCAAAATATCATGATCGATAAACTTCGCTTTAGTTGCATCAATAGTCACTGTACTGTTGTCTTGAATATGCAAGATGAACTTTCTAAGCAGCGCTTTATTTAGAAACGACACATCTTTATTTAAAGCCAACACATAATGCGAGCCATCCTGAGTCAGCGTAATAGC
>JAQTQN010000310.1 GCA_028712225.1 Methylobacter sp.
CGGTGATGTACACCGGGCCTTCCATCAGCGAGTAAGCGCGGCTATTGGCAAACCCCTTGATTTTGTCAAATATGCTTTTTAAATAGGCACTTTCCGGTTCAGCTACGGCATTAATTTCATCGACAAGTTCCAGCAAAAAACGCACACCACGCTTGTATTGCAGATAACCATAACCTTCAATTTCATGTTCTTCTTTGGCGGTGCCTAACGCGCCCAAAAACTCACCAAACAACAGCAAGTAAAAGTGTCTTTCATGGCTGGCTGCATTTTCAATAATGCGTTCAACACTATCTTTTAAAACCTGATTATTACCAAGTTCCAACACCGCTTGTTGGCGCGATTCAATGTCAGGAAGGGAAGAAAGCGGCTGCGTCAGCGTTCTAAATAAAACTGCCTGACCGATAGTAGTGGAGGCTTGATTGACCGATTCAAATAATTCGTCGACCTCGATAGTATTAAAGCCGCCTTGATCAATAACGCCTTCACCGGTGGGTAAAGGCTTATTTACTTTAACTTCCGGCCAAGTATGTTCTTGCCAGCTCTGTAAAAGAGTTTGCTGCATCGGGCGTCCTTTTTTATCGAATAGACCGAAAAATAATCGCTAAACGTCACGTAGCGATAGTCAAAAGAAAAACCGGCTCCAATATCACCGGTTAATCAAATTAAGAAACTCTGAACGAGTACTGATATCTTTGCGGAAGATACCTTTCATGCTGGATGTAGTCATTACTGAGTTTTGTTTTTCTACACCACGCATCATCATACATAAATGCTTTGCTTCAATAACCACTGCCACACCTCTGGCATTGGTTGCCTGCTCAATAGCATCAGCAATTTGGCGGGTCAACACTTCTTGAATTTGTAAGCGACGGGCATACATATCAATCACTCGAGCCACCTTGGATAAGCCCAAGACTTTACCATTCGGTAAATACCCGACATGACACTTGCCTATAAACGGAAGCAAATGATGTTCACATAATGAATACAGCTCAATATCTTTGACGATGACCATATCTTCGGTATCGGCCGTAAAAATAGCTCCGTTAAGCACCTCTTCCAAGGTCTTGTCATAGCCGTTATTTAAAAATTTAAACGCCTTGGCTGCACGCTTTGGCGTGTCAATCAGGCCTTCACGAGTTACATCTTCACCGATTGCTTCGATGATTTTGGCAAAATGCTCTTCCATAGTTTCACTTCTGGTCATAAAAACGGTAGCGCAGTATAACTCATTGAATCGTGAATCTTAACGCCTGCAAAATCACATTTTCGTCCGCTCCCGGTTTATGTGCGTGCTCGCTTATATACCGGCGCCAACCTCGCGCGCCCGGCGCACCATGAAAGAGTCCCAATATATGCCGGGATATACTGTTTAGCCTCACACCGGCTTTAAGCTGTGTTTGTATGTAAGGAATTAATAATTCGACAATTTCCTCTCTTGATACCAATTCACCGGCACCTGCAAACAACCGTTGATCCACCTCAGCCAATAAATAAGGGTTGTGATAAATCTCCCGGCCCAGCATCACGCCATCCACCTTCGTTAAATTTTCCTCAGCCTGCTCTAAGGTCGTCAGCCCGCCATTTAAAATAATCTTCAGCTGTGGAAAATCTTGTTTGAGCTGATAAACCACATCGTAGCGCAACGGGGGAACGTCACGATTTTGCTTGGGCGATAAGCCACTTAGCCACGCTTTTCTGGCATGAACGATAAAAGTTTGGCACCCGGCATTAGCGACCGTATTAACGAAATTGACCAATTCTTCATAAGAATCCCGATCATCAATACCGATTCTGGATTTAACAGTCACGGGCATGCTAACGACCTGCTGCATTGCCGCAACACAGTCCGCCACCAACTCGGGCTCGGCCATCAAACACGCACCAAAACGGCCATTCTGCACACGATCACTGGGGCATCCGACATTCAGGTTGATTTCATCATAACCATAATCCTCGATCATCCGTGCGCTGACGGCCAACTCGCGCGGATTACTACCGCCAAGTTGAAAGGCCACGGGATGTTCGGAAGCATCAAATTGCAAGAAACGATGATGATCGCCATGAATCAACGCTCCCGTGGTTACCATCTCGCTATATAACAAAGCATGCTGAGACAATAATCGATAGAAATACCGACAATGTCTATCAGTCCAATCCAGCATGGGGGCAACGCAAAAGGTATGTGAAGGTATGTGATTATTTATATTAATTTGAGTTGGCATATATTCGGATATTCATGATTTTTCTACCGACAATTCTACCGATATTCACACGCTTATTTTCATCGTGTGTTGTTAATAGCTAACAATAAGCCATGGACACAGTGGATCGACGGGCATGAACACCTTAAACTGGCGGGTGATAGCGGCAATATTAAACCTCTGCCAGTAATAGAGAGATGGATCGTTCGGCCTGACTTAGATAACCCGCACCAAATAGATTTAAGTGATTCAACATATGGTAAAGGTTATACAAGGTTTTTCTGGCTCTAAAGCCAACATCCAAGGCATAAACTTCGTTATAAGCGGCGTAAAAATCTGCTCCGAAACCGCCGAATAATTCAGTCATCGCAATATCCGTTTCGCGATCGCCGTAATAACAG
Organism: Methylobacter sp.; assembly: GCA_028712225.1. Taxonomy (GTDB): domain Bacteria; phylum Pseudomonadota; class Gammaproteobacteria; order Methylococcales; family Methylomonadaceae; genus JABFRC01. The sequence goes on from JAQTQN010000310.1 coordinate 2,606, forward strand.
GCCGGATCAAAAATCACCGGCTGCCCTGCCCCATCGGCCGCGGCATTGCCGGCCCACAAATCACCGTGCAACAAACAAGGTTGAGGCTGATAGCCGGAAAAAAAAGCATCAAGATCGGCCTGTAATCGTTGTCCTTGCGTCTGCAAACGACCC
>JAQTQN010000311.1 GCA_028712225.1 Methylobacter sp.
CTCATTTTAACTGGCTGCTGGCAGCATTTTTTGGGCGTACAAGCGCACCATCTTTGCCTATTAGCCGTGGGAGGTTATGGCAGAAGAGAACTATTTCCTTATTCAGATATTGATATTGTCGTGCTACTGCCTGCAACAGATGCAGACAGCCACCATCAAGCCTTGGCGAATTTCTTCACTTTTTTGTGGGACATCGGCTTAAAGCCCGGCCAAAGCGTACGCACTATAAAACAGTGTGTCGATGCAGCTGTCAGCGACCAAACCATAATGACCAGCCTAATGGAAAACCGGCTCATCACTGGCGACAGCTTACTCCATGAAACGCTACTCACCCAAATAACCCCTGACAAAATCTGGCCTTCAAGCGAATTTTTCGCCGCAAAAATGGAAGAGCAACGACTGCGTTACGCCAAGTTTCACGACACGGCTTACAACCTTGAGCCCAATATCAAAGAAGGTCCCGGGGGATTGCGGGACCGACAAGTCATTTCTTGGGTTTTCAAGCGTCATTACAATGCCTCCTCTATTCGAGAATTAACTCACTACGGCTTTTTGCCTGAATCCGAATACATGGAATTGGTCGCCGCATTGGAAGTACTGTGGCGCATTCGCTACGCACTACACCTGTTAACGCATCGCGCCGAAGACCGCCTTATCTTTGATTACCAGCGTGACTTAGCCCAACAATTCGGCTTTAGCACCGACGACCAGCAGCGTAATGAAGATGTTGAACAATTTATGCAGTTTTATTTTAAGACCGTACTGGGTCTTGAACGCCTAAATGAAATGCTGCTACAGCTATTCAACGAACGCTTTGTCTGCGGAGAAAGTGCCAGTACAGCAACGCCTATCAATGATAAATTTATTGCCATCAACGGCTATATCGAAGTCGTCGATGAAACGGTTTTTGAACGTCATCCCTTAGCATTGCTGGAAATATTCTTATTACTTGAACAATACCCATCATTCAAAGGCGTCAGAGCGACCACTATTCGCCTAATCCGCAAAAGCCTGCACTTAATCAACGACGACTTTCGCCAAGACAAGGCTGCCAACCGACTATTTATCGAAGCCTTTCGTCAGCCAAGAGGCATTACCGATCAACTACGACGCATGAATCGCTACGGCGTTCTAGCAGCCTATATTCCCTGCTTCGCCAACATCGTTGCGCGCATGCAATACGACCTATTCCATATTTACACCGTCGACGAGCACACCTTGTTTGTGATTCGCAACCTGCGCCGCTTTGCGCTGGACAAACACAGTGATGAACTGCCGTTTTGCAACACCATCTTTTTACAAATCGCCAAGCCTGAGCTGCTTTATCTGGCTGGCTTATTCCATGACATTGCCAAAGGCAGAAAAGGCGATCACTCAACTGTAGGCGAAGAATTAGCTAGAACTTTCTGCAGTCAGCATGAACTCTCGACACATGACACCAACTTGGTCGCCTGGCTGGTGCGCAATCATCTAATTATGTCAATGACAGCACAACGCAAAGACATTAGCGACCCCGAGATAATCCATCAATTTGCCCAGACCGTAGACAGTATTGAATATCTAAACCACCTTTACCTTTTAACCGTGGCGGACATTCGCGCCACCAACCCTGAGCTATGGAATGCCTGGAAAGACGCCTTACTTAAAGAGCTCTACTCAGCCACCCATAATGCCCTGCGCATTGGCTTACAAAGTCCACTGACCACCACTGATCGGGTATCGGAAAACAAAAAAGAAGCAGAACAAGAACTCATCAAGCTAGGCATAAGTGGGACAGACATTGCTAATGCTTGGCAACATGTCAGCGACGATTACTTCCTGCGCTATTCGGCGGATGAAATCGCCTGGCATACCATCGCGATAGCCTCATCCAGCGAAACTGATTTACCACTGGTATTACTGCGCCCGCAAACACAACGCGGCAGTGCGGAGGTCTTTGTTTACACACAAAATGAAGAGGCTATTTTTTCTTTAAGTACCGCTACCCTCGACCAGCTAGGTTTAACAATTCTTGACGCCCGAATAATGACCACGCTGGACAACTACGTGCTCAACAGTTTTTTAGTGCTTGAGCAGTCCGGTGAAGCCATTAACGAATTATTCAGGGAAATCCATATTTGCACCGCGTTACGCAACAACCTGCGTTATCACCAAGTCAAAGAACACAAAAACATCCATCGCCAATCCCGACAAGCTCAACATTTCCCTATCCCTACCAGTGTCGAATTTTTAACCGACCCACTCAACAACCAATCCATTATGGAACTGGTCACCACCGACCATGCAGGCTTGTTATCGAAAATTGGCCGGATTTTTATTAAACAAGGCATCAGCCTACATAGCGCAAAAATCAGCACCATCGGCAGTCGAGCAGAAGATATGTTTTACATCACCGATACCCAACTGCAACCGATCACAGACGCGGCGAAACAGCGGCAAATACGAGAGGAAATCTTGAAAGCTCTAACAGCAAAGAAATCTGCCAACCATAAATCAATGCGGTAACTTGCTTAAATAAAAGTTAAGCCATTCATGGTTCGACAGGCTCGCCGCGAACGGCTTAACTTAAGACAATGAAGGGATGATAGGATTTAATTTAAAATGCCGGAGCAATTGCTGAGAAAAATACCCAGCAGATTTCTATTGCGGAAATTCAGCATCCAAATTGCTATCCGCAGCATCCAGAACTTTATCGTAAACTTCACGCAAACTGAGTATGCAGCCAATACTTTCCAGCGACACAGAAGCGTC
>JAQTQN010000312.1 GCA_028712225.1 Methylobacter sp.
CGGTTGATAAAGCCGTTGTAATTGCCGGGGCAGCCAAGGCTCTTCGTGCGAGACATTTTTCAGTAGATACGAGGCAAGTACCGGAATCACGGTCAGCGACATTACCAACGAACCACTCAGGGCAAACACGATGGTCAATGCCACCGGCGTAAATAATTTGCCTTCCAGACCCTGTAAGGTTAATAACGGCAAAAATACGATGATGATGATCAAAATGCCTGAGGTTACCGGCACTGCAACTTCCCGAGTAGCGCGGTAGATGACATGCAATCTGGGCAAACGTTTTGCTCTTTCGGTATGCGCCAGATGGGTGATGAGGTTTTCCACCACGACGACCGCCGCATCGACCAGCATACCGATGGCGATAGCAAGTCCGCCTAAACTCATCAGGTTGGCTGACATGCCCATCGCGTTCATTAAGATGAAAGTGAACAGTGCGGCCAATGGCAAGGCTAACGCAACCGTCAACGCCGCTCGCAAATCACCTAAGAACAAAATCAGCAAAACAATAACCAATACGATGGCTTCCAACAACGCATGTATTACCGTATCCACGGCTTTATCGACTAAGTTGCCACGGTTGTAAAAAACCTTGGCCTCTACGCCTTTGGGAAAACCTTTGCTGATTTCCGCGAGTTTTTGTTCGATGCCGACGATAGTTTGCCGGGCATTGGCACCGCGTAAACTTAATACCAAACCAGTGACGGCCTCACCTTCACCGTTTTTACTAACGGCCCCGTAGCGGGTTAGCGCGCCAATATTGACGTCGGCAACATCGCCTACGGTAATCGGGATGCCGCTGCTGTTGTCGACGACGATGGTTCTGACATCCGCCAGTGTTTTAATGCGGCCTTCGGCGCGGACAATCAGCGCTTCTTCGCCATCGGTCATACGTCCTGCACCGTCGTTGCGGTTATTGCTTTGTAATGCCTGTACCAGCTGTTCTATGCCGATACTTCTGGAGGACATGCGGGTATTATCCGGCACTACGGCAAAACTTCTGACCATACCGCCCAGCGAGTTGACATCCGCCACACCGGGCACGGTGCGTAGGGCAGGGCGGATCACCCAGTCCAGCAAATCGCGACGTTCCATCAGGCTTAAATCGCCACCTTCGACGGTAAACATAAACATCTCGCCCAACGGTGTCGTCATCGGCGCAATACCGCCTTCAACACCTGCAGGCAGATTGCTCCACAAGGTATTGAGGCGTTCGGCAATTTGCTGGCGCGCCCAAAAAATATCGGTGCCTTCGGTAAAGTCAACGGTAATGTCGGTGAGTGCGTACTTGGCAATGGAGCGCAACATGGTTTGATGGGGAATGCCCAGCAGCTCCACTTCGATGGGTGCGGTAATCCTGGCTTCTACTTCTTCCGGAGTCATACCCGGTGCTTTCACGATGATTTTTACCTGCGTGGGGGAAACCTCAGGAAAAGCATCAATAGGAATGTTGTTAAATGCATAATAGCCGCCACCGATGAGCAGTGCCACGGCTAACAGAATGATGATGCGCTGGCTCAGCGCAAAGCGAATCAACGCTGTCATTATTCTTCACTCCCCAAACCTAACCAATTGGCTTTCAGAGCGACAGCTCCCTGCGTAGCTATTTGCTCGGAGGCAGTAAAATCACCACTGATAATGGATTCTTCACCTTGTTTACCCAACACTTTTATCTGTCTTACTTGGAAGCCGCTGGCTGTGCGTACAAACACAAATGAGCTGCCCTCGTTTTGAGCAATAGCGACATTAGGGACTTTAAAAGCGGCGCTAGTAGTTGCTTGGGCAATCTGGATGTTGACCTGTTGGCCAGCGCGCACCGCTGATTGCGGGCCTTTGATGACTGCTCGGGCATGCACGGTTTGATTTTGTGGATTGACGCTTTGCCCCAATAGACGAATTTCTGCAGTGACGGCATTCGAGGTGTTTTCAATCGTCACTTTGTCACCAAGTTTGACGGCATCAATGCGTTCCTGCGGAATGTTGATCTCCAACCAAAGTTCATCCAGATTCGCCAGTCTATAAATGGGCGCATGAATGTCAATGCGTGTGCCGGCTTCGGCCATGCGATCCATTATCACACCGGTAATAGGCGCGCGAATATTCAGCTGACCGCTTAATTTGTGTGATTTGCTTAGCTGGTTAATTTCACTGGCACTCATACCTGCGATGGCTAAAAGCTGACGATGTTCATCCGCTTCAGAGGCGAAGGCGTTGTGCTGGCTGGCGGTTTCTTGCCAGCGCCTGTCAGCGATCACGCCGTCGGCGAGCAATTTTTTATCACGTTGATAAGCAAGCGTTCCCAGTTGCAGTTCACTGACAGCTTTCAGGTAAAGACGTTGCATGGATAATAATTCCGGGCTGTCGAGCTGGGCCAGAATGTCCCCCTTTTTGATGCTGTCGCCAATGGCAACATTCATTTTTAGGATAAGGCCTGCTTGTGATGCGGCAATAATATATTCATGTGTGGGCGGAACAACGACTTTGGCGGGTGCATACAACACCGGTACTTGGTTGGCTGCTTCCAGCTTGCCCAATTTAATACCAAGATTGGTGAAGTTTGCCTCTGAAAGTTGAATGTTATTGTCAGCAGCTAACACCAAGGAGCTTGAGAGTAGGCAAAGGATCAGCGTATTGCGAAGTTGCATTTTTGATAAAGTCATTAGATTCATGGCAAAACTCCCACTGCCTGATTATAAAAAGCCTGGTCGCGCTGTAACATCACCGCACGTTCTTTGGCGTTGAGAACGGCTT
>JAQTQN010000088.1 GCA_028712225.1 Methylobacter sp.
ATGAAACGGGGCACAGAAAAAGTCATCGCGCACTTACCTATTGAATGCGCCGCCTTCCTGTTAAATGAAAAACGTAGCGTTATTCAGCAAATTGAATCCCGCTTAAAAGTAGACATCATTGTCTTACCTAGTAAACATTTGGAAACACCGGCCTACGACATTGAGCGTATTAAAGAAAAAGAAACCGCCGAAGAAAAAAGATCCAGCTATTCGCAAATAAAATCTGAAGAAATCAGCATTCCTGAGTTTGCTCAACAGATCAAACACAACTCAGAAAAACCGGCTATCAAAGAATTTTTGCACGACTCACCGGTACCTGTGCAAAACAAAAATGAATCAGCCAGCCTGATTAAACGCTTCTGGCAAAAACTGATTGGTTCAACTGCAGCCATTGAAGTTACCGAACCAGTGCGCGCTGTAGAACCAGAAAAACCTGCAGCTATCAGCACCCAGCAGCAACGGCATAACAAGCCAAGAAATGAACAAAACCGTAATCGCGGGCGGGACCGGGATCGTAATAGAGAGCGCGATAATACTCAGCAAGCCAAGCCTAAACCTGAGCAAAATCAAGAAGCCGCTCCAGTCAATCGCCCACCGCGCGGTCCAGGAAGAAACGTTAAACCGAATATTCCGCCAACAGCAATTTTACCGCTAGCCAACCCGGAACCGGTAATACCAGAGCTATTTGATGATTCGCTGATTTTTGGGGAATTACCTGACACTGCGACAGAAACAACTGAGCAGCCACGTAAAGCCAACAGGAATAACAATAGACGCGGTCCAAATCGCAGAAGACCGCGTAATCCGAACTATAAAAAGCCGGAAACTGAAGGCGGCTCCAGCGACAGCCAAGAGCATTCAGCTGATAGCTCCTCAGCACCTGACCAAGTCATTAGCCACGATACCAATCAAAGCGTAGATGCGCCTGAGCGCCGTCCTGAGCCACAAGTAACACAGCCTAAACAGGACACTGACAGCCATCAAGAGAGCCCTCGCGAACAGCCTGCTCCAAAGCCGGTTTCGGAACCTGCCCCGGTTGTTGTCGTAGAAGCGACAAGATCCGACTCTGTTAGCGACTCTTAAGCCTGTAAAAACCAACGCACGCGTCAAGCAAGCGTTGTAACCGCACCAGTAGTTGAGTCATTATTAATAATGACTCAACTACTTTTAGCGATACCTAATTTCCATACCATCAGTGCCCACTAAAGTCTTTAATCTTAGTAGCAACTCATCAGTGGGATTGACTCGCCATTCATCACCCAATTGCAAATCCGCTTTGGCTTGTGTTGACGTATAAGTTAAACCTACCAGACAACCACCGCCTTTAAAGGGCTGCAACACAGCTTTTAATTTGGCAACAAATACCCCCGCCTGCAACCCTTGCTCTGCGACATTCCACTTTAACTGAATGCCTCGGGCAAACGCTTCCCTGGCTTGCTCCATGCTGTAGAGCTTTTCTACGGTTAATCGCAAAGTACCGGTGTAATCATCAATAGCCAAGCCACCTTCAGCCACCAACAGGCTATCTCGCGCCAATAACACTCGGTATTTTTCGTAGATGTCACCAAACACGGCAAGTTCAAGCCTGCCAGTGCGATCATCCAGCATCGCAAAGCCCATGGTTTTCCCCTGCTTAGTCTGCCGAGTACGCAGATCAATCACCAATCCGGCCGTCCTTGCCTCCATTTTACTGCGCCCTCTCGGCATATTTGAGCGCTCCACATCGGCCAATAATGATGCGATGGTGCCATTAGTAAATTGTCTTAATTCCGGCTCGTATTGAGTGATCGGATGGCCGGTTAAAAACAGCCCCAAGGTCAGCTTCTCAGCCGCCAGCCGCTCATTTTCCGTCCAGGGCTCAACGACAGAAGAGTACGCATCCGATGTTTCATCTTCAGCATCGTCGCCCCCCAAGCCGAACAAATCATTCTGCCCGGTTTTAGCCATCTTGCCGTGCTGTTCGGCTACTTTTAAAGCTGTGGGCAACTCAGCCAAATGACGGGCACGATTATCATCAAACTCATCAAAGGCCCCGGCACGAATCAACGCTTCCAACACACGCCGATTGAATTTACGCAAATCAACCCGTTTACATAAATCGTAAAAACCCAAAAACGGACCATTGTTGGCACGTTCTGCCAGCATATCTTCAATGGCCGCCTGCCCTACCCCCTTGAGCGCTCCCAGCCCATAAACAATGTGCCCGGCATCATTAACGGTAAAACGAAAATTGGAGATGTTGATGTTGGGCGGTGAGATGGTGAGCTTCATCTGCGCGCATTCGTCAATCAGCACCACCACTTTGTCGGTGTTATCCATATCCGACGACAAAACCGCGGCCATAAACGCGGCCGGATAATGCGCTTTAAGCCAGGCCGTTTGATACGCCACCAAGGCATAAGCAGCCGAATGCGATTTGTTAAAACCGTAACCGGCAAACTTTTCCATCAAGTCAAAGGTGTAAGTAGCGATGCCTTCATCTACCTGATTGGCTATTGCACCGCTAGTAAACTTATCGCGTTCCTTAGCCATCTCTTCCGGCTTTTTCTTACCCATCGCCCGCCGCAACATGTCGGCGCCGCCTAATGTGTATAACGCCAATTCCCGGGCGATTTGCATCACCTGTTCCTGATACAAAATAACGCCGTTAGTGGGCTTTAAAATCGGCACCAGCAACGGATGGGCGTATTCCGCTTTAGCGCCGTGCTTAACATTAATGTAATCGTCGACCATGCCCGATTCCAGCGGTCCGGGCCGAAACAACGCCACCAAGGCGATAATGTCATCAAAGCAATCGGGCTTGAGCTTTTTGATCAGCTCTTTCATACCCCGAGATTCCAACTGGAACACCGCCGTCGTTTGAGCGTTTTTCAATAGCTCGTATGAAGCAGGGTCATCTCTGGGGATCGCAGTAATATCCACCGGCGGCAAGCCCAGCAGTTGCTGTTTAGTGTTGATGGTTTGCAGTGCCCAGTCGATGATGGTCAAAGTACGCAAGCCAAGAAAGTCGAACTTGACCAGCCCGACCGCTTCCACGTCATCTTTATCAAACTGAGTAACTAAATTGTTACCATCTTGATCGCAATACAGCGGCGCAAAGTCCGTCAATTTGGTCGGCGAAATCACCACACCACCGGCATGCTTACCGGCGTTGCGGGACGTACCTTCCAGCGACAGCGCCATGTCGATCAGGGTTTTGACCTCCTCCTCGGTCTCGTAAAGCTGCTTAAGCTCCGGGCTGTCTTTTAACGCTTTGGTTAAAGTCATGCCGATTTCAAACGGAATCAGCTTGGCCAACCGATCGACAAAACCGTAGCCGAATCCCAACACCCGGCCAACGTCGCGAATAACAGCCTTAGCCGCCATGGAACCGTAAGTAATAATCTGCGCGACGTGATCGCGACCATAATGCCGGGCAACGTAATCGATAACCTCGTCGCGCCTATCCATACAAAAATCGACGTCAAAGTCAGGCATGGAGACCCGTTCCGGGTTTAAAAACCGCTCAAACAGCAAGTCGTATTCGATAGGATCAAGGTCCGTAATTTTCAGCGCATAAGCGACTAAAGAACCGGCACCCGAACCCCGGCCCGGACCTACCGGGATAAGATTGTTTTTGGCCCACTGAATAAAGTCGGCGACGATCATAAAATAGCCGGGGAAACCCATCTGTGTGATCATTTTCAGCTCAAAATCCAAGCGCTCATAATACACACGCCGGTTTTCTTCATCCGTGCCTTTACCGCTGGCAGGATGATGCTGGAGGCGTTCTTCCAAGCCTTTCAGCGACTCTTCGGCCATCAACTCAGGCAGACTCATCCCTTCCGGCACCGGAAAATCGGGCAGAAAGTTTTTACCCAAAGTCAGCTGGATATTACAGCGCTTGGCGATTTCCACCGTGTTTTCCAGCGCTTCGGGAATATCGGCAAACAGCGCCTGCATTTCCTCGGTACTGCGCAGATACTGTTGGTCGGTGTAATCTTTGGGGCGGCGATTATCGTCCAATACCCGCCCCTGATTGATGCACACCCGTACTTCATGAGCGGCAAAATCTTTTTGCTCAATAAATCGCACATCGTTGGTAGCGACCACCGGTAAATCGGCAGCGATTGCCAGCTGAACAGCTGCGGCAATATAGCGTTCTTCTTCAGGTTTGCCGACACGCTGAATTTCCAGATAAAAGCTTTGCGGAAACATGGCGCTCCAAAACTGCGCCAGCCGTGTAGCCGCCTCAGTATTTTCGGCTAATAGCGCCCTGCCAATGTCGCCGCTCATTGCACCGGACAACGCAATCAAGCCGTCATGATTATCTTCAAGCCACTCCCGCCTAAGCATCGGCACACCTTGATGCTGGCCTTCTTGATAGGCTTTCGAAATTAGTTCTGTCAGCGTGGTATAGCCAAGCTTATTTTTAACTAATAGTGTTAATCGATAAGGTGTAGCCGGCTCTTCCGGGTTAAAAACCAGTACGTCGGCACCGGCTACCGGCTTAATGCCTTGGCCCATCGCCGCCTTATAAAACTTAACCAAAGAAAATAAATTGGCATGCTCGGTAACTGCTATCGCAGGCATATTAAGTTCAGCCAGGCGCTTAACCAACGGCTTAATTTTTACGATGCCATCGACCAGTGAAAATTCAGTGTGCAGTCTTAAATGAACAAACGCTGGTTGCATGATTGATGATTTTTCAAGAGTAAATATAAAGCTACATTGTACCAGACCACCCTCTGCCCACCGCTAAGCCGTTGCCAGAGAAAATTGACTTCGCACGAGAGTTAAATCACACAATGAATAAGATCAACTCATTCAAAGCTGCCTTAAGAAAAGAATCTACACGATAAAATTAAAGACAAAAAAAGGGGAGTTGCCATTAAGACAACTCCCCTTTTTTAAAGCTGGAAAACTGCTGGGATCTTACGGATAAATAACTTTTGGCTTAAAGTGAGCCGCTGGGTATTTAGGATCAAAGTCCGATTTTTCGGCTTCGGCAGCGCTGGCTTTTTTACTTGCTTTTTTGCTTGGTGCCTTAGCCAGGTCTTTATCGATATAAACGACTTTGGGTTGGAAATTTGCAGCCGGATATTTTGCATCATCACTTTCAGCTGAAACCGACAACGCTGTCATAGAAAGTGCGGCTGTCGCCAATCCTAAAATTATAGCTTTCTTCATGTGTGTAAACCTCGAGTAGTTATTCGGCAGACCCTGTTGCCCCTTTGATTACAGCGTCTGGACGCCGAAAAGTATCGGGTATTTTTCCCGGGTCTGCAACTGTTTTTCACCCCCAACAACCACTGGGCACAAGTTATAGCAACGTTTTTATCGCCGGATAATCATTTAGCAAGCGCTGCCTGAAGGCCTCTACTTTAGCTTCATCTTCCCGTTCATTTCTGGCAATAGTTACATCAATTTCACTAACAACCCACATCGGTGCCGCCGACAAAAAAACCAACCGGTCAGCCAGTGCGATAGCCTCGCGCAAATCATGCGTGACAAACAGCACGGTATGCGGGCGCTGCCGCCACAATGTGATTAACAACTCCCTAACTTGCCTTGCGGTGGGCGCATCCAACGATACAAAAGGCTCATCCATTAACAACACGTCCGGATTGACTGCAAAGGCCCTGATGATTGCCACCCGGCGGCTCATACCCAAGGATAAGCGCTCAGGATAAGCATGTTGCACATGGCTTAGCTGCATAACATCAAATAGCGCATCCAAATATGCGGGATCTGTCGCGTCGGGAAGTACCAGCTCGATATTTTCCCGCACCGTGCGCCATGGCAACAGCCGCGGATTTTGAAATACATAACCGATTTTCGGCGACGCATATTGTTGTCCAACGCTGATTCTGCCTTGGTAATCGTTATCCAACCCGGCAATGATGTTTAACAGCGTGGTTTTACCGCATCCGGACGGGCCGACCAAACAGACAAACTCACCTGGATTTAATGACAGTGTAAAGTCAGCAATAGCTTGATGCTCACCGGCGCGCGACTTCGCTGGATAGGTTTTACTGTCGATATTTATGTCTACTGTGGTCATCTTAGCGGCGCCAGCGTTGCGATTTTTTATCCAATGGTTTTAACACCAGCACTTCAAACAGCTGAATAACGCTGACGAAGGCAATCGTGTACGCAAAAATACCGGCCACATCGAACATCTGAAAAAACAAATGCAGCTGATAGCCCATACCGTTACTGCGACCCAATAATTCAACCACCAAAATAATTTTCCAAATTAATGCCAGCCCGGAGCGCGTCGCCGCCATTACAAACGGGTGTAACTGCGGCCAAATAACATGCACAAAAGTTTTGCGCTTGCCGAATCGATAACATCGCGCCATCTCCAATAAATCCTGATCCAACGTGCGCGTACCTTCACGCACAGTGACAACGACATTGGGCAATTTATTAATCACCACCGCCAAAATAGCGGCTGATTCCACCAAACCAAACCAGACGTAGCACAAAATAATCGTCACCAACGCAGGCACATTCAGAAAAATCACCAGCCAGTTATCAAAAAAAGCATCCAGCTTTTTATGTCGCCCCAACAAGATACCGATAGCGCAGCCCAAACTCATCGCAATAACAAAACTCACCACCAATCGAAGTAAGGTCACGCCTAAATGATAGGGCAACTCGCCTGATACACAGGCTTGCCAGAAGACCCGAGCAACATTTTCCGGCAGCGGTAAATTGCTGCTGTGTAGCACCATCGCCAAAATTTGCCACAGCCCCAGAAATACCAACACAGACAAGCTGGCCGCACCGGGAATTAACTTTCTCGTCAGCGTTTTTTGCATGCTTTTAAATTAATTCCCTGACCAAAAAGTGCCGGGGTGTAATTGCTCAGAATTACCCGTTAGAACATGTTTGCTTTGCTTATGTAAAAGTTGATATACGCGTCCGGCCGCTTGCTGCTCTACCTCACCCCAATGCTCAATGTTGCCGGCACAATAGCTTTGGCGCAGCTGTTTCTGGGTGGCTTGATTATCTACTTTGGTCAAAGGAATGATTTTTTGCCATTCGACATCAGAACTGCACAGTGTTTGCTTGGCTTGTTTGCTGGCGGCAAAAAAATGCTTAAGCGCGTCTTTGTGTTGTTCCGCCCAGCTTTGTTTAAAGACATAACCAAGATTCGCGACCCGCTCCTGAATGCCCAAGCCTTGTAAAATGCCGCGGCCATCAATAATAGTTCGATAGTCTTCGCCAAGTCTGGCGGCAAAATGCCAGTAATTGAGTGCCGCATCAATACGACCTTGTTTGATCTGCTCATTAATCAGCGGCGGCGCACCAAATACCTTTTCCACCGATGTATCCAGATCAATATCGTGCTGTTGTTTAGCCAGGGTTTGCAGCAACAACCAGTTTTTATCCAATTCGCCACCGGCAATGCCTAAGCGCTTACCCTTAAGATCTTGCAATGATTTAATAGCACTGTCCTTGGGCACTACCAACGCGCCGGAAGTCTCCGAATACGGATAAAAGGTAAAATCAGTACCTTTTTCACGCATGCTGGATACCCAAATCCAGTCCGAGACAATCACATCCACCGCCCCCGACTGCAACGCAATCTTACCGGCCTCAGCATTGGCAAGGTGTTGAATATCCAATTGAAAATCACTCGGCTTAACTTTCAACGCATCTTGCAACACGGGAAATTCCCACTCCACCGTACCGGCCGCCTGAACGCCAATCCGGATAGTGGTTTTTTCTGCGGCCAAGCAGTTAGCCGACAACAACAGCCCCAGTAATAATAATTTTGCATTCATGGCATCAATCCCGCTAACGACAAACAAAGCCCTATTCTATCTTAACTTAACCTAACGCATCTGCGGCACAGGAGACTAGCACAAACCAGTCGAGGTAATAATTGACACACTTAGATGGTTGAGCATCGACAATTTGCACAACTTATCACACCAGCATCCTGCAAAATAAATATTAAATAAGACATTGATTATATTAGTATTTCATTAAAATCCAATCTGGAGCTTTTAATTAAACTGTGTTATTTAACGCACTTTTAATACGCTATATCCCACAGAAATTTCACACTCAAAAACCTTGAACCCGGCAAAAACCCAGCACCTTAGTATGAAAAAAGCCTTATTTATCAACGCTATTTGTCAGCATTTACTTACCTCTTTAAGGTTTTTTTACTACGTCAAGAGCCAACCTGCCTTAATTCAATTAAGGCGCACATAAGCCATTTAATTTCAATTACTTATCATTATTTTGTAAAAAATATTTGCCGATTTTCGCATATGGCACGGCCCCTGCTTATTATCTATTGTCAGTTTTAATATCTTCGTCACATGGATAACTAAACTGACCCACTGCCACACCCGATGCGAGTCGGGGCCGGAAAACCACGAATCTTGATTACCCCCAAGATAGTCGGGTCGCCTCTTATCTCATGGTACGAGTTAAACATGCGAGCAATCCATGACTTGCAGTTATCAACTTTAATTTGGATGAAGGTATCAACATGAAATTTCGTAAAAATTTAGTATCCGCATTGTTAATTGGCGGCGCGATGGCCGTTTCTGGTCAAGCGTCTGCACATATTTCTTACCGCAGCCTGGATGTTTCCAACCCATTCCAACGCTCAGTCACCAGCAATGTAGGTTGGGCTGATGCGGCAGAAGCTAATTGGGGCGACAGCCATCATGGCGCTTGGTTCAGCTTCAATCTTGCTCAAGACTCATTAGTCTCTATTCAAGTAACTGGTTTGGCTGCAGGAACCTATCCAACATTAAGAGCCGATGGTCAAGCTCTGACTAATGCAGGCGCTGCATCAACTCCATATACAGCAGCTGCAGCTCTTACCGACGTTGGCTTCAGTATTTATCAAGGCCTGTTCCCAATCTCTCCAGCAGTATATGAAAATGCAAATAACGGTGTTGCTAATGGCAGCGTTAAATACAGAGATTTTGCTGCTGAAGGCAAACAAGGCGGATGGAATGCTTTAGGCGATACCCAGCTTTATAACGATGCGGGCGTAGCGGGTAACCTTATTTTTAAAACTGCAGTAAATAGCAGCACAGGTAATACTGAAACTTTACTGAATTTTTTCCTTGCTGCAGGCGACTACTCACTGGCTGCCGGCGGTGCAATTGACCCTGCAACTGGCACCCATACCGGAGCTTACGGTATTCAAGCACAATTACTTAATGTAGCGGCCGTGCCTGTTCCTGGCGCTGTATGGTTAATGATCACAGGCTTGATGGGCTTATTAGGCCTGCAAAAACGTAGAATGGTTGCTTAAGTCTTTAGGGATTTAGTAAGCTTCCAATATGGCTGGACGCTTTAAAGTGTCCAGCCATTTGCTGTTTTAGCCCTTTGGAGTCCACATGAAAAATTTATTATTAACACTAGCAACCATTAGCTTGACTGCTTTGGCTCCGATTCAAGAAGCTTCAGCCCATGTCAGCTACCTGGATTTGATTAATCAAGCCTTCAAAACTACAAACGCTCAATCATCAATCTACACCGTTAATTCAGCCGGTGAGTTTCTCGGCAACTTTGGTTGGGCTGATGCGGCCGATGGCGATTGGGGCGATAGTCACCACGGCGGATGGGCTAAATTTGACATTACCAACGCTGACGGTGCTTTCATTGATCTAAGCGTGTTTACGGATGGCAAAGTTGTTATACATCCAGAATTTGGCGTTCTTAAAACCAACGACCTCACACCTGCTTTCAGCATATATAGCGGTGTAGTACCAGATTTAGCCTTTGAAGAATTTAGCAACGTACCCGCAGACAAAGGCGGCGCCTGGAATGCATTAGGCAATACATTCATGGGCAATGATGAAGGCGACGCAGGCACGATTACTTATCTGACTCATGTAAGACAAAATCAAAACAATCTTCAAAACACTATTGCTTTAAATAATTATTGGCTAGCACAGGGTACATATTCAGTCGTGTTGGGCGGCGATTCTGCTCTTGCCGCTGCCAATCCCGATGATGACATCATCCCTAGAGGCTACGGCATCAAATTAACAGTAACAGATGTTACAGCGGTACCGGTTCCCGCTGCGATATGGATGATGATGGGCGGTTTGATGGGTTTATTAGGTTTGCAAAAACGCAAAATGGTCGCTTAAATCCGTTCTGGATTAGACCCATTTGCTCTACAAATAGCCGGGCTTGCCCGGCTTTTCTTTGGGCTCTGCTGATCGGCGGGCTTCAAAAAATTATCCCACTTGATGGCTACTGAAAATTACATTTTCGCCAGTCCGTTGGGTTTGTTAGAATGTGATGCTGTTAACAACAAGCTGAAGGGCTTAAATATCGCTTTGCATGCTGTTAAAAAGCTATATTTTGCAGGTAACTGAATAGTTATTA
Source organism: Methylobacter sp. (assembly GCA_028712225.1). GTDB lineage: Bacteria > Pseudomonadota > Gammaproteobacteria > Methylococcales > Methylomonadaceae > JABFRC01. The sequence continues at coordinate 10,360 of JAQTQN010000088.1, forward strand.
ACAAACTGATGCAAAAATTCTGAAATTTGCCCTACATTATCTTTGTCGTTTTCACTCCCCGCCTTTTTAGCATCGGGTTTTACTTTCACACTCTACCTCTAAATTCTGTTACATGGCTCACCTGAAATTTTTGCTGTTACTTTTGAATGCTGTTTGCATGCTGGCTATGCCGACTGTCAGTGCTGCCAGCCATGCCGCCATCGTGATTGATGCCGAAAACGGCGCTGTGCTTCATGAATTAAATGCAACGCATGCTTGGTATCCCGCATCGCTTACCAAATTGATGACCGTGTATATGACTTTTGACGCCGTAAAATCCGGCCGACTGCAGTTGTCTGACACGATGACCGCGTCCAGCCATGCGGCTCGGCAACCTAATAGCAAATTGGGCTTAAGGACCGGCGAGCATATAACCGTAAAAGA
>JAQTQN010000313.1 GCA_028712225.1 Methylobacter sp.
TCGATTTCGAACATTTCGACCATGATTTCTTTAACCGCCGCTAGGATTTCATCGCGTTCTTGCATGGCTTGCCTCAGCTCCGTTCGGCTTGAATGTATGCAGCCAATGTGGCTACCGAGGAGAAAATTTTAACGACATCTTCTTTTTCGGCATCAATCTTTACGTTGTATTTTTTTCGAATAGCCAAGCCCAATTCCAGGGCATCTATCGAGTCTAATCCTAAACCATCATTGAACAGGGCGGCGTGACTGTCTATATCGGCGATACTGATGTCTTCCAAATCCAGTGCGTCGATGATGAGCTGTTTTAATTCATTTTCCATGGTGCAGATAAAGCTCCCGCTGTTGAGTAAAGTAATCTTGTAAATGCTGGTTAAAGTGGCGGACGGCTAAGGTTTTGGTGCTGGTGGCGGTGAATTCATCCAGTACAAAATCGTCGCCAACATGCATTGCTAAATGAAAGCGGCGCTGAGGAATTTGATACCACTGTTCCGCTTTGGTTAATGTGCTGGGATAACAAGTCAGTGTCACCGGCGTTACTATTGCATTTGCCTGCAAGGCGATGGCTGCGGCACCGCGTTGAAATCGATACGGCTTACCAGGAACTGAACGCGTACCTTCCGGGAAAATAATCATACAACCGCCGGATTTTAAGTAATCAACGCACTCAGCGATCATCTGTTCGGGATCTCCGTTGCTGATGTAGCCGGCATTTAATATGGGACCGCGCATGAAAGGATTATGCCACAGCCGGGCTTTGACAATACAGTTGGCCTGTTTAATTCGGCTGATCAAAAATACGATGTCTATCAATGTGGGATGGTTGGCGACAATTAATTGTCCGGGGCGATTTAACTTGTCTAAACCGTCTATTTCGTAGGTCATCACGCCAAGTCTGTGCATCAAGCCAATAAACACATAAAAACTGTAATGCACGACTTGTTGGCCGCGGTTGGCTTTTTGCCTGGATGTACCGGGTAACAGAGATAGTGTCGGGAACACTAATACCCACAACAAAAAACCGCCCAGACCAAAGATGAAAAAACTCAGCCCTGTTGCCAAAAGCCGCCACAGATAGTTTATTTTTTTTGCCATACCCAGCTGTGTCTATGGTTGCCCAGTTGTAAAGACGGTTCATCCGTTACTAGGAATTGTAAAAAAGAGAATATTTGTAAGGCATGTTCGCCATCGTTACGATGTTCAGGTGAGCGACATAGTTGCAATGGCAAACCGTTACCTGTCCAAGAAATTTTTAATGCCAAGGCACCGCTGGTTTTGGCAGTGAGGGCAAAAGGTAAGTATGGATAAAATTCGGACAGCGGTTCGTCATATAAAATGATCAGTACGTCATCATGGCCTTCCTGCAATAACCCCAGCGCTTCAATAAACGCCGCCGCGATGCCGTCTTGGCCGGGTGCAAGCACGGTAATTTCTTGATGATTGCTATAGGCGATCGAAAACAAGCCGGAAATAGCGTTATGCACTGATAAGCTGAATGCAGTAGGTGAAATATCCTCGCCGCGTTGCATGTCTTTAAGCATTTCTAACGACTTATTAACTTCGCCATGCGCAGAGCTGAACACAACAGGCATCGCAACATCGCCATCAATACAGGCATCCGCAGCATTAAAAACCGCTCTAGCTAAGGGACTTAATCGGCGTTGCAGGAGCTTGGGGACATGGGTTGATATGAGCGCTAGTTCAGGCTCAGTAGCGTCCTGATTATTAAACCAGTCATGCCAATCCGGATGACATTTCATGCCGGGAACCCAGGCATTCCATTTCCGTACTACAAATTCAAACTCTCTCGATGCTGCCATCATATCAATCTATGTGCTTATCTTTGCTTGACGGATAATAAAAACCTTATACAATACGCGCTCTCAAAACGGAGTGGTAGTTCAGTTGGTTAGAATACCGGCCTGTCACGCCGGTGGTCGCGGGTTCGAGTCCCGTCCACTCCGCCAAAAAGAATTGAGGCATAAAAAAACCAGCATCGGCTGGTTTTTTTATGCCTCAAATTTACTTCAGCCAAGCTCAATTTTTTCAAAAGTCACTGAAAAAAACTATCGTCGTCTAGTTGATCAAGAGTGTCCTCCAGCGGCTCGCCTGGAATCACTTTTTCTTCCATTGCCCATTCACCAAGATCAATCATTTTGCAACGCTCGCTGCAGAAGGGTTTAAATTCTTGTTCAGGGCTCCATGGTACCGGGCGACGGCAAGTTGGACATTTGACCTGTAGTGTTGACTCGGACATTAGAAAAGGCAGCAGTTCAATGTAAATGGAATATCGTCATGGCTTTGCGTTGGACGCTTATCATCTTCTGATAGCTTCATAAACCGGATGCTGCAGCGATGCTTGCCGCCGCTGATTTCTGCAAAACAAGACAAGGTTTTATCGACGCTTACTTTGATTAATTGGTACGGCTGGCCTCGGTCTAACGAGAACTGAAAAAAACCGGCAACGGCAACTTCTTGGCTAGGTGCATCGCTGTTACGGATGAAATTAAGAATCAGGTCAATCGCATTACGCACATCGGTAAACGGGCTGCTCCAGCGTTCTAGGTCTTTAAGCCGGGTGGGCTCATCTTGTTCCAGCCAATAATGGTATTCGGGTAAATCAAATGAACAAGTACCGCCAGGTATAGAACTACGCTGGGTAACGCTCTGAAATAAATCACTTTCCATTACATGGATGCCAATTTTGCCATTGGCGGCGTAGAGTTTCTGGCTAA
>JAQTQN010000089.1:0-8946 GCA_028712225.1 Methylobacter sp.
CGCGGGATGTTGAGGTTGAATTCGTTTTTTTCGATTTCCTCGACGCTGACCATGCGCGAGTATTTGGCACGCTCCAGGCATTTGTTGAAGACGTCAACGATTTGGTGGATGTCCATGTCGCGCAGGCGGTTTTTGTTGCCGTCTTTAATATAACCGCTGCTGGCATCTATCATGAAAATGCCTTTGCGGTTGTGGGCGTTTTCCTTGTCGATGACGATGATGCAAGCAGGAATGCCGGTGCCGTAAAACAGGTTGGCGGGCAGGCCGATGATGCCTTTGATGTAGCCTTTGCGGATCAGGTTTTTGCGAATGTCAGCCTCAGCATTGCCACGAAACAATACGCCATGCGGCAGAATACAGGCACCTTTGCCCGTGCTTTTCAGCGAACGCACAATGTGCAGCAGATAGGCGTAATCACCTTGCTTGGCAGGCGGCGTGCCGAAGTGCTGAAAGCGTTGATGCGGATCGTTAAGCGGATCAATACCGGTGCTCCACCGTTTGTCGCTGAACGGTGGATTGGCGACCACGTAGTCAAAGGTTTTGATCTGGCCGTCATCGCTGGTAAACAGCGGATGCGCCAAGGTGTTGCCTTGCTTGATCAATGCAGTGGGGTTGTCGTGCAAAATCATGTTCATGCGAGCCAGGCCTGACGTGGCGGCGTCTTTTTCTTGGCCGTACAGAGTGACCTTGGCATGGGCTTCATCGCCTACTTTGAGTAGCAGCGAGCCAGAACCGCAAGTAGGGTCATAAACAGTGGTGTTGTTAGTCGTTTGTGCATCACGAATACCGATGATCTGCGCCATGATGCGGCTGACTTCGGCGGGCGTGTAAAACTGGCCCTTGCTTTTGCCGCTTTCGGTGGCGAAGTGACGCATTAAATATTCGTAGGCATCGCCCAGAATGTCGTCGCCTTCCGCGCGGTTCTTGCTGAAGTCGAGCGCTTTACTTTCGAAGATGGCAATCAGGTTAGTGAGGCGTTCGACAAGCTCCTGACCGCTGCCGAGCTTGCTGGGATCATTGAAGTCCGGCATGTCCGACAGCTTATTGGCATTAGCCAGCGGTGCAATGATCTTCTTGTTGATCTGGTCGCCAATGTCGGGCTTGCCTTTGAGTGCAACCATGTCCTGAAAACCGGCGCCTTCCGGGATGGTGATCGGCGCATAAGGCACGCCCGCATATTTGTCGCTGACGTATTTGATAAACAGCAGCACCAGAACATAGTCTTTGTACTGACTGGCATCCATGCCGCCGCGCAATTCATCGCAACCGGACCAGAGGGAGGAATAAAGCTCGGATTTTTTGATAGCCATTGATAAAGTTGTTTTTTGATTTGCCTCTGCAAATGAGGCGAGGTTGAAAAACCCGTTTAACCGCCTTGAATAACGCCGGTTATCTGTACTTCGGCCGCATAATACACCCGCATAGATTCAACTAATAAAATGATGCCGGTCAGTTCAAGCGCGTTAGTCCGGCACCAGGCGCTATATAGGTGATGGTTTCCGGCTTGATGGGTTTACTGGAGATGAGAGGCCATGCGGCCTTGGGCATGCTCAGGGCGGGCAGCTAATTTTAATAAAATTGGCGGATTAGCTGTCTAGCCGTCCGCCAACCTGAATTAACTCATTAACCGCATAAACTTCTGATAAAAACCGCCTTGAGTTTTAGCCTCTGCCAGGACGCTGATGCAGCTGACGGGACACACTTTCAGGCATTGCGGTTGATCATAAAAACCAACACATTCTGTACATAGATTTGGGTCGATCACATAGATGTCTTTGCCGCGAGAAATCGCACCATTCGGGCATTCCGGCTCACAAGCGGTACATAAAACACATTCTTCATTGATAAAAAGCGCCATATCAGTTTTTCTAACTTAAATAATTTAATAAAATCACACAATCAAGAAACCAACCTTTCCGATCATGCTTGATGCAATACATGCACTTTTTTAATGCACGGTTTTCAGCCCCGGTGTGGGATATAGCAATGAGTTTAGGGAAGTCTAAAATTGCACTTCAACAAGCTCATCGCGAACGGTGGGCTATTTAAAATCGGGAACTTATCTGTTCGTACTCGACGCCTGTCCTGAGCGTAGCCGAAGGGCGCAAACGGATAGTTTGCAGGGGTTCCTACTGGGTTAACTTTAAATATTTCTGATACAAGCTCTCGTGATCTTCAACATGGGCAGGGTCTTTACTGATGCAATCGACCGGGCAGACTTCTATGCATTGCGGCTCGCCGTGATGGCCTACGCATTCGGTGCATAAATTGGGATCGATTACATAAATGTCTTCGCCTTGAGAGATCGCGCCATTCGGGCATTCGGGCTCACAGACATCACAATTGATGCATTCGTCTTTGATGATAAGTGACATATTTCTCCTAACGTAATTTATCGATTAAGGATTGCCGAACAAGTTCAGGGACAAAACAGGAAACGTCACCGTTTAGCTGCGCTATTTCCCTGATCATGCTCGAAGATATAAATTCATATTGTTCGGCTGGGGTTAAAAATACGGTTTCCAATTCGGGTGCCAAGCGACGATTCATACCGGCCAGTTGAAATTCGTACTCAAAATCGGACACTGCACGCAGTCCGCGCAGTATCACATTGGCGCCATGCTGCCTTGCACAGTCGACCAGCAAGTTATCAAAACCGATGACGTCGACATTGGTAAATTCAGTGATAACACTTTTCAGTAAATCTACCCGCTCAGCGAGAGAAAACAAGGGGGTTTTATTGCGATTAACCGCGACTGCCACAATCACTTTTTGATAAAGCTTGGAAGCTCGGGCGATTAAATCGAGATGCCCGTTAGTAACAGGATCAAAAGTGCCCGGATAAATAGCAGTGATGTGCATGAATGTTGGAGGATTCGAAAAAAAGCGGCGATTCTATAACAACAGCGTTGGTTTTTCGTAGTTATTCATCACAAATAACGCAAAAAACACGAAGCCAATTAACTCTCTCCTTTATACCTTGCGGGTACGCTGGAGAGAGTAAGCAATTTTTAAAATTTAGTCGTTACGTTCGAAGAGGTGATAAGCAACATCACCGGCAGTTTTACTTTTTAAAAGTTGCCAGTTTGCAGGGATGCCGGTCAGATTGGCTTTGCGTTCAGTTTCGACATAAATTTTTGCATGTCGTGCAAGCCAGCCTTTGTCTTCCAGCCACTGACAGGTTTGTATGGTGAGATTTAACGCAAACGGCGGATCCAGAAACACCACGTCAAACGCTTGCGCATCACCGCTTAAAAAGCGAAACACCTCGGCTTGAACAAGCTTGACTTGATCAGCCTTCAACGCGACGGCATTTTCTTTTAGACAGCGACATACGTCAGGATTTTGCTCGACCTGCTCAACATAAGCCGCGCCCCGCGATGCCGCTTCAAAGCCTAAGGCGCCGCTGCCTGAATATAAATCCAGACAACGTTTGCCGATAATGTCGTATTGCAGCCAATTGAATAGGGTTTCCCGTACCCGAACCGGGGTGGGTCTTAATCCGGGCGCATCGACAAATTTAATTTGCCGACTGCGCCAGTCGCCACCGATGATGCGAAGCTTATTTTCCACTTTTACCTGCTGCCTGTCCGACGGTAACGGTTTGTAATAATTCCGGTTTTACCCGGCGTTTGAAGGCGTCTTTAATGGACGCTACGCTTACTTGCTCGACGTTTTGTTGAAACTTATCCAGATAGTCCAGCGGCATCTCATAAAAACCGATCATCGCCACGTAACTAACCAATTCTTTGTTGGTGTCAAAACGCATCGCGAAACCGCCGGTGATGTTTTGTTTGGCCGCGGTTAATTCAGCTTCTGTCGGACCGTTATTGATGTAGTCGTTCAAGGTCTGATTGAGCACTTGCAAAGCTTGGGTGGTTTGATCGTTACGGGTTTGCAAACTGATGATAAACGGACCGGGTTTTGCCAATGGCGCAAATGAACTGGAAGCACCGTAAGCTAAGCCGCGTTTTTCACGCACTTCATCAAACAATTTGGAAACCAAGCCGCCGCCGCCCAAGATGTGATTGCCGACATACAGGCTGAAATAATCCGGATCTTTGCGATAGCTGCCCGGCAGTCCAACCAACACATGGGTTTGCGCGGAAGGAAACTCGATATGCTGCTGGCTGCTTTTTTGCAGTGCGGGTACATCGGGAATAGGCGCTGGTTTTTGTCCGGCGGGCAGGTCTTTCAACAGTTTTTCCGCTGTTTGCTCGGCTTGGTCTTTAGACAAGTCACCCACTATCACGACGATGGCATTAGCGGCAACGTAGTATTTCCGGTAAAAATTACGCAGGTCGTCAACAGAAAACCCGGAAACCGTGACAATGGTACCTTCACTCGGGTGCGCATAAGGATGATCGCCATACAGCGTGTTAAAAAAGGCAATACCGGCCAACTCCCCCGGGGATTCTTCTTGCTGCTTTAGCCCGGCCAAGGTGCGGTTTTTTTCGCGGTCAAAATCGGCTTGATTGAAACTGGGTTTGGCCAAAATTGCTTGGGCAGTATCTAAGGCTTTATCAAACAGGGGTTTATCGGTGAGGGTGCGTAGCGATACCCAGGCCATGTCTCTTGAAATACCGGTACCAAAATTGGCTCCGACACTTTCAAAGCGTTGCGCGATGTCGTCGGCATTCCATGGTCCGGCACCGGTATCAAGCAATGAGGACGTTAATGACGCCAGTCCGAATTGATAGTCATCGCGGGCACTACCGGCATCGAAAGCTACTTGTATATCCACCATCGGCAAGCCTTCGGTGCGGACGTAATATACCCGGCTGCCTTGCGGTGTTTGCCAATGTTCAATTTTTGCGGTTGACCAAACAGTCTGGCTGAATGCCAATAACATCAAACCTATTATTCGAATACGCATTATTTATCTCCTTTACTTAGCGTTGGGGTCCGTGGGCAGGCAAAGCAGCCGGGGCAGTTTTACCGTCTTTAATGGGTTGTGGCTCGAGGTAAGCGACGCTTAGATGATCATCAAGCAAATACTTGCGAGCGACATCGCGGACTTGTTGGGCGGTTACTTTATTAACCTTGTCGACATATTCATCCACTTTCTTCCAGCCTAGGCCAACGGTTTCCAATGTGCCCAGTTGCATGGCTTGATAAAAGTTGGAATCACGCTCGTACACCGCGCTGGCTAACACTTGCGCTTTAATGCGTTGCAGCTCTTCCGGGCTGATTAAGGTCGTTTGTAATTCGGAAATCTCATTTTTTAATGCCGATTCTAATTCCCAAACAGTTTTGCCTTCGGCAGGTGTCGCTTCCAATTCAAACAAGGTGGGTAATCTGGAGGTCAGGTTATAGCCGGCACCGGCTGATACCGCCAGTTGCTTGCCGCGTACCAATCGACTCGACAAGCGGGCACTGCTGCCGCCATCAAGCACCCCAGCCAAAACTTCTAATGCGTAGGCTTCCCATTCTTGTTCTACATTGGTCAATGACGGCACTTTATAGCCCATCACCAAATAAGGTAGCTTTGCAGGCAATTTAATGGTCATTTTGCGTACACCCAGCTGCTCAACTTCGGTTTGCGGCTTGAGGGGTTTTATCTCGCTGGGTTTAAGCGGACCGAAATATTTTTCTGCCAGCTCAAATACCGCTTTGGGTTGAACATCGCCGACTACCACCAACGTGGCATTGTTAGGCGCATACCAGCGTTGGTACCAGGCTTGTAAATCTTCTACCGAGTAGTTGGCGATGTCTGCGGGCCAGCCGATAATGGGGTTTTTATAGGGGCTGTTGGTGTAAGCCAATGCCATGAAGTGTTCATTGAGCTTGGCTTGCGGATTGTCATCGGTACGCATGCGGCGCTCCTCCGTGACGACTTCGCGCTCCTTCTTTAGTTCTTCTGCAATTAAGTGCAAGCCACGCATACGGTCGGCTTCAAGTTCAAAACTGACCGGCAACTTAGATGCGGCCATAGTTTGAAAATAAGCGGTATAGTCGGAGCCGGTAAAGGCGTTTTCATCGCCGCCATTTTCGGCAATGATGCGCGAAAACTCACCGGCAGGATGCTTGTCTGTGCCTTTAAACATCATGTGTTCAAGCATGTGCGACAAGCCGGTAATGCCGCCGGGCTCGTAACTTGAACCGACTTTGTACCAAACCTGCGATACCACAACCGGTGAACGGTGATCCTCTTTAACCAACACTTTCAGGCCATTTGTCAAAATATGCTCGGCCACTTTGCTTTCTGCACTTACGCTTAGTACCGGCAAACACAGTAATAAGCCCCCTAAAAAACGTTTATTCATAAATCCCTCTTTGGTTTAGTGTTAGCGCGGTTGTGTTTCAATAATGAGTGGTTCACGGTATTCTATACAATACTAAAAAAGTTGGAATATATTAAATAATGTCAGGTCAATCTCCCCTTTCTTCCTGGAAAAGTTACCTTGAATTATGCAAACCCAACGTGGTTGCAGAGATGGTTTTTACCGCTGTAGTTGGTATGTTATTGGCTGTTCCCGGCATGCCGCCGTTGGCCCTTTTTGCCTACAGCATCATCGGTATAGCACTTGCTGCCTCGTCAGCGGCTGCTATCAATCACTTTATTGATCAAAAAGCCGATGCGCAAATGGCGCGTAATAAAAATCGGCCATTACCTACCGGCAAATTAAGTTCCTCAAATGTCATCATTTTTGCCTCCGTACTAGGGGTGATTTCGATGCTGTTACTGGTGTTTTTGGTTAATACCTTAACCGCGATACTCTCCTTTGCTTCACTATTCGGTTACGCCATCCTCTATACCGTTTATCTCAAGAGAATGACGCCTCAAAACATTGTGATAGGCGGTGCTTTTGGCGCCACACCGCCGCTGCTGGGTTGGTGCGCGATGACCGGTGAGGTGCATCCGCATGCATTATTGCTGGTGTTGATTATTTACGTCTGGACGCCGCCGCACTTTTGGCCCTTGGCTATTGCCAAGCAGGATGAATATGCCAAGGTGGGCATTCCCATGCTGTCGGTAACACACGGTCCTGACTTTACCCGCTTTCAAATATTGCTTTATACCCTGTTGCTGTTCATTGTCACGTTATGGCCTTACTTAACCGGCATGACTGGCCTGATTTATTTGGCTGTAACGGTGCCGTTGGGGCTGGGTTTTATTTATCACGCGTTGTTGATGCGACGTCATAAAGATAATAAAACCGCGATGCGCACCTTCTGGTATTCCATTATTTATCTAACGCTGTTGTTTGCGGCCTTGTTAACTGATCATTATTTCAAAATAACTTTATGAACTTGACCCATCACGAACAAACGCCACATGACGAACATCCGTTCGCCCCAATTATTCGTATATTGGGCAAGGGAAAAAAAGGCTCCAGACCGCTGACCCAGGATGAAGCTCATCAAGCCATGCAAATGATTTTGGCTGATCAAGTATTGCCGGTGCAGTTAGGCGCATTCTTGATGCTGATGCGCGTCAAGGAAGAAACCCCGGAAGAATTGGCTGGTTTTGTAAAAGCCGCCCAAGAGTCTTTTCAGCTGGAATCAGGCAACACCAAAGTTGATTTGGATTGGTCCTCTTACGCTGGCAAACGTCGACATTTACCCTGGTTTTTGTTGTCGGCGTTGTTGCTGGCAGAAAACGGCATCAGCGTATTTATGCATGGCTCAGAAGGCCATACGGCAGGCCGGATTTATACCCAAGATGTGCTTAAATACTTGGGCTTAGCGCCTGCAACATCGGTAGAACAAGCACAACAACAACTGGCTCAACAGCGTTTTAGCTATTTATCGCTGGAACATTTTTGCCCCAAGCTGCATGACATTATCGAGCTACGGCCGATTTTAGGTTTACGCTCGCCCGTGCATACCTTGGTCAGGTTGTTAAATCCATTTAACGCCGCCTACAGCATTCAAGGCATATTTCATCCCGGTTATCGTCCCGTGCATCAACAAGCCGCCGCATTATTACAGCAACCGCATATGGCGGTATTAAAAGGCGAAGGCGGCGAAACCGAACGTAATCCCGATATGGAGTGCCTGGTGCAAAGCGTACATAACGGTGAATTGATCGACGAAAACTGGCCCGCCTTATTCACCCATCGCCATGTCAAACCGGAACTGTTAGATCCTGAACAATTGGCTTTGCTTTGGCAGGGCAAGATTGCCGATGACTTTGCTGAAGCGTCTGTAATTGGCACCGCTGCGGTTGCCCTTAAATTACTGGGCAAAGCCAACAGCCAGCAACAAGCGCATGAGTTAGCGACGGCTTACTGGACGAACAGGGATAAACAACGATACGTTACAGCGTAAGGTGCATTTGTTCGGGCTTAGTCTTTCAAAATTTTCCATTAATCTCTCAAGCTCATCCCAAATGCGACGCTTTTCTGTAATCCGATTAGGCAATAGGCCTTAATCCGCGTGGGCACAAAAAGCGTACCCACCCTACTAGAATCCAGAAAAGTTAGCCCTTGTGCAGCAAATCAGCATATGATCAACTATCTAACGTTAAAAGGAAGCCGCAAAATAGACAAACATCGTAATCAACAACGGAGTAAACCTTATGCAATTCAACAACACTCTACTGGCAGCGGGTCTGCTACTCAGTTTAATCACCATAAATGCCCAAGCAACTTTAACCGCTGGTACTGCAGGTGGACAAAGCGTGGTATACAGCAGTGTTAGCAACATAACTTGGACCGGTGACGCCGACCTGTTAAACACTATGATAAAAGATCAAGGCTACGACACTGTTGTCAATGCCATTATCGCAGCCAGCCCTGTCATAACTAATACGCCAAATATTGTTGAAACCCCCGCTAATAGCGGTCGCCATATTGTTTCAACTGTAGACTTCGATCTTAATAGCGATTTCTACTCTCACGGTGATGGCTTAGTACTTGTCAGCTGGTTTGGCGCGAAAGCATTTACAAATTACTTAAACAGCATCAATTATGCGGGCTCTAACCGATGGGCTTTACCGTC
>JAQTQN010000089.1:9046-10633 GCA_028712225.1 Methylobacter sp.
GGGTCAACCCAGATAACTTTCACCGCGCCTTCCAAATCCAAGCGTTTAAATTGGAAAGCTGTGATTTGCTCTACTTGCACATCAACGATTTTATCCAGCTTAATCATTAAGCCTTCTACAGATACATTGACGGTTTCGAACTCTGTAAAATTACCATCCAGCAGAATTTTGCCCGTTGCCGACATTATTTTTCGGTAAGCTTTTCTTTTATATAACAAATTGTCTATATCATGAGATACATATTTGAAAGTTAATGCCATCAGGATATGTGATTCTTCAAGGTCGACTCTAACCACCTCCACCTCACCGGCCAGGCGCATTTCAGACAGGTAAAAATCAAGTACCGGCGATCCTGTTGCTATGGCTTGATAAATATCACTGATTTCAAGAGATTCGTCTTCGCAATGCAATTCAGCCAAAAATCCGGTTAAGGAAAGATTTTTAACTACAATTTCGCGCTCTTCTCCGCCCAGATATATCAGGCCATGCTCTGCCAGATTCTTACGATAAGGTCGTGCTTCCTGATTTATCATTTTATGCATCACCAGTTGTTATAGGATTCATCCCCGCTCTGGCTCTTTCTTAACGAAGCCAATGGCTGGATTATAATAGGGTCTTTAAATTTTCGGATACTCCCCCATTATCCACCGGGAACCTCTAAAAATTGTCCATTAATGTTTCAACAAGCCCAGCATGAACAGATAAGCCACTGATTTAAATAGATTACCGTTCGCACTAAGCTTGTCGAAGTGCCATTTTTTAGAGATTTTCCCGCCGAACGTCGGGTTAATTTAATGTGTTAAACATCATGATCAAATTTTTTATCTTACCCCTGTCATTGTTACTGACGGCCTGTACCGCATTGCCGCCAAAGAATAGTGACAATCTTTGCGCCGCCTTCGATGAAAAAGAAGATTGGTACGATGATGCCAAAAATGCCGCTAACAAATGGGGCGTGCCGATTGAAGTGCAAATGGCCATCATGCATCAGGAATCGCACTTTGTTGCCGACGCCCAGCCGCCACGCCCCTGGCTACTGGGGTTTATTCCATGGTTTAGAGCCAGTAGCGCCTATGGCTATGCCCAAGCCAAGGATGAAACCTGGGATAATTATCTCGATAAGGCCGATAACTGGGGCGCGGATCGCGACGACTTTTCTGACGCTGCCGACTTTATCGGTTGGTACTGTCATACCAGCCATAGAAAACTGGGCATTCCCCTGACTGACACTAAACGCTTATATCTGGCTTATCACGAAGGTCAAGGCGGCTACCAACGGCATACCTATAACCAAAAACCTTGGCTACTGAAAGTCGCAGACAAAGTCGCCTTGCGCGCCAAGCTTTATCAACGCCAACTTGGCGGTTGTAAAAATCAATTGGAAAGCAGAAACGGCTTTTTTTGATAAACTAGCGTTTTTACGTCACTTAAAGGCAAATCCGTGAAAAAACTTTTTCTTAAAATTACTTCCATCATCGCTGTTATTTTTATAGGACTTACTATGGCCAACGCCGCTACTCCCGAAGAAAACAAAGCCGCAGGTGCTGCGTTTCTTGCTGAAAACACCAAAAAAGCCAACATTGTCAC
>JAQTQN010000314.1 GCA_028712225.1 Methylobacter sp.
GCTATGACTTAGGCGTATTTACCGAATTACACAGCCAACTTTTCGATGATCATTTTGTTAATGCGGCGGTGCGTTGGGATAAAAACGAAGCGTTTGGCGACTATGTCACCGGCAATGTGGGCTGGCGATATAATTGGAATTACGGTGTAAGTTTATTGGCAAATTTTGGTAACGCTTTTAAAGCGCCCTCGTTTAATGATTTGTACTTTCCAAATTATGGCAACCCAAACCTTCAACCGGAACAATCAACCTCAGTCGAGACCGGTCTTGCCGGTAATCATGACTGGGGACAATGGGAGATACGGGCTTACCATACCAATATCGACAATTTAATCGCTGTCGGCACTGATCCTGTCACTAAACAATCTACCGCTCAAAACGTCAATAAAGCCCAAATTGACGGTATCGAATCGGAAATTTCCACCCAACTGTTGGGCTGGAACGGCAAGCTGGGCATGAATCTGTTAAGCCCTGTCGATAGAAAAACTAACTTGCAGCTGCCGCGACGCGCCGAACAAACCTTGTCATTCGATTTATCCAAAAGCTTTGGCGCGATTGATGTGGGCGCCAATGTGCTGGCGCAAGATTATCGATATGATGATGTCAAAAACAAAAATCAGGTCGCGGGTTTTGTCACCGTTGACCTGCGCTCTGCTTATCACATCAATAACAACTGGATGTTAAGTGCCAAGCTGAGTAATTTGTTGGATAAAAACTATCAAACTGTTGATACCTACAACACCGCCGATAGAAACTTTTTTGTCTCAGTGCATTACAATAACTGACAAAACAATGGCCAGGATGGCTTTAACCTTAAAAACATGACTAGAGATAACAATATGACCGCTAAACAATTGCCAAAAATCGATTTTTTACCCGTCGCGTTAATCGCGCTGATGGCACTGACTCGCTTTCACCACTTTGGTGATTTCCTACATTTACCCGATGCCTCCTTAGCCGTTTTTTTCTTTGCCGGTTTTTATCGTAAAAAATTACTGTTTATATTTTTACTGGGATTAGCCGCATTTATTGATTATGTTGCCATCAAAGGCGGCACCAGCAGCTGGTGCGTTTCGCCTGCCTATGTTTTTTTAATTCCTACGTACGCGGCAATGTGGCTGGCCGGTCGCTACAGTGCCGCCTTCAAAACCCTGACAACACTAGAGTTTGCAAAATCGTTCGCTTCAGCCGCACTCGCCACATCAACAGCATTTCTTATTTCTAATGGCAGCTTTTATCTACTGTCCGGCCGCTACCCAGATACATCGTGGGCTCAGTACATAGAACGAGTAGCCAAATACTATCCTCCCTATACCGCTTCTGCGCTGATTTATATCCTGGCTGGTTACGCAGTTTTCAAGCTATACAAATTACTTCCTGCACAACAACGCCAACAAAGTATCCATTAAAGTAAAAAGCGCAAGTTTCAAGTTGAAACTTGCGCTTTTTTTATCGAATTTAGCCTCGCTTTACCCGTCTTAACAGCTTATCACTCAGTAATTTTCACCAACCAGCCGTCTGCACCTTTGCAATTGTTTTGTCCATCAGCTGTGATGGCAATTCTGGCGTAGGTACCTTTTAAAGTCTTGGGAATTTCTCCGCTTACCTCAACACTGCCCGAATCTCTTGGCGTGACTTTAATAGGGGCTGGCTGACCTTTTACTGTAACTTTGATGGAATCAGGATAAGTATTGGCGGACGCTGTAAAAGAAAAGGTTGCCCCTGGCACAACTTCGGTATTTTCAGCTGGAACCAAGTCGGTAAATTTTGGTTTGGCACAAGCTTTTGAACTACTACTGCCGCCACCATAAGCCCAACAAGTGCCGGTAAACATCATTAATACCAAAATCCACAAGCTGCTATATCGTTTCATCATCATTCCTCATCAAATTATTATTGTTTTTCAATAACTGGCTTAACTGCTTTCGGCTGATTGTCAAACTCACCGCAAATAATGCTGCTTTTACAGGCATGGCATATTCCTCCCATAATCTTATAAACTGCCGCCAGTATCTCGTGGCAACCCATTGTGTTTATAGACAGGAGACGATCATGACTGAAACCGTGCAACATCCGCGTAACATAGGGCAAATCATTACCGGTCAGTCTGTGACTGAAGGTGCCGGAGTAAAAATCATCCGGCTGGTCAGTCAACCGCTACACAGACGCCTTGATCCCTTCTTGATGCTGGATGCGTTTCGCAGCGACGATCCCGATGACTATCTGGCTGGCTTTCCCGATCATCCGCATCGCGGCTTTGAAACCGTGACTTACATGATTGCCGGTCGCATGCGCCATCATGACAGCGCAGGACACCAAGGCTTATTGCAAAACGGCGGCGTGCAATGGATGAACGCCGGTGCCGGTGTTCTCCACTCAGAAATGCCTGAACAAGAAGATGGCGTGATGGAAGGCTTTCAACTTTGGCTTAACCTGCCTGCCAAAGACAAGCTGTCAGCCCCGTGGTATCGCGATATTGCTGCTGAGACGATTCCCACATTCGAAACCGGCAATGGCGTGTCGGTTAAAGTGATTGCCGGAACCAGTCATGGCATAAGCGGCGCAATGACCAGGCCGGTCACCGAACCCTTGTATCTTGATGTACATCTGGAGGCAGGCCGCAGCTTCGAGCAAGCTTTACCCGCTGGATATAACGGTTTTATCTATGTTTATCGTGGTGCAGTCAGCATTGGCGATAAAACCGTTACGGAACGAC
>JAQTQN010000090.1:0-2976 GCA_028712225.1 Methylobacter sp.
ATAATCTTGCATTGAATAAAGGCATCTTCGTTAAATTTATAAATCGCACACATCCGATGTTTTTTAACCTAGCTATCATGTCCGCAACAATTTCCCGGCTATAAAGGATCGTAAGGTAAGATTCAGCTGCCGGGTAATTTTGATCATCAACATCAGGTAGCCAGTTGATTTCTTTCGTTTTATCTTTAGACATTTAGCTCGCCTCTACCGGTTACACCGGCAGTTTTAGTTTAAGAGAACCTCTAACGACAGATTCAGTACGAACGGTTAGCCAATCGATTTAATTTGGCAAAGTGCTTCCCGTAAAGCTTTGCCTGTATTAACCGGTTCCAGCCATACTGGATGTATTCAAACACCGCCCAATATGCAGAACGCACCAAGCTGGAACATCTAAAATCTATTAACGCCTTATTTTGGTGCAATTACTAAGTACCAAAACTATAACCAATACACAACCAATTGAAATAAATACGTTTTATATTTTGGCACTGTTAATGCTTTTGTATTAATGAACATGCTTTGTAATTGTTCATCCCTGTGCTTGGTACCTTGGGCGTCCTCTCTTTCTCCGATAGGACGCTTTTTTTTGTCTGGTGATCCCGTGCAAATTCTACAATTTATATTCACTTAAATTAGTGACGAAAAGTTTGCTTACCTTTTAAGTGTGATTTAACCCATTGCGCGAACTCAACAAAGCGCAAAACCTAGTAATGCTTTTCACACATGAATCAAGAAAAATTATTCCCCTACTTTCAACCTATTATTGGCATTGCCAGCGGCAGGGTCATTGGTTATGAAGCCTTAGCCAGACAAGTGGGCATCGATGGTAACGTCATTTCGGCAGGCGAGTTATTCTCCTCGCCGCATATTGCTGATGAACAACTGATTGAATGGGATCGTATTGTAAGGCGTCAAGCACTGCAAAAATTCAGCGTATCAGATTGTAACGGTTACTTAACGCTAAATATTTCCGCACAGTGGATTGACTATGTCTCTGATTTAAATTCATTACCGACATTGCTCATGCTGGATGAATTTAATGTCGACCGAAGCCGGATCATTATCGAAATCACTGAATCAAAAGGCGACCTGGACAAACTCGTTGAAGTTGTCGATGTCTATCGAAAACACGGTTTGAAAGTGGCTATTGATGATTTTGGTGCCGGATTTTCGCAGTTGGAAAGAGTCATGGCCATCCAGCCTGATATTATCAAATTGGATATGCGGCTATTTAAACAGGCCACTAAAGGCGGCATTGCCAGCGACATAGTTCATCTGTTAACCCGCTTGGCAAAACGCACCGGCTGCCGCATCGTTTGTGAAGGCGTGGAGACCGAGGAGGAATTTTTTTTCGGCTTAAGCTGCGGCGCCCAATATATGCAAGGCTATTTGTTTTCACCGGCCGAGGCTGAATTCAAAAACTCAAGCTATTTCCAAAATAAAATCGGCGATTTAAGAAAAACTTTCTTAGACAACACACTGACCAAAGAACAACACAAAATTCAATATATCGCCAAAATTAAAATTCTCTGCGAACACCTTAAGCAAGCGTTAGAAACCGATTTCAATCTTAACCATCTATCAGCCCACCCTTTTGAGGAAAGTGGCGTTCTAAGGTTTTATTTGTGTAATAACAGCGGCGAACAAATATCGTCGAATTTTAATTTTGCCGATGGCAAATGGTTTGAGGATCCCGCACAAATCGGCTTTAACTGGGCCTGGCGACCTTACTTTTATCAATTGCTGGCGCTTGAATCTGAAAAAGATGACTATCGCCTGGTCACTTCCGAACGTTATAGAGACTTTAATACCGATGTACTTTGCAAAACCTTATCGCTCAGGCTGGACGAAAAGCGCATCTTATTAGTTGATATTGCCGCCGCATGGCTATGACTTTGACTGATTTAGACATCCCATATACGTCCCGAACCCGCACAACATTAGTGAATAACCATCGGCTCCACGCACTAAAGTTGTGCGTGGATTAAATCGCTTGACTCAACAATATCCGCTCAACCCTTAATTTGTAGCAAACCAGACAACGTGGCTTACATCTTGCTGTTGCCATCAATGTCTCGTTTCATTTTTAACGCATAACAAGGAAACATAACATGCTGTCAGAGGCTGACCGTTTTGAAACATTCTCCCCGTATATTCGCAGCGTTGCCCAGTGCAAGGAAATTCTCCGTGAGTTGAATGGCACTTGGGGACTGATTTCAGCAATTGCGGAAATCAGTTGTCCCAAAGAAGCCGCCTCCATATTACCGGCAATGGAAGCCACTAAAAAAGGCTTTGGTGATTTGGAAAACACTCTGACCAACCAGCTGGTATCTGAAGAAATCAAAAAAACCTGCCTGGAACTGGAATCCAAGGCACAAGTATCGATAGATATTCTGGTGCGTAACCTATATGAACGTACTGCCGACATCGGATTTTTGGCGACCAACGCCGATATTTGCGATTTCGTTCAAGGCTCGACAAAAGGTGAGCGGATTTACATCGATGCGATTAACCAACTACTCGACGAATACGGCTCAAAATATACCGTGTACGACGACATCATTATTCTCGATGCCGACAGCCACATCCTGGCAAGACTTGACCGCAACACTGGAAACGTCGATCAACGCATCTTAGACCCGATTATTCAGCAGACATTACACTCGCTGGAAGACTACGTTGAAACCTTCGGCAAAACCAATCTCCGTCCTGGCAGCGATAGAGCACTTATTTATTCAAAACGCATCGTCAACCCACTGAATGACTCGGTTATTGGCGTGTTGTGCCTATCGTTTCGATTTGATAACGAAATGGACGGAATATTTCGCAGCTTACAAAAGAGAGGCGACAAAGCAGCCATGTTGTTGCTAAACGCGGATTCCGTAGTAATTGCCACCAGTGATCCTGACCATGTACCGATTGGTCGTATCATTGAAGCCGTTCGAGAAGGTGATCTCTACGGTGTCACTCAATTTG
>JAQTQN010000090.1:3076-10429 GCA_028712225.1 Methylobacter sp.
CGTCGTTGGCGGGATCGGCATCGTGTTTGACTCGACTCCGGAATTTAAACACATGCTTGAGGATTGCCTGCCTGATAAACCCGGCACATTTGGATTATTTGTAGAACGCCCCAGCGGTCGCATCATCGCTTCGACCGGGGAGTCCAATTTCAAAACGGGTGAGGTTTTTTGCTCCGATCCTGAATTTTTTGAACTCAAAGAGGGCTCCGGAAAATCCAAAATCGTACTTTATAACAAAAAATATTATGCGGTCGGTTGTTACTCCTCCCGCGGCTACCGCGAGTTTAAAACTACCGGCGATTACCTGAATGATGTCGCCGCCTTCGTATTTATACCCATTGGCGAGAAGACCGAAGCCACCGATATTAAACAGCGAGAAACCATCGTTTACCCGCAAGAGCCCATCAGTGTTGAAACAGTCGATCTAGCAACGTTTTATATCGGCACCGAAATCTATGCATTTTTTGCTTGCGATGTTCTTGAAGCTGTTGATGTTGCGCTGATAAACACGCTGCCGGGCGTTAAATCTTATATAGTTGGCAGCGTCATTTATTGTGATAACAGTTCAGACGGAATCAATGAAAAACTCCCTATAATGGTAATCGACGGCAGAATTTTGACCGGCCAACCTATCGAAGCGGAACTGACTGAAAATCCTACGGGAGCGATTATCGTGGTCCGAACGCAAAAAGGCCCCGTTGGTTTGCTGGTTGATGAACTTGATGCCATTGCTACATTTGAAAAATCAAAAATACAAGATGTTAATGAACTACTGAGCGGCGACGGCGGTTACGTCAAATCATTAGCCAATATCCCAGAAAGCGACATCCCTGGAAAAATGCTTATCATCTTGGATCAAAACCTGATTCTGGATGCTGTCCGCAAACGCTAATTTAACTGATGTTACGCGCAGCGTAACTAAAAAATCCCGTATACCGCGCCGAGCACTGACGCTGTCATCGGGAATAGCCCGTAGGGGCACGGCATGGATGCCGGGCGTTGGCAATGGGGCAGGAGCCCCATTTGACAACCCTCGATGACAACGGCAGCGCGCAGGAAACAAGTGGTATCCGGGCGGCCTTTTCTTTGGATACTTTCTTTTGGCCGCGCAAAAGAAAGTATCCCGCCTTCGGGGGCGGGACCTCGTTTAAAATTACGTCGCTTGCGACACAAAAAGTTTTAAATCAAAACTGCCCAACATCATTAACTTATAAAACCCAATTAACATGACCTCACCCATTGATCCTAAAGAACCCGAACACTTACGTTTACGCGAAGCCGCTCTTGAATATCACCAGTTTCCGACACCGGGCAAAATCAGTGTCACGCCCACCAAACATCTATCCAACCAGCGCGATCTGGCTTTAGCTTATTCGCCGGGCGTGGCCGCGGCTTGTGATGAAATCGTCAACGATGCCGCCAACGTTTTTAAATATACCGCCCGCGGCAATTTGGTGGGTGTCGTCACCAATGGCACGGCGGTGCTTGGATTAGGCAATATTGGCCCATTGGCAGCCAAGCCGGTTATGGAAGGCAAGGCAGTATTATTCAAAAAATTTGCCGGGATCGATGTGTTCGATCTTGAGCTGAATGAATCCGCCCCGGACAAACTGTGTGACATTATCGCCGCGTTGGAACCCACTTTTGGCGGCATTAATCTGGAAGATATTAAAGCGCCGGAATGCTTTTATATTGAACGCAAACTCAGCGAGCGCATGAACATTCCGGTGTTCCATGACGACCAGCATGGCACGGCTATTATCGTTGCCGCCGCATTGATCAACGGTTTAAAAGTTGTCGGCAAAGATCTTAAGCATTGTAAATTGGTGGTATCGGGTGCAGGTGCAGCGGCGCTCGCCTGTTTAAATTTGCTGGTTGAAGTCGGCTTTCCGGTCGAAAACATTTTCGTCACCGACTTGGCCGGTGTGGTTTATCAAGGCCGCATTGAATTAATGGATCCTGATAAAGCCCGTTTTGCGCAGGCAACCGATGCCCGCACTTTGGCCGAAATCATTATCGGCGCGGATATATTCCTGGGCTTATCAGCAGGCGGCGTATTAAAGCAAGACATGGTCAAACGCATGGCTGATCGGCCAATCATATTTGCGTTAGCCAATCCCAATCCCGAGATTCTTCCGGAAGACATTAAGGCAGTTCGCAGCGATGCGATTATTGCCACCGGTCGCTCCGATTATCCCAATCAAGTAAATAACGTATTGTGCTTTCCTTACATATTCAGAGGCGCGCTGGATTGCGGAGCGACCACGGTAAACCTGGCAATGAAGATGGCCGCAGTGCAGGCAATTGCAGAATTAGCACAAGCCGAGCAATCGGATATTGTGGCCAAAACCTACGGTGTGAATAACCTGTCCTTTGGCCCCGACTACCTGATTCCAATGCCTTTCGATCACCGGCTGATGACCAAAATCGCCCCGGCCATCGTACATGCGGCGCAGGCTTCCGGTGTTGCCACCCGCCCGGTTGTCGATATGCAAGCGTATATCGAGCACTTACAACAATTCGCCTATCACAGCGGCACCTTCATGCGGCCCATTTTTCAACTGACCAAAGACGTACCGGCGTATAAAAAACGCATCGTTTTTGCGGAAGGCGAAGAAGAGAACGTACTGCGCGCACTGCAGATTATTGTTGATGAAAAAATTGCCAATCCAATCTTGATCGGCCGCCCGAGCATTCTGGCAAAACGCATCCAAAAGTTCGGCTTACGTCTAAAACCCGGCATTGATTTTCAAATCGTTAATCCTGAGTTTGACGAGCGTTATCGGGATTATTGGCAAACCTATTTGCAAATGACCCAGCGTAAAGGCGTCACCGAACAATATGCCAAACTGGAAATGCGCCGTCGGCACACGCTGATTGGCTCAATGATGATCCATAAAGGTGATGCCGATGGCATGATTTGCGGCACCTTTGGCTCAACCAGTTTGCACTTGCAATATATCGACAATGTGCTGGGTAAACGCTCAGGAGTTGATGTCTACGCCTCGATGAACGTACTGATTTTGCCCGACCGGCAGATTGCCTTGGTCGATACCCACATCAATGAAAATCCCAGTGCAGAACAACTCGCCGAAATAACCTTGTTAGCCGCGGAACAGATACGCCGTTTTGGCTTAAGCCCACGGGTTGCGTTGTTATCCCATTCAAACTTTGGCACGAGTAACAGCGAATCGGCGCAAAAGATGAGAGCTACGCTTGCCATCCTCAAGGCACAAGCTCCGGACTTGGAAGTTGATGGTGAAATGCATGGCGATACCGCGCTGGACTTTGATATTTTAAAACAGCTGATGCCGAGCTCACCGTTAAAAGGCAGCGCGAATCTGCTGGTGTTACCCAATATCGACGCCGCAAATATCGCTTACAACCTGCTCAAAGTCGCTGCCGGCAATGGTATTTCCATCGGTCCGGTATTACTTGGAAGTGCCAGGCCAGTGCATATTCTTACCCAGTCCGCGACCGTGCGCAGGATTGTAAATATGACGGCATTGTGCGTTCTGGATGCCGTTGAAAAATAATACTAGCCCCTTAATCCTTTCAACCTAACCTTCAATATCGTTAAGTTAAGCCGTTCGTGATGGGCCTGTGTTGCATCATGAATGGCTTAAAGTTGCTGCCCATTATTCATAAGCTTCAATCTTTAAAAGCCTATCAACACTGACAACTTTATAGCCATTTTCTTTAGCAAAATTAAGCGTTTGCGTTAAAACCTGGATGGTTTTATCCGAAGTATCATGAAACAAAATAATAGCGCCGGGCTTTATTTTTTTCTGTACGCGTCGGCTGATAGTTTGGGCGGTATCGCCAGTTGTATCTAACGAGCGAATAGTCCAGCCGATGATGCTGTAATCCAATAATTTTGCAGCTTTTACCAAGCTGGGTGTGGTGACTCCGTAAGGCGGCCGGAATAATTTCATCCGTTTACCGATGATGTCGAAGACAGTTGCTGTGGTCTGATTTAGTTCATCCATAAAGCCTGGCAAGTTTTTAAAATCCACAAAAAAACCATGCGTGTAACTGTGATTGCCAATGCTGTGTCCTGCGGCATCAATCTGTTGCAAAACACTTTCATTGCCCGGAATGTTTTTACCGATAACAAAAAAAGTCGCCGCTGCATTGTATTGCGCCAATATAGAAAGCACCTGGGGCGTGAATTCCTGATTTGGCCCATCATCAAACGACAAGGCAATGCGTTTTTCCGAAACATCCGCACAACAATAGGCTGGCCCGTGAAAATTGGATTGAATGATTGCCGAACCGTAAATGATGAGCAGTTGAAAAATGACACTGGGTAATACCAGCCACCAAAGGCTAACTTCTAAAAAGGTATTTAATAATCCAATAATACTGATGGCGATAATAAAGCTGAAACGGGTTGATTTGAGTGTCATGACATCGTTTGTTAAATTTAATCTGAGCCGGAATGAAACCGCCAAAGCATAGCGCAATATTGGCGTTTACAGCATTCCAACCTTACAAGCGCACTCTAATGGCCTAAAGATTGCCTCTATCCATGATACTTTAGCCACTTACATCAATATTATATCGAGGAGAAAAAATGAGCGAACGTATCATTATGCGCACAGGCGAAGCCTTAGTAGCGGGCGGCCCCGCAGGCACGGCGGCTGAGCCGGAAGTCATTATCGGCGAATTAGACGGCCCGGTGGGGGTTGCCTTAGCAACCTTAACCGGTAATCAGGCCAAGGGCCATTCAAAAGTATTCGCCATCTTGAATACCGACATTCAGGTACGACCGGTCACGCTGATGGTAAGTAAAGTGACTGTTAACAACAGCCGTTACACCAATATTTTAATGGGCACCGTGCAGGCAGCAATTGCCAATGGTGTTTTAGACGCGGTGCGTGCTGGCGATATTCCTAAAGAAAAAGCCAATGATTTGGGGATTATTTGTTCGGTCTGGTTAAATCCCAGCGTTGCCACCGACGACAATCTGGATCATCAAATTCTCTTTGATATTCACCGTAAAGCCATGGCACTAGCCATTCATAAAGCAATGACCAATACTCCGGATATTGATTGGTTATTGGAAAATCAAGACAAAATCACCCACAAATATTTTCAAATGGGCCTGGATGGCAAAATATAAATGCTGGCAGCAGCTATTAACCGCGCTGTTTGGAAAACTGAATTAGCCATTATTGCTAATTTTCTATTAAAGTCATGAATTAGCCCTTCCCTGGGCTGTCACTTTCAAAAGCAACTTGAGTTGGCTAGGGAAGCGCTGATTAAATCCTTCGACAAGCTCAGGATGAACGGTAACCTATTGATTTCGTTCGTGGTGAGCTTGTCGAACCATGAACAAAATCGATTGGTTCAGCGCTTCCCTAGCTGGACAACAATATCGCTCAGGCAGATTTACGCGTTCTGATTCAGCCGGAGTGCGTAACATCAGTTACAAATGAACAAACAACGTCTAGCTAAAAGTGTTGGTGGAAAATTACCTTTGCATGACTAATAATATTCAGCGGACCTAAACAACGCCGGAAATAACCTCAAGGGAAGCTCTCCGCCTTTTTATAAATCAAGCAAGGCTCACGCCTTAGCAATTTCCGTTAGTCACTTTCGAGTATCCACACATGTCCTATCCAGCCCCCAGCAAACTTGGCCGCAATGATCCCTGCTCGTGCGGGAGTGGTAAAAAATACAAAGCCTGCTGCGCTCAACAAACAGCTACACACGCTAATCCCCAGCAGATAACAAACATTCAGGCAATGCATCAACAAGCACAGCAGGCTGTTGCCCGCGCTGATTTTGCCGAGGCTGAGCATTGGTTTCGTAAGTTACACAAGACAAAACCTGCAGATGCCTACATTCTGGCGAGCCTTGGGCAATCCCTGTGTTGGCTTAAACGACGTCGCGAAGGAGTCGATTATCTATTGCAAGCCGCTAAACTACTTGAACGGCAAGCGGCAAAAACACGCGAGCCCAAATTTGCATTAGAGCTATCCGCGCAGTTAATGCATTGGGGGGAAATTGCTGCCGCTGAGCGTCTGGCCCGGTTAGCCGTGGCTCTTGCCCCTGAGTCGCCGGTTGCGCTGAACAACCTGGTGCTTTGTTTAACGCGCGTAAATCGTAACGCCGAGGCACTACCCATTTCCCAACGCGTTTGCCGGATGCTCCCAGAGCATCCGGGTTGCCATATTTTACTGGCAATCATTGAATCCCAATTAGGCTCCGTCGATGAAGCCCTAAAGCGCCTGACGCTGGTAATTGAACAAAATGTCGATCCTGAACAAACCGCCCGGGCTAACCTGGAAATAGGCGTAATTCTCGATAAACTCGGCCGCTATGAACAGGCATTTACCGCGCTGACTAAGGCCGCGGAAAGCCATTCCGCGCTGCTTGCGCAACACCCGGGCAGCCGCGATTATTTATTCAACAGCCTGCAACGTAACCAGCAAGGATTTACTGCCGGCTTACTCAAACGTTGGCCGGCTGAAGCATTGATTAACGATGGCTTGCCGGTACCGGCATTTTTGATGGGCTTTTTACGCTCCGGCACCACATTAACCGAACAAGTATTGGCCGCACACCCGGGTTTACTTGCCACCGACGAAAGCACCATCGTTCATGAGTTGACGTTGGAATTAAATCGCATCAGCGGAATTACTGACGACCAAGCCCTGGCATTGAAATCATTAGACGAATCCCAACTGAGGCAACTCCGCCAATTTTATTGGCGGCGAATGCGGGAAGAACATGGCGACCAGGTAATGCTTAAGCAGGTCGTTGACAAGAATGCGCTCAACACCATTGAGTTAGGGACTATCAGTGTGATTTTTCCGGAAGCTCGGATTTTATTTGCCCTTCGCGACCCCAGAGACATCTGTATAAGTTGTTTCATGCAGGCATTCTCACCGGCTCCGGCGACTATCAACCTACTGTCATGGAAAGGCATAGCAAAGCAATATGCGGCGGTAATGCAATACTGGCTAGCGTTGCGAGATAGCATTCAGCCGAATTATCTCGAAGTTCGTTACGAAGACACCGTGGCAGATTTTGAGACTACCTACCGGCGTGTTTTTGAGTTTCTAGGCGTCGAATGGCGACCAGAGGTTGAACGATTTCACGAACGCGCCAAGGGTCGATACATCTCAACACCCAGCTTTGCGGCAGTGTCGCAACCTGTTTATCGTACGGCGGTTGCGCGTTGGAAACATTACGAAAAACAGTTTGAATCGATCCTCCCGCAACTGGAACCCTATATCGAAGCGTTTGGCTATTCGGAACCGGCCGAACTCAATTCGCCTTCTCCAGGCTAAGCACTAACGTCCCTTATGAGGAACCGAAGGTTGGTATCATCCCCCTTCGGCA
>JAQTQN010000091.1 GCA_028712225.1 Methylobacter sp.
CCGCTATTGGCGTTCACCAGCATCTGGCCGATGGTGTTGGCGTTGCGGTTTGCTGACCGCATTGGCAAGGGATTACGCACTGCGCCCCGAGATGCACTATTGGCATTGACGGTCGATGAAGCAAACCTCGGCTTGGCTTTCGGCTTGCATCGTGCCATGGATAATGCCGGTGCGGTAGTAGGTCCGCTGCTTGCAGCTTGGTTACTGGCCGAGCAAATGCCCTTAAAAGAGGTGTTTCTGTGGTCTGCGTTGGGCGGCGTTTTAGCAGTCAGTTTAGCGCTATGGGTAAAAGAACCCAATCGAGACCTTGAGCTGCCGGTTCAGCATTTTAGCTGGCAAGTAACCGCACTCCCCTTAGCTTTTAAGCGCTATTTATTGGTGTTGGCGTTGTTCACGTTGGGCAATGCCTCGAATATGTTTTTACTGTTACGGGCAAAAGACTTAGGACTTCCCGAATACCAAATCCCATTACTCTGGGCACTGACATCGCTTACCGCGGCGGTATTTTCTACACCGTTATCGGCGCTTTCCGATAAAGTCGGCCGTATCCGCCTGATCGTTGGCGGCTGGAGTGTTTATGGCGCCTTCTATTTACTACTGGGCTTCAACAGCCATCCGTTACTACTGTGGCCGTTATTTGCGTTTTACGGCTTATTTATGGCGGCTACCGAAGGTGCCGAAAAAGCGCTGGTCGCTGACATCGTACCGCGCGAGGTGCTGGGCACGGCTTACGGCTGGTTTAACCTGACCGTCGGCATCATGCTGTTGCCGGCTTCCATCATCTTTGGCTGGTTATGGCAAATGACCAATCCACTGGCCGCTTTTGGCTTTGCGACTTGCTGCGCATTGCTCGCCGCTTTGTTATTGCACGATTGGGTAATGCGGCGAAGTTAACGGGCATCTCCGGGTTATTTTTTAAAAACCATCCCCTCAATCCGATTATAATAACTGCGGCAATTTGTCATAGAGCACATTGCCAAGATGACTATTCGCGAATTTATTTTTCTTATGCCCGTTCTTGTCATGAGTTTGTCTCTAACTGACCAGACAATGTGGCAGATTAATCCACTGACCCAATCATGAAATTTCCCGACTATTTTAGCCTGGCGCTGGTTGTTGCGTTGCTTACTGGTTGTTCTGAACAACCTATTGAAAAACTGGAAGGTGCCGCCCAAGGCACGACCTACCACATTAGTTATTGGTCCCCCAACCTGACAAATACCGCTGAGATTAAATCCAGCATCGAAAATGAATTTGCCGCCATCGATAAGACACTGTCCAATTACCGTAAAGATTCGGACATAGAAACATTTAATCAAGCCGAAAACACTGATAGCCACCCAGTAGACGCCGAAATTGTCTCGCTGGTGCGCATCGCCAAAACAGTTTATGAGGCCAGCCAGGGCTGCTACGACCTAACCATTAAATCGTTGTTTGATTTATGGGGGTTTAAAGGAGATACCCTCACTATTCCCAGCGATGTTGCTATCCACGAGAACCTAAGTAATATCGGCATGGATAAGCTGGAAATTTTCGACGACAACCACCTCAGAAAAAAACTGCCGATGATCAAAATAGATTTAGGCTCCATCGCGCAAGGCTATAGCGTGGAAAGAATCAGCAAGTTATTGGAGCAAAAAGGCGTTCAACAATACATGGTAGAAATTGGCGGCGAATTAAAAACCCAAGGCGTAAAACCGGATGGTACCGCGTGGCGCATTGCCCTGGAAAGGCCGCTGCCGGGTCAAAAAGTGATGCATAAAATCATCACCATGCCCAAAGAACAGCCGCTTGCGGTGATGACTTCCGGCACTTATCGCCATTATTTTGATGATCATGGCAAACGCTACAGCCATATTCTTGACGCTCGTAACGGTCGTCCTGTCATTCACAATTTAGTCTCTGTGACTGTGTTAAACAGCAACCCAACGCTTGCCGATGCCTGGTCAACTGCACTGCTTTGCTTGGGCCGTCAAGACGGGTTAAAAGCCGCAAATACTGCCAATATCGCCGCTTTGTTCATTGAACAGCAAGGCGACAATCTCAACGAATCTCAAAGCGACGCTCTCAACGCTTTGAATACCGTCACTTTCCACTAATGCTTAACACCAAGCGAATTTAAGATATGTCGTTAAAACTCAAGTCAAAAAATCTGTTGTCTCACTGGGGCAACTGGGCTCTTGGTCATCCTTTTACAATTGTCGTACTCATTGTAATGCTTGCCGGCGGCGCCTTGCAGTACACCGGTAATAACTTGAGCGTCAACACAGATACTACTGAACTGATTGCCCCCGACGCGCCGTTTCAACAAAATCGCCGCAAAGTCGAAAAGCTGTTTGCCCAAGATACGCACACGCTATTACTGGTATTGGAATCTGAAACGCCTGAATTAACCAAAGCAGCCACCAGCCGACTTGAGCGACTACTTAGCGCCAATAAAGACCTAATAAAATCCGTTTACGCCCCCAACGACACCGAGTTTTTTCACCGTAACGGTTTACTTTATCTGGAAAACAATGATCTACAGACCGTCTCCAACAGCCTGTCTCAAGCTCAGCCGTTTATTGGCCGAATTTCTCAAGAACCTGATCTAAATGGCTTTTTCTCGGTATTTGAAGATGCATTGGGTTAGACCGACAAAACCCAAGAATTACCGACTGACATATCGTCGTTAATCGACAAAGTATCAGACACTCTGCATAAAAGCACCCATGCCGGAGCGGGATTAATGTCCTGGGAAACATTAATTGCTGAAAAAAAAATGACCGGGAAACATTCCGACAATGGTTTTATTTTGGTTACACCGGTACTTGATTTCACCCAAATACGTCCCGCAGAAAAGGCCATTCTCGGGATACGCGAGGCTATAGCCAGTATTCAAGAACCTAATCTGCCTGAAGTTAAAGTATGGATTACCGGCGAAGTCGGCCTTGAAGATGACGAACTGGCGGGAATGAGTGCCGGCACGTTTACCGCGAGTCTCTTTTCGATTGTGTTGGTGGTAGCCATTTTACTGGTCGCTTATCAATCAGTGTTACTCACTGTCGCCACGTTTATCACGCTGGCAATGGGCATGATATTTTGCGGCGCATTTGCAGCCTTTTCGGTAAAAGAACTTAATCTTATCTCTGTCGCTTTTGCCGTATCCAACATGGGACTCGGCGTTGAATATGCCATTCATTTTTGCTTGCGCTATCGTGATAATCTGACACTTCATGTCGATAAAGAAAGAGCCATACGCAGTACTTTAGTTTCCACCGCACCATCGCTACTCTTGTGCGCAGGCACGACTGCGATTGGTCTGTATGCCTTTATTCCTACTGATTACAAAGGCGTTTCCGAACTCGGCTTGTTGGCTGGAACCAGCTTATTTATCTGTCTTATAGTCACATTAGCGTTATTACCTGTATTGTTAAAACTCTTACCGGCGATGAGCCAAGCAGAAGCTAAATCCCATCATCCTTTTCTGCAAACGCTGTCCGAAAAATTAGCGGCACTTACTTTACATTACGCTAAGCCCATTACCCTTGGCACGGCGTTGCTTGCAGCAGTTTCGATCATACTGGTCATGCAGGTAAAAACCGACTTTAACCCGATCAACCTGCGCGACCCGAATACCGAATCGGTCATCGCCTTTAAAAATCTGCTTAAAGATCCGGACACCTCACCCATGACTTTAACGGTGTTGGCCGAAAATGAGCAAAAAGCCAAAGACCTGCAACAAAAAATTGAACAATTGCCGTCTGTTGACAAAACCATCAGTCTGTTTGATTTCATCCCGTCGCATCAAGAAGATAAATTAGCCATCATCGAAGAAATGGCCTTATTGTTGGGTTCGCAGGCACAAGGATTTCCGCCACTTAGATACGATGTTGACCCGACCGCTGCCATTAAGCGCGTTATCAATACTATCGATAAAGTACTGCCGACTAAAACCGATGCTCACGAAATATCGTCGCTAACCCACTTTAAAAAAGAATTGCAAGACGTATTGACTGAACTTGATACCCGTTTGCAACCCAATCGGCGCCTGTTTATTGAAAACATTCAAACCGCATTACTGGGCACGTTGCCCAATGCCATCAACGAACTACTGGACAGTCTGAACGCCCAGGAAATCACTCTGACCGGGTTGCCATCAGAGCTCCGGGAAAGATGGTTAAGTAAGGAAGGCATTTACCGCATTCAGATATTCCCAAAGCATAATCTGGATGACCTAACCGACTTGCAAACCTTCATTACCGAGGTGCAATCCGTTGCCCCGGAAACCACCGACCTGCCGGTCATGTACTGGGAATCGATGAAAGAAGTCATCGCCGCCTTCCAGCAAGCCATCATCATCGCCCTGATCACTATTGCCCTGTTGCTTTACGCTATTCGTCGCAATGTAACGGATACCTTATTGGTCATGGCGCCGCTAATCTTGGCCGGTTTGTTCACCATGGCCAGTGCCGTTATTACCGGCACACCTATCAACTTTGCCAACATCATCGCCCTGCCCTTGCTATTGGGTTTAGGCGTCGACAACGGTATACACATGGTGGAAAAGCTGCATCATTCAATGTCTGAAGAACAAAATATTTATCAATCCAGTACTGCCCGAGCCATGTTTTACGGCGCACTCACCACGGCATCCAGCTTTCTTGGGCTGGCATTCTCGCCACACCAAGGCATCGCCAGTATGGGCCTGATTATTACCATGGGTATTTTCTGGATCATGACCAGCACCTTCATTATTTTGCCGGCACTGAGTAAATTAGTGTTAAAGCACGCTGATTAAAAACGCTTTAGTCGCATCCATCATTGCGCCAGCGTTCAATGATGGAGCCGCAACGTTTCCTTAACTTATCGGCCGCGTGACTGAGCGCAATGCCCGATACATTCAATCTTAACTGCGTGTCATTTGTTAATTTGTGGACGTTACAAGTCACCACAAAGATTCCAAGTGATAAGATAAACTCTTTTTACCTGTAAGTCGTTACTCACACACATGTTCCGAGGTTTCCGCGATTATCACTGGCCTAATGCATTAAGGCTGATTAGTTTGGCATTGGTTTACGCACTGCTCGCTAAATACGTACTTGATTTTTTCTCTGAAAACGCCGTTGTCTCAATCGTATGGCCACCTAGTGGTTTAGCGTTGGCAGCATTGCTGCTGGGCGGTAAAAAATATTGGCCGGGGGTGTTTATAGGCGCACTTGCCGGTAATATGTTGGCCGGCAGTTCAGTTGCCGTATCCTTTTTTATTGCAATAGGCAACACGCTGGAAGCGCTTACCGGCGTTTGGTTACTCAACAGATTTGGGCGATTCAATCCTGCGCTAACCCACCCCAGACATCATCTGTTGTTAGCCCTTGCCGGTGCCGTTTGCGCCGGAGTTAGCGCCATCATCGGCGTATCCAGCTTATTTATCTCAGGCTTATTACCTCAGCAAGCAATTGCCTTGAACTTGTTACATTGGTGGCAAGGCGATGTACTCGGCATAATACTCATTACGCCATTTGTGCTGGTGTGGCGGCAAACACCGACCGACTGGTTAAGTCGTAATCGTGTTCTGGAAACATTGGCGTGTTTTGGGCTGGCGTTTTTATTTGGCCAAGCCATTTTTCTGGGATGGTTCAGCGACCAACTCGGGCACATGCTGGGATTTTGGATGTTTTTGTTTTTCGTCTGGGCGGCAGTGCGTTTTGGACGACATGGCGCCATGTTAATCATGGTCATGACCATGATTCAAGGTCTGTATGGACTGGTAAAGCACGAGGGCTTTTTCGGCGCGAATAACGATATCCAGTCCGAACTGCTTAATTTCTGGTTTTATATCTTGGTGTTATCGGCTGTCGGCATGTCGCTGGCCTTATTCGTTTTCGAGCGCAACCGCGCGGAAAAATCACTGGAACTCAGCGAAAAAAAACTTCGCACCATGTTCGAAATGTCACCTCTGGGCATGGCGCGCAATTCAATGGATGGCCGTTACATTGAAGCAAATGTCGCATTGCTAGACATGGTTGGTTATACACTCGAAGAACTTAACACCCTGACGTACCGGGATCTTACTCCCCAAGAATACAATCAGCAGGAAGCCGAACAACTGCAACTCCTGAATCATACCGCGCGTTACGGCCCTTACGAAAAAGAGTATATCCATCGCTCGGGGCACCGCGTTCCGGTAAGACTCAGCGGTATACAAATTACCGGCAGCAACGGCGAAAAATGCATTTGGTCGATAATAGAAGACATTTCCGAGCGCAAAAAAACCGAGGAGTCGATGCAACTCGCCGAGCTGGTATATCGAAGCAGCGGCGAAGCCATTATGGTGTCCAACGCTAATGGTGAAATTATTGCCGTCAACCCGGCCTTCACCAAAATGACGGGGTACGGTATCGATGAGGTTCTAGGCAAAAATGCCAATATTCTCAGCTCGGGACATCACGATCGGACGTTCTATGCGGAGATGTGGAACCAAATCAACACCACCGGCTGCTGGAAAGGCGAAATATGGGACCGGCGTAAAAACGGCGAAATCTATGCAGAATGGCTCAGTATCAATAGCGTCTACAACGAAGACGGCTCAGTGCATCGCCGAGTGGCACTTTTTACCGATATTACCCAGAAAAAACAATCCGAAGAACTGATCTGGCGCCAAACCAATTTTGATCACATCACCGAATTGCCTAACCGGCACATGTTTCATAATTGCCTGAATCAAGAAATCAAGGAAGCACAGTCAAGCCAACAGTCGCTGGCATTGCTGCTGTTAGATTTAGATCATTTCAAGGAAATTAACGATACCCTGGGACATGGCATCGGTGACCAAATGCTTAAGGATGTGGCAAAACGGCTACTGGCCTCTGTCAGACACACCGATACGGTTGCGCGTTTAGGCGGCGATGAGTTCGCCATCATTTTGACTGGCCCGGATATTTACAACAATGTGGAAGACCATGCCCAGCGCATACTACAGCACATTTCCGAACCGTATCATTTAGGCGAAGAAGTGGTATATGTTTCGATTAGCATCGGTATAACACTGTATCCTGAAGATGCCGCTAATATTGACGAGCTATTTAAAAACGCCGATCAAGCGATGTATGCCGCCAAAAATCTTGGCCGCAACAGATACCAATACTTTACCTCCTCCATGCAGGAAGTTGCTCAAACGCGCATGAAGCTGGTCAATGATTTACGCGGCGCACTTGCCGACAATCAATTCCGGGTTTTTTACCAACCTATCATAGAGCTGTCGAGCGGAGCCATTCATAAAGCCGAAGCGCTGATCCGCTGGCAACATCCCACGCGCGGCCTGGTCAGTCCAGGTGAATTTATCCCCATTGCCGAGGAAACCGGCATGATCATCGACATCGGTAACTGGGTGTTATATGAAGCTGCTCAGCAATCGAAATGTTGGCGCACGACGCTTCATCCTCAATTCCAGATCAGCGTCAACAAATCCCCCGTGCAATTTAGCCATCAAAGTACGAGTTACGATTCTTGGCCGACGTTACTGAATAAACTCGACGTTCCCGGAAATAGCATTGTTGCGGAAATTACCGAAGGCCTGCTGCTGGATGCAGGCAACTTTACTGACAATAAACTGCTGAATTTTCGTGATGCCGGTATCCAGGTAGCCTTAGACGATTTTGGCACGGGCTATTCGTCGCTGTCTTACATTAAAAAATTCGACATTGATTACATCAAGATCGATCAGTCGTTTGTACAGAATATGACGCCACATTCCAGTGACATGGTGCTGTGCGAGGCTATCATTGTGATGGCCCATAAACTGGACATTAAGGTTATCGCAGAAGGTGTGGAAACTATAGAGCAACGCGATCTATTAATTGCCGCCGGTTGCGATTATGCTCAAGGCTATCTGTTTTCGAGACCAGTGCCTGTTGATGAATTTGATAAGTTACCGACAGTTATCGCAATCCCTACTCCAGCGGCAGAAAGTTAGGTTGAGGGATTACGACTAACGCACAAACAACCAGACTGTCAGTGCGATTCCCACCAACACAACAAAGCCGCGCATAATTTTTTCTGGCAATCGGTGAACCAACCAATTGCCCGCGAAGCCGCCGCCAATACCGCCGATAGACAGGGCCAACGCAGCAAGCCAGTCAACTTGGTTAGAAAAGACAAACAGCCCTACCGCCGACGCATTCATGGCCATGGCCAGCACATTTTTGGTGGCGGTCGCCATACGCACTTGCTGACCGGCAATGGTGAGGGTTGCCAGCATCAAAAAGCCAATACCGCCGCCAAAATAGCCCCCATAGATACCGATCAAAAATTGCGCTATAGCCAAAATTGGATCTGGAGTCACACTCGCTAAATGAGGCGTTTTTTTGCGAAAGCTGCCCCAAGTAAAAACACACGTGGCAAAGAGCACCAGCCAGGGAACCAGACGGGCGAATATTGTTACCGGGGTATTTAACAGCAACAATGCACCAACCAGCCCCCCTGCAATGCTAAGACCAAACAGATTGCCCAAACTTAACGTGCCTAAGCCTCCTGCAAGTTTACGACCGCCGAATGATGACGTAATCTGATTGGGAAACAAAGCAATCGTCGAGGTGATGTTTGCGGCTAAAGGATTAAGACCCGCTAACAGCAACGCCGGAAAGGTAATAAACGAACCGCCACCTGCAAGCGTATTTTGGGTGCCGGCATAAAGCCCGGCAAGAGCAATCCATAACAGCTGGGTGAGATCTAAATGTAACAACATAATATGACTACGTATTTTGCTTGAAAATATCTTTCCGAAAGTAACGTTATTAGAGCAACGCAATAACTACACGCATTGCTAGAGAAGCGCTGAACAAATCGATTTCGCTCATGGTTCGACAAACTCACCACGAACGAAATCAATAAGTTACCGTTCATCCTGAGCTTGTCGAAGGATTTAATCAGCGCTTCCCTAGGCGCAGATCTGAAGCTTCAGGTTCATTGGCGTAAGTCTTTTACGATGCAATAACGTTTAGGTCGCTATTAATAATTACCAACGTAATCTTTTTTTCCAATCTCCACACCATTGTGGCGCAGGATCGCGTAGGTGGTGGTAAGGTGAAAATGGAAATTTGGTAATACAAAATCAAGCAAGTAAGCTTGCCCTAAAAAATTGAGTTCTTTGCTGCCAAATTTAAGGGTGATTTTACGATCCTCACTGCCGTCAATTTGCAAAGCGCTTACGCTTTGTAAAAACGCTACCGTTTTGGTGATACGCTCTTGTAAATCAGCAAAAGTGGTTTCGTTATCTTCATAACTGGGAACCTCAATCCCTGCCAGGCGTGCAGCGCAGCCTTTAACCATATCTGTCGCAATTTGTACCTGGCGACTAAGTGGAAACATATCAGGCGTTAGACGCGCGTTTACAAAAATGGCTGGATCGATTTTTTTCATTTCCGCATGCGCGGCAGCTTTATCGAGTATCGCGGATAAATTCCCTAACATGCGCACAAAAACGGGGATTGAAGCTTGGTACATGGTTAATGACATAAAAACTATTCCAGTGAATGATGAGTGTAATTAATAATAAACTGTAAATCGGTGCAATTTTTATTATTGAAGTGGACTTTAAAAACTCCATCAAATTTGAGTGTAACACGCCAAACGATTCAATTTTATTCAACTTGAACTTATTCCCGGCCTGGCTTAAGCCCTGGAAGAAAAACGTATCTTATCTCTCCAAAACAGTGTTTTAAAAGTCCAATCCATCAAGGGGGTAAAAACTAAGATACCGTTCTTATTGCCCACTCAGCGCTTAAAGAGTATTTTTAAAATCTGTACCGTCCCGGTCAACAGCAGTTGGAGTTTTTATTATGTTTTCTTTAACGTCCTTATCAAGCAGTGCATATCGGCATGCATCGCAACTATTAATCACTATTTTGACAATACTGTTATTAGGTAAATTAATAACACTGGTGCCAATAATGCATGAGTTACAAGTGGCTGATACCTTTAGTGCCGCAGAGATTATCTGGTTTATATCCAAGTCGGCATCATTAATTGTATTTTATTATTTTGCACGCTTTTTAATAGCAGCCATTCCGAATAATGATGGCGCTTTGTCTTTTGTGAAAGGTATAGCTGAACCCTTAACTGCACTATTACTTGTCATTATGGGACAAGAATTACTTTGGCAACTATTGGCTCCGTTTGTCGACGCACAAGGCAGGACGATTTACTATAGCGCTGCCATTATTGTGATCGTGTGTACCAGTGTATGGCTTGTTTTAAAAGCTTATCGACATGCACTTTATTTAGTAGATGCCGTAGAAAAAATAGGCGAATATTTATCCCGTTTGATACCCCAGCAGAAAACTGCCTGTTCTCAGTGTGGTGCAGAAATTTCCACTAATGCTCATTTTTGTAATAAATGCGGTCATAAAACTCAGGACTATATTTGTTGTCCTGAA
>JAQTQN010000315.1 GCA_028712225.1 Methylobacter sp.
GGTGCGGAACAGATAAGATCCGTTTCATAAAAACCAGGAAAGGCAGATTCATTTAATTTTGCCGTACATAACTTTAAGGCAAATAAGTATTTATACGAATTGCTTCTTTAATTTTTAGACCTAATAATAAAAAATCCTTATTTCTTCCAATCTTGTGAGGAAAGTAAATGCAAACTGGATTTCACTCTACAATTTCTACTAATACTGCCACCATTAATCCAGATGAATTTAGAAAAATGGTGTCAGAACTTGCGTACCTTAAAGCTGAAAAAAGAAGCTTTATTGCAGGACATGAATTGGAAGATTGGCTTGCAGCCGAATGCGAGGTGAGAAATAACTGCTTTTACTGGCTTCAAGAAGAAGATTAATTTTGTTAGTCCGCATTCTTTATAGATTGTAACTATTCAGTGAGTTTCTTTGGAGAGCAGAAGCAATGCCCTATTACCGGGTGGGAGCGACGCTCTCGTCGCGATTTGAAGCCTTCGGTCGCGACGTGGGACTCGCTCCCACAAGACACTTTCACAGCGATCAACTGATGCTGAATAGTTACTATGGATTTAATTATAAAGAACAAGAATCTCGCTATCGCTTGGAATCTGGTCAACATGCCAAATCGAACTAAACACTTTGCCATAGCTGGTTTATTAGCAATATTACTCGGCCTATTATCCGGCACGGCAGTAGCCGAGAACTTGCAACCTCCCCAGCAAGTCATACAAAGTGTTTCGGCCCAATTGCAGCAAAAACTAAAGGACAAAACCTTTACTAAGAATTTTGCTCAAGTGGTGCAATTTGTTAATAGCGTTATTGATCCTCATACGGATTTCGACAAAATTGCCCCATTAGTGCTGGGCAAACACTGGAGAACCGCAACAACTGCAGAGCAGCAGCGTTTTAAAGAGGAGTTTCAAACCTTGATAGTAAGGACATACTCCAGGGCATTTGTTGAGTATAACGACTGGACAATACGTTTTTTGCCTCTTGACAGTTCCACTGAAGCAACCAAAGTCGTTGTAAAAACAGAAGTATTACAACCTCATCAGCAACCTGTTGAAGTCAATTACCGTATGTTCCTGAGCAAAGGCAAATGGGAAGTCTACGATATTGTGATTGCCGGTGTAAGTCTGGTGACTAATTACCGCTCAACTTTTAACGAGGAAATCCAAACCAAAGGTTCCATCAGCGCCGTTATTGATGCGCTGGTTAAACGTAATATTGAAGCACTTGCATCAAAGGGTTCCTAAAACAACCAAACCAGCTAGTTGAGGTCATCACAGATCGACTACTATTTTCTGGACGTTGAATTTAAAAAACACCGCGATTCTTAAGGCCATGCTGGAGATTAACGTGATTCGATATTGCTTACATTGTTTGTGTGTTGTTATTTTAAGCATCAGTTCCGCTTTTGCTGAAAATGGAGCACGGCTTGCTACCGATCGTGGCGCGATGCTTTACGATGATCACTGCATACAATGTCACACTCAGCAGGTACATTGGCAAGAGAAGAAGCTTGTTACCGACTGGAAAAGTCTAGTGGCTCAAGTGGATCGTTGGCAGCATGCTTCCGGGCTTGAATGGAGCAAGAATGACACTGAGGAAGTCAGTCACTACTTAAACAACAAGTTTTATCATTATCCTTAAATTAGACCTCAACTAGATAAAGCAAAAAACCGGTAGTCGATTTAAGTTCCCCCTGACCGGCCTCATCATCTCTATCCGTCCTCATCTAAAGCCGCAGGCCTCGTCGTTTTACAAACACCAACCGCCTAACCTGCGTTGATGGCACCGCTGAAAGGACATAATTCATGACCACCCCAAGATGTTTTCGATCTGATATTCACCTGGATATAGAACAAAAACTTGATGGCTTAGTGAATTTAGCAACCGATTGCAGCTTTTCCTGGGTACACGGTGCGGATGAAATATGGAACGAATTGGACTCAGAGTTTTGGACGCAATCCCGCAATCCTTGGTTGGTGTTGCAAGAAATATCACGTGCCCGATTGGAAGAACTGGCCAAAGATGACGTTTTCTGCGAAAAACTTCGTGCCATTGTTTCGGCGCACCGCCAATCCTTATCTGCACAACGCTGGTTTCAACAGAAACAAAACCTCAACCTGAATAAAATTGCCTATTTCAGTATGGAATTCGGGCTCAGCGAAGCGTTACCTATTTATTCCGGCGGACTGGGTTTGCTTGCAGGCGATCACCTAAAAGCAGCAAATGATCTGGGCTTACCATTGGTAGGGATCGGACTGCTTTATCAAAACGGCTACTTTCGCCAGACTTTCGATGCCGACGGCAATCAAATTGCTCTTTATCCTTCCAGCAATACCAGCGATTTGCCCGTCAGCCCGGTGCGGGGCACAAATGGCGAATGGTTGCGGGTGCATTTACAGACACCCTCTAAATTATGGGTGCGCGTGTGGCAGGCGCAGATCGGCCGCATTAAGCTTTATCTACTCGATACCAACGACCCAATCAATCACCCCTTAGATCGTTGCATTACTACTGAATTATACGGAGGCGGGTCGGAACACCGGTTATCCCAGGAAATTCTGCTCGGCATCGGCGGCTGGCGGGTTTTACAAGCCTTAGGCATCAGCCCTGATATTTGCCATTTAAACGAAGGCCATGCCGCACTATTGGTTCTGGAACGGGCCAGGGATT
>JAQTQN010000316.1 GCA_028712225.1 Methylobacter sp.
GATCCAATGTGCGTAAACGCAATCCCACACGTTTTAGATCGAATAAGTCACTAAACAGGTGAGTCAAGCGGGCAATATCCAGACAAAACTCACGGTAACCAGGCAAATGCCCTAGCTGAGGAATCAAGCAAAAAAAATCAAACGCTGTCGGCTCAATGTTTTCAACAAAACTAACTTCATTTTTATCCGGTAGCAGATGCCCCATAAATGTTTCCACCGCCTTATCTATCGGGCGCTCGACAACACACATATTGATGTCAGGCTCATAAATAGTCGACAAATCGGCGAGGTCGTCAGAGTGATAGGCGCAGGAATAACTGGGGGCTAAGCGAGCAAGCATGGTGAACCTTATGAGTTGAGTAACGTGTGTTCCAGAACGATGATTGACTGCATAAAGCCGATGCCCAAGCCGAATATGGCGGTTTGCCCGACCAAGTTGGCTATCGATGAATGTTCATGCAACGCCGGGATCATGTCGGTGGCGGCAATATAGATAAAACCGCCCGCGGCAATCGGCAGTAAGAAGACTAACGATGACTCCGCCAATTGGCTGGACAGTAACGTAAACACCGCACCGGCCACCACGGTCAACGAGCAGTAAAAGTTATACAGCACCGCTTTAGCCGGTGAGTAGCCGCCGTACACCAGCGCCCCGACATCGCCGATTTCTTGCGGGATTTCGTGGGCAATAATTGCCAGCGTCGTGGTAAAGCCCAGCACCGGATCGACCAGAAAACTGCCGCCGATTAAGATGCCGTCGACAAAGTTATGCACCGCATCGCCCATCAGATTCATCTTGGCAATCGGGCGAATATCGCTGGTTTGATCGGCGACGGGAATGTGGTGGTCATGCCGCCAGCGCACCAGTTTTTCCAGTACGAAGAATAAAAACATCCCCAATAATGTCGTTAAACAAACGGTTGAAATCGAGCCTTGCCGGGCTACCGCATCGGGAATCAGATGAATAAAGGCATCGCCTAACAATACCCCCACGGCCAAGGCCACCAGGTAAGGAATAATGCGTTGTAGCCGAGCAGGCTCAATCCATAACGCAAACAATCCGGATAATGAGGTGAGACTGACCAAAACACTGGCACCGATAGCACCCGCAACCACTTCAAATGAAAGATTCATCGTTATTTATCACTGTAGAGTTTTAAGGGGACCTCTAAAAATTGCACTTCGACAAGCTCAGTGCGAACGGTTAGTACATTAAATCAATTACTTATCCGTTCGTGCTGAGCCTGTCGAAGTCTGTCCTGAGCATAGCCGAAGGGCATGAATGGATAATTTTTAGAGGTTCCCTTAACGTGTCCGATAAATAAAACCAGCAAGCGCATTGGGCAGCAGGTGCATGGCTGCATCGGCTAAAAGCACGGCCAACACTAAAACGAAGCTCCTCGTAACAATCCGTTTTAAACGTTTGTTCTCAATCCGGAGCGATAACATGCCCAGGCTGATTAATAAGCCCGTACCCAGCGTGTGGACAGCCTGATCAAGCGAGTTCATCGTCAAACCAGCCCGGAAAATTATCCCGGTAGGTTTTCCATGCGCTTGCACCGGCGGATAATTCAGCATCGCTCAATAAACACCGATCCAATTCGTTGCGCGCTTGGTCAGCGTCGATATTTTGGCCGATAAACACTAACTCCTGGCGGCAGTCGCCAAACGGCGATTGCCAATTGGCCTGAATATCATCGATAAATTCTTCCGGCCATTCCGCTTCCGGTACCGACGCCCACCAACGACCGGCACAGCCATGTTGCATGGTGCCGCCCGCTTGCGACCAGTTGCCCACCCATTCGGGCCGTGACGCCAGCCAGAAAAAGCCTTTGGAACGCAGCAAGGTGCCGTTGTTCCAATCGTCACGATGCAGATAATCGTAAAACCGCTCAGGGTGAAACGGCTTGCGCGCGGTATAAACAAAGCTGGCGATGCCGTATTCTTCGGTTTCCGGGGTATGACTGCCGCGCATTTCTTGTAACCAACCGGGCGCTTGCTCGGCGTGCTCAAAATTAAAACGACCGGTGTTGATGATTTTTTGCAGAGGCACTTGTCCCATCACCATCGGAATAATCTCTGCTTCGCGATTTAAAGATTTAAGAATGGCGGTTAAATTTGCCAGCTCATCGCTGCAGACCAAATCGGCTTTGGAAATTAGGATCACGTTGCTGAATTCAACCTGCTCGACCAGTAAATCGGCGATATTGTGCTCATCCTCCTCGCCCAGTTCGGCATGGATGTCTTTTAGTGATTGCGCCTCTAAATAATCGCGCATGAAGTTGACGGCATCGACTACCGTCACCATCGTGTCCAGCACGGCAATGTCCGACAAGCTGACGTTGTCTTCATCTCTAAAAGTAAAGGTTTCGGCAATCGGCATGGGCTCGGCGATGCCGGTGGATTCAATCAGCAAATAATCGAATCGACCTTCTTTGGCTAATTGCCCGACTTCCACCAGCAAGTCTTCGCGCAAGGTGCAGCAAATGCAGCCGTTGCTCATTTCCACCAGTTTTTCTTCGGCACGATTAAGGGTGACTTCGTTTTTAACGAGCGCGGCATCAATGTTGATTTCGCTCATGTCGTTAACAATCACCGCTATTTTTAAGCCCTCGCGGTTGGCAAGAATGTGATTGAGCAGCGTGGTTTTGCCTGCGCCTAAAA
>JAQTQN010000092.1 GCA_028712225.1 Methylobacter sp.
CATTATTTTGCCGCCGTACAAGTCAAACTTGATCGCGATTCTCTGCCTTTACCGCTTCGGCCGACGGCTTATGTCAGCCCCCAATGGTTTTTATCCAGCGCTTGGTATGTATGGTCCCTGACAAACTAAAGCCGCCCATTGGCGTGTCTATTTTTATCCTATTTGCACTGATTTTATTGTCATTGCAGTTGATGAGCTCGGCGACTCAAGAGTCTTCCGAGTTGAGTGCGATGTACTCCTGGTTGTTATTGGTCAATGCCTTAGGTTCAGTAGTTTTACTGGGCTTGGTCGGTGCTAATATTTACTCGCTGGCGCGGCACACCAAGCGACGTGAGGCCGGTTCCCGGTTGACTGCGCGTATGGTGTCGCTATTTGTGGTGTTGGCGTTGGCGCCTGCCGCAATTGTGTTTTATTTTTCCATGCAGTTTTTGCATCAAGGTATCGACAGTTGGTTTAACGTCGAAATTGACCGCGCTATGGAAGATGCATTGGAGCTCAGTCAAGCATCGCTTGATCAGCGCATGCGCTGGCATTTACGGCAAGCCGAACAATTAGCCGAAAAACTAAGCAATTCTTCAGAGACGCTGGCAACGCTGGAGCTGGAGAATTTACGCGAGCTTGCCGGTGCTTCTGAAATGACGTTGTTTTCTCGGCAGGGACGAATTGTTGCTTCAAGTAGTATCAATCCCGGTGATATTTTACCTAGTCTTCCTGATGAGCATACCTGGTTACAGTTGCGGCAGAATGGCGACTATGTCGCTTTGGCGCCGGTAAGGGATGATGAATTGATGATTCGAGTCATCGTGTCGGTAAAAACCACGGATCCTCAGTATCTTCAAGTGTTGTATCCAGTGCCGGTGCGTATTGCCGACTTAGCCGATTCGGTCGAATTTGCTTTTGTGCGCTACCAAGAAATGAATTTTCTTAGAAACTCGTTGAAGTTGAGTTTTTCATTGGCCTTGTCGCTGGTTTTGTTAATGAGTTTATTGGCTGCGATCTGGGTCGCTTTTGTGAGTATCCGTAACATTATCGCTCCCGTGAAAGAGTTGGTTAAAGGTACGCAAGCTGTCGCTTCCGGGCATTATGACCAGATTGTTCCTGTGTTGGCGCAGGATGATTTGGGCTTTTTGGTTGAGTCATTCAACGATATGACCCAACGTATTGCCCGAGCTCATGGCGAAACCCGGTTAGCTGGGTTGGAGGTGGAAAACCAGCGGGCTTATTTGGAGACTATCCTCGCTAATTTAACGGCAGGGGTTATTAGTTTTGATGCTAATTATAAAATTCGTACCGCTAATCAGGCCGCTTACCGAATTTTTCATATTCATGTGAATCATTTTATTGGCAGGAGTTTACTTGAATTAGTGACGGACTATTCCGAGCTGGCTGAGCCACTTAAGTCCATTCAGCGATTGCTCGAGCAAGCGGATGACATATGGCAACAGCGAATCGCATTTTTAGGCTCCAACGGTCGGCAGGAATTGTTATGCCGTGGTACACCGTTGTTTTCTCAAGAAGGGAGTCGAGTAGGCGCGGTAGTGGTGTTTGATGATGTAACGGATTTAATTCAGGCGCAAAAAAATGCGGCTTGGGGGGAAGTAGCCAGAAGACTGGCGCAT
Source organism: Methylobacter sp. (assembly GCA_028712225.1). GTDB lineage: Bacteria > Pseudomonadota > Gammaproteobacteria > Methylococcales > Methylomonadaceae > JABFRC01. Next base: position 1,620 of record JAQTQN010000092.1, read on the forward strand.
GAAATTAAAAATCCGTTAACGCCGATTCAATTGTCGGCAGAAAGGTTGCAGCATAAGCTGGCGGATAAGCTGGAAGTGAGTGATGCGGAAATGTTGCAACGATCAACCCGAACTATTGTGCAGCAAGTTGAAGCGATGAAGGAAATGGTCGATGATTTTTCCGAATACGCCAAACCATCTAAAAAACAGACGGTTTCGATTGATTTATCTAGCCTAGTGCAGGAGGTGTTGGCGCTGTACATGGCTAAGCCGGGTGTTAAGTTTAAAACAGATTACGAAGCAGGGCGCTTAATGATAAAAGGCGATCCTGTTAGTCTCAGGCAGGTGTTACATAATCTGGTTAAAAATGCCTTAGAGGCCATTGATGTTCAGGGGGTAATTGAAATAGGTGTGCATCGAGTGCAAAAAAATAATGCCGATTTTATTGAAATAACCTTCTATGATGATGGGCCTGGCATTAAAGAGGATCAACTTGAGAAGATTTTTGAGCCTTACGTTACAACCAAAGCCAAAGGTACCGGTTTAGGGTTGGCGATAGTAAAGAAAATCATCGAAGAACATGGTGGTGCCATTTGGGTTGACGCTAGTCGTCGATTGCCAGAGATGGCTGATATGTCGCAATTATCAGGGAATAGAGGCGATAAAGTGGGAGCTGGTTTTATTATTCAGCTTCCGGCGTGTAATTTTGAACAGCTGTAACACTATGACTACACAAGCACCCCGTATTTTGGTTGTGGATGATGAGCCGGATATACGACGACTTATCTCTGAAATTCTTCAGGATGAAGGTTATCAAGTAGCTACTGCGGAAAATGCCGCTGAAGCCAGAATCTTAAAAAAAACCACTTCGCCCAATCTAATTTTATTAGACATTTGGATGCCTGATAGTGACGGCATTACTTTGTTGAGAGAATGGGTGACGGAAAAAAAATTGCTATCGCCAGTTGTCATGATGTCTGGGCACGGATCTGTCGAAGCAGCGGTTGAGGCGACTCGATTGGGAGCTTACGATTTTCTTGAAAAGCCATTGTCGATGGCGAAACTATTGTTAATTGTGGAGCGTGCGCTGGAAGCCAGTAATCTGCAAATCGAAAATGCAGGACTTAAGCAACAATTGTCGACAGAGATTGAACCTGTTGGCAAAAGTGCTGTTGTTGCACGAACTAAAGAGCAATTAAAGAGACTTGCGCAGCATGGTACGCGCGTATTGTTAGTGGGCGAGGCTGGAGTCGGCAAAGAACTGTATGCGCGTTATTTGCATGGTAATAGCGCTCATCGGGATGGCCCCTTTGTTCATGTGGCTGTGGGGAGTATTTCACCGGCAAATTCTGCCGTAGAGTTTTTCGGTAAAGAAGATGGTGGAAAAGTTTACCCAGGGCTGTTGGAGAGGGCGCATAAAGGCTCATTGTTTCTAGGTGAAATAGGTGGCATGGATAAGGAGACTCAACTGCGCTTGCTCAGCGCGCTAGAGTCGAGTTCTTTTTTGCGCGTTGGTGGTAGCGAGGCAGTGCGTGTAGATGTTCGGGTGGTGTCATCCACCCGAATGGCGCTGGACGAGGAAGTTAGGTCAGGGCGTTTTCGCCAGGATTTATATTATTTGCTCAATGAGGTTACTCTGGATATCCAGCCGCTTCGTGAGCACAGCGAAGATGTGCCAACTTTGCTGAGTTTTTATGTCGATTATTTCGTTACTCAGGATAGGTTGGCGTTTCGCAAATTTTCGATGTCTGCACAGAATTTTTTACGAAATTATCACTGGCGGGGCAATATCCGCGAATTAAAAAACCTGGTGCAGAGATTGATGATTCTGGGTGTGGGTGAAGATATTGAATTGGATGAGGTGAAAGCTGCGCTGGGTGCAGGGGGAAGTAACTCTGTGGTAATTGCTTCAGTACCAGAGTTTTTCAATTTACCCCTTAAAGATGCGAGGGATCATTTTGAAAAAGCTTATCTTGAATATCACCTTGAGCAAACTGGCGGTAGTGTGGCCAGGTTATCTGCCGCTGTAGGTATGGAACGAACACACCTGTATCGCAAATTGCATTCGCTAAACATTAAGCTGTGAGCCAGCTCCGGTGGTCTGAAAGGTTTTTAACTTCTATATGAGTCCCTTAAAAGTGGGAAATAAGTTTGAAAAACCAGGGGATGTTTAGTAATATGACCAACTTTTAATCAAGCCTTTAACGTAAGCCTAAGTAAAATGAAAACATTTAGTGCAAAGCCAGCAGAAGTTAAACGCGATTGGTACGTTGTTGATGCGGAAGGAAAGACTTTAGGTCGTCTTGCTTCTGAGATTGCACGTCGTCTTCGTGGTAAACACAAGCCAGAATATACACCGCATGTTGATACCGGTGATTACATTATTGTCGTTAACGCCGAGAAAATAGGTGTTACAGGCAATAAAGAAAAAGATAAATTGTATCAGCACCATACAGGCTATATCGGTAATTTAAAGACCGTTAGCTTGGGTAAATTAAGAAAAACTTTTCCTGATCGTATTTTGAATACGGCAGTAAAGGGAATGTTACCTAATAATCCACTGGGTCGTGCAATGTTCAAGAAATTGAAAGTTTATGCAGGTCCTGAACACGATCATCAGGCTCAACAGCCGAAAGTTTTAGAATTATAAGCGGGTAGACTATGGCAGCAGCTCAGTATTACGGAACAGGTCGGCGCAAAAGTGCAATAGCACGAGTATATGCAACGACAGGCACTGGTAAAATTACAATCAACAAAAAGACTATCGAAGATTATTTTGGACGGAAGACCGACCAAATGGTATCCCGCCAGCCGCTTGAATGTGTTCAATTAGAAGGTAAATTCGATATTAACGTAATTGTTAAAGGCGGAGGTCCTTCTGGTCAAGCTGGTGCAATACGTCATGGTTTAACCCGTGCGTTAATGGTTTATGATGAAACATTACGTCCAGCATTAAGAAAAGCGGGTTTTGTGACTCGCGATTCTCGTATTGTAGAGCGTAAAAAAGTTGGTTTACATAAGGCAAGAAAACGCCCTCAGTACTCAAAACGTTAATTTTTTCATTAGTATTTGGAATAGCATTTGTCGCTATAAAGTTAGTTCTCATAGTTATTAAATGAGATTAATTTAAACTTAACACATGTCAGTATTTATGTGATGGAAGTTAAAATTAAAGCGGCTACTGTTGTTACATCTTAAAAATAAAAGGGCGGCATTTTAATTAATGCCGCCCTTTTTTTTGTCATTTATCATCTGCTTAAGGTAATTAGTGAATATTTCTGTAGTAGTTCCCGTTCATAATGAAGCTGAAAATATTATTTCCTTGATTACGGAAATTGATGCAGCTATGCAGCAAGCAAAAAATTATGAAATTATTTATATTGACGATGGAAGTACTGACGATACCTCTACCGTGTTACAACAAGCACGTCATCAATTTGATCGTCTAAGAGTTATTCGGCATCGCCATGCTTGTGGTCAAAGCACTGCAATTTATACAGGGGTAAGGGCCGCGCAGTATCCATGTATTGCAACTCTTGACGGTGATGGACAAAATGATCCTGCTGATATTCCTCGTTTATATGATGTTCTAATACAAAAACAACAGCAAACCGCTAACTTAGCGATGGTTGCTGGTTGGCGGAACAAGCGACATGATTCTGCTTGGCGGCTGTTTTCATCAAAAGTGGCAAATTCTGTGCGCTCAACGTTGCTGGGCGATAAAACGCCAGATACCGGTTGCGGCTTGAAGGTTTTTTTCCGGGATAAATTTCTTGAACTGCCTTATTTTGATCATATGCACCGATTTTTGCCGGCATTAATCTTGAGAGCAGGCGGGCAAGTTATTTCCGAGCACGTTAATCATAGAGCCCGAACCAGCGGTAATTCAAAATACGGCACGTTAGATAGACTGTGGGCTGGAGTTATTGATTTGCTTGGAGTTATCTGGTTAATAAAACGTGCAAAAATAGCAGAGGTTGAAGAGTGAGTGTTGATAAAGAAACTATTTGGCTGATTATCGGTTTTGTTGGTCAGGCATTATTTTCCGCGCGATTTATTGTGCAATGGATTAAAAGTGAGCGGGAGAAAAAAAGCGTATTCCCAATCGCATTTTGGTATTTCAGCATTGCCGGTGGCGTAACTTTATTTGCCTATGCCGTTTATCGACAAGATCCTGTGTTTATTGTTGGCCAATTAAGTGGTCTATTCATCTATTTTAGAAATTTATATTTCGTTGTTTACGAACGAAAAAATCTAAAAATCGATTAACTTCGCTGCATTATTCCCGCCTCCATGTTGCAATTATTGCCTGTCAAACTGTGGATTTTTCTGCTTTGGACCATATTAATATCAGTTAGCCTGATATTTCGGCCATTATTCCCGATAGATGAAACCCGTTATGCGGCGGTTGCTTGGGAAATGTGGATCGGTCACGATTATCTAGTTCCACATTTGAACGGCGAAACGTATAGCCATAAACCGCCGTTATTATTTTGGTTAATGACCGCAAGCTGGTGGCTATTTGGTGTCAATGATTGGTCACTTAGACTAATTGCGCCGATATTTTCTCTCGCAACCCTATATTTGTCGGCGCTAATAGCCAGAAACTTGTGGCCAGAGCGTAAACAAATTGAAGATTTAACTCCGTTAGTATTACTTAGCCTGTTTTTTTGGAACATCTACAGCACGTTGACCATGTTCGACATGATGTTGGCATTTTTTGTGGTGCTAGGCATTTACAGTCTGCAACAGTTGGCTTACGCAGGACTAACCTTTCGCCGCTGGTTATTATTAGGTGTGGCGATTGGCGGCGGGGTGTTTAGTAAAGGACCTGTGATTTTATTGCATTTATTACCCGTCGCGTTGCTAGCACCATGGTGGCTGGATAAGCAGCAAGTCAATTTTCGCTGGCGGCAATGGTATTTAGGATTAGGACTGGCAATTTTAATAGGTGCCGCCATTGCACTTAGTTGGGCAATACCTGCCGGCATTGTCGGCGGTCAAGAATACAGAAATGCCATATTCTTGGGGCAAACCAGCGGCCGATTAGTGGAATCTTTCGCGCATCGATTGCCATGGTGGTGGTACTTGGAAACTCTGCCGCTGCTGCTGTTGCCATGGGTATTGTTTGGGCCATTATGGTCTGGACTACGCAAAGTAAGTTCGCAAGATGCGGGTATTCGCTTCTGCCTAGCTTGGGGATTGCCGGTTTTTATTGCATTTTCATTGGTCAGCGGCAAGCGACTGCATTATTTAATGCCTTTAGTGCCGGGTCTGGCATTGCTATTGGCTAGAACTATTGATGAAATTCAGGATTTGCATCGCAGTAAGCGCGCTCATGTCATTATTGTGGCGGTGCTGGCGATATTGGGTATAGTGTTGGCATTGTTTCCGTGGCTTAACCAAACTTTTCAGTGGCGGCCGGAGTTCTTGTTACTTTCTCCCGTGTGGGGAGGGATACTTTTGGGCGTGTCAGTTGTGCTGATTTTTGCCAAAGCATTAGATTTACGAGAAGCGGTTTTATACGTCTGTATCGGTACCATCACAGCCGTCTTGATGATTTCATGTGGTTTTTTTTCCATCAAAGCCGACCGTTACGATACGTCAATCGTTGCAGGAAAAATTGCTACGTTAATGCAGGAAAGTCGCGATATCGCCTTGTTTGGCGTCAATTACCATGGCCAATATCACTTTACTGGCCGACTTGAGCAGCCAATTACCGAGATTTCAGATAGCAACGCTTTACACAGCTGGGCTGCGAGTCATCAAAATGGCTACATTATTGTTACTTACGGTGAGTTATCTAAAGCAGCGCTAGAGCCAATACTTGCTTACCACTACCCTTTCAGAGGGCAAAATGTTGGACTACTTTCGGCCAAAATACTGGCTGAGACGCCAGCGCTTGAATCAATGTTAAAACTTTGAGCGTTAAAGGGAACCTCTAAAAATTATCCATTTATGCCCTTCGACCACACTCAGGCCAGGCTTCGACAAGCTCAGCACGAACGGATAAGTAATCGATTTAATGAGATAACCGTTCGCATTTATGCCCTGTGGGTACTGAACGGTGAGCTTGTCGAACAGTCGAAGTGCAATTTTTAGAGATTCCCTTAATCCAATCCACGACTTTCTATTTCCAAATGCTAATAATGTTGGTGAAGTCATCCGTCCAGGGCGGCATATCAAAATATAAAGGCATTTTTTGCCAGCTACCAAGACGACTGATAGCCAACGGTTCCAGCGTTTTTGGATTTTTGGCCATTACCACCCAATCGGTTGCAACCACCAACGGCATTTCTCGCTGAGGCTTGAATTCTTGCAGTAAGGCCGCAACCTTCATATGCTCAGCGTGGATAGACAGCACCTTTTTCAATAACAAATGGCGATTGGTAATATGAAAAGCGATCATGCCTTCAGGCTTTAGCTTTTTGAAATACAACGCCAGAGCTTCTTCGGTTAATAAGTGCGTGGGTACCGAATCGGAACTAAACGCGTCCATCACGATTAAATCAAATTTGCCATCCGGTTCGTTTGCCAGTGACAAACGCGCATCCCCCACCTTCATTACTGCTTGTTCATTGCATTGCGAGAGATAGCTGAAATAAAGCGGGTTACGGGCGATGTCCACCACTAATGGATCAATTTCATAAAGCGTCCACTGTTGTTGATCTTTGGCATAACAGCTCAATGCACCAGCTCCCAGGCCAACGACGCCAATAGTCCAGTTTTGGTCTTGGTCATCAAGTTCCTTGAATAATTGCCCCATGGGGCCAGGTCGACTGTAATAAGTCAGCGGCGTTTTGATTTCTTCCGCTGTTAGCCGTTGTGCGCCATGTTTGGTAGTGCCGTGAAACAGCTCATGATATTTTTCCGACTGATTTTGCTCATTGATTAACGTGCTTTCGCGGACAGCCAGCACGCCAAAAAACGAACGCTCTTGGTAGAGAGTATGTGTCGATAGTCCATGCATTCCCAGACTAAGAAAAATTATCGCGCCAGTTAATCCTGAGTAGGCGATAGGGCGTTCTCGTAGAACAAAAGCAACGCAGGTTAAGACAATTAAGCTGATAGCGATAGTATCGAAATAATCGAGTAAATTATCGACGTTGGCATAAATCACGAAGCCGATAACAACCAGTAGGGCAGGGCCTAGCAGTTGTTTAAAAACACTTGGAATTGAAATTGTAGCAGCAGGGCGCAGCATTAATGCGGCGATAATCATCAATGGATATTCATAAATGCCGTTAAAAATGAACGGTGCCACAAAGGTATTGAACATGCCGCCGAGCATGCCGGCAAACGACATAATCAAATAATAGGTAGTTAAATGCTCCGTACTGGGTCGACTGCGTGCAAGTTCGCCATGGCAAACCATAACGGCAAAGAAGAACGCCAACAGGTGCAATACCAGATAACCCCAATAGGGTAAATCTGCGGGATTGATAAAGGCATAGATCAGAAAAGGCAGCAAAAAATATGCTTGCAGCCGCACCATGACCAAGTGGGTTTTATCGTTCCATGTTGAAAAAACGATAATGAAAGACAATAAATACAGTGTTAGTGGAATAATCCACAACAATGGCACAGACGCAATGTCGGTACTGATGAAATTGGTTAAGCCCAGTAACAGGCTCGAAGGTACAAAAGCCAGTGCCAGCCAGTGTAATTTCTGATAAATATCCGGGGCAGCTGTGATAGATCGATGTTCAGTGACTTTGAGCGTTGGCTCGCTACGATTGTTCCAGACTCGAAATGCGCATCCCGCTATTAGCAGAGATAGAACAACATAGCCGACACTCCAGTAAATTTTTTGATGTTCCAGACCAATTGACGGCTCAACGACAAATGGATAGCTGAGTAGCGCAAGTAAACTTCCGGCATTGCTGGCGGCATAGAGAAAATAAGGATCGTTACTAGATTGATGACCAAGGGTAGAAAACCATTTTTGCATCAACGGCGCAGTTGTCGATACCACAAAAAAAGGTAAGCCGATTGCCAGAAACAAAGTCGATAGCAGCCAGAAAGTCGGATTTTCAAGCGTAGGCGGAGCGTTATTTTCAGGTAAAGCCAGCGGCAGTGCTAAAAAGCTAATCAGAATAATTGCGGCATGTAACTGTATTTGCAGGCGCGGTTGTAATTTGGTCGAGACATAATGTGCATACAGATAACCTAAAAACAAAATACTTTGATAAAACACCATGCAGGTGTTCCACACCGCCGGAGAGCCACCGAGCAAAGGTAATAAAATTTTGCCAAACAGCGGTTGCAGCAAAAACATTAACGATGCGCTAAAGAATAATGTCGCGGCAAATAACAAGGTCAAAGAAAAATTACTATTTTGTTTCGATACAGTCATAGCTCTAATAATGGGGCTTTATGGTTTTTTGCGGCAATGATAAAGCACAAGTAAGGCTTTTGCAGGATGCATTTGTAAGATGCATAAAAAAGGCGGCATTAATGCCGCCTTTTTTAATCGAATAAGTAGCTAGGATTTACAGCGAGCCGAAATAAGCCGCTAATTCCTTATAATCTTGATCGGATAAACTGGATACAACGCCTTGCATGGGACCGCTTTTACGAGAACCGTTTTTAAAGTTTGTTAATTGCGACACTAGATAATTAGGGTGCTGTCCGGCAAGGCGGGGAAATTGGCCTTTTCCTTCACCTTGAATACCATGACATCCCAAACACATACTGGCTTTAGTCTGGCCCGCTTTTGCCAAAGTGGCAT
>JAQTQN010000317.1:0-1416 GCA_028712225.1 Methylobacter sp.
CATGAACAAGTCGTCGCGTTGGAGCTAAAGCAAGCGAAAATCGATGAGTTGGTGCTGAAATCGGCGCTGACCAAAAGCGAAAAACGGGTACGGCAGTTGAAAACCCAGACCGGCAACCAAAAAGTGCTGCTAAGAACGTTGATCGACACCATCCCCGACCTGATTTTTCTTAAAAATACCGACAGTGTTTACTTGGGTTGCAACAAAGCTTTTGAAGAGTTTTTCGGCGCTGAGGAAAGCACCATCACCGGCAAAACCGATTTTGATTTTGTCGATGCAGAAACAGCGGCATTCTTCTGCCTCAAGGATAAGGAAACGATGCAAGCCGGCCAACCCAGGAAAAATGAGGAATGGGTGATGTATCCGGACGGCCGCCTGGAATGCCTGGAAACATTGAAAACCCCTTATCTTAATGAACAAGGTGTTCTGCTCGGCATGATCGGTGTGAGCCGCAATATCACCGATCACAAAAAAGCTGACGAAGCGCTTCGGCTCAGCGAGGAAAAACTCCGCGCCCTGTTTGAGATGTCGCCGCTGGGTATTGCCCGAACTGCGATGGACGGACGCTACATTGAGGCTAATAAGGCGCTGCTCGATATGGTCGGCTATTCGCTGACCGAATTGAATCAGCTAAGGTATGGAGCCTTGACGCCTGAAGAGTTTGCCGCCCAGGATATATTGCAGCTGCAAAAGTTGGAAAATTCAGGGCGCTACGGTCCTTATGAAAAGGAATATCAACATCGCGATGGCAGCCGGATTCCGGTTCGTCTCAATGCCGTATTGATTACCGGCAACGATGGCGGCCGTTATATCTGGTCGATCATTGAGAACATTACCGAACACAAACGTGCCGCGGATGAAATGCAACTGGCATCGATGGTATACATGAACAGCGGCGAGGCGATAGTAGTGACCGATACCGATGACTTCATGATCAACATCAATCCTGCATTTACCAAGCTGACCGGCTATAGCATTGACGAAGTCGTCGGTAAAACGCCGAGACTTCTCAGCTCTGGGATGCATGATGCGGTTTTCTATCAGTCCATGTGGGATAAGCTTAACAGCGACGGCACTTGGCAAGGCGAAATCTGGAACAAGCGTAAAAACGGGGAATTGTATGCCGAATGGCTTACCGTCAATACTATTTATAAAGAAGACGGCTCGCCCTACCGCCGGGTTGCGTTGTTCTCAGATATTACCGATAAAAAACGGGCCGACGAGCTTATCTGGACCCAGGCCAACTTCGATCCGCTGACCGGTTTGCCGAACCGGCGTATGTTTATCGACCGATTGAGTCAGGAAATTAAAAAAGCCCATCGAGCCGAATCACCGCTGGCGCTGATGTTTATCGATCTAGACCGTTTTAAGGAAATTAACGACACCCTAGGCCACGATATGGGCGATCGACTACTA
>JAQTQN010000317.1:1516-2649 GCA_028712225.1 Methylobacter sp.
ATTCTCGCTATCGGCGATTGGGTCTTCCGCGAAGCTGCGCAGCAAGTCAAATACTGGCGGGAATCGTATCGCAACGATTTCCAAGTTAGTATCAACAAGTCGCCCGTTCAATTTCAGAATGACGAAACTTTGTACCTGGGCTGGATTAAGCAATTGGATAAACTCGGTTTGCCCGGACAAAGTGTGGTGATTGAAATCACCGAAAGCCTGTTGCTGGACACTAAATCGATTGTCAACGACAAGTTGCTGTTGTTTCGTGACGCGGGTATTCAAGTGGCGATCGATGATTTCGGTACCGGTTATTCGTCGCTCGCTTACCTTAAACTTTACGACATCGATTATTTGAAGATCGATCAGTCTTTCGTTAGCAATCTAAAAGCTGATTCCAACGATCTGGTGTTATGTGAAGCAATTATCGTGATGGCGCACAAGCTCGGCATGAAGGTCATTGCCGAAGGTGTCGAAACAATGGATCAGCGCGATCTATTAATCGCAGCCGGCTGCGATTACGGACAAGGTTATTTCTTTTCAAGACCCGTGCCGACAAAAGAGTTTGAGATTTTGCTGCGCACAACATACAACGTATGCGTCTAAATAGGAAGACACTTACGCTGTTGAGCCAAACGTTGACCCAATGACGCCACTAAGTTCTGTCTTGTATCTTTCACATGGCGGTGGGCCTTTACCCTTGCTTGGCGATAAGCGCCACCAGAACCTGGTAGCTTTTATTAAAGACGCTGCGTCACTTATTACAAAACCAGCGGCTATTTTAGTTATTAGCGCGCATTGGGAAAAGAGTAAACCCACCATTACCAGCGGGGCATTTCCTGCATTGATATACGACTATTACGGCTTCCCCAAAGAATCTTATGAAATTACCTACCCTGCCCCAGGGTCGCCTAAATTAGCGCAGAAGATTTTTAATCTGTTAGAAAAAACCGGTATTGAAGCAAGGCTTGACGACCAGAGAGGCTTTGATCATGGTTTATTTGTGCCGTTAAAGATCATGTATCCGGAGGCGGATATTCCTTGCGTGCAATTATCTTTGGTAAATAGTTTACAGCCCGACGCGCATATCGAAATTGGCAAGGCTTTAGCTGGATTGAGAAAAGAGAACGTTCTTATTATTGGCT
>JAQTQN010000318.1 GCA_028712225.1 Methylobacter sp.
TAAAGATGGCGTCATTATTTTGCCGGTTGCTGATTTAAAGCCTGCTGATAAAACCAAAGCCTTGCAGTTATTAGCGGAAATCCCCGGGGTTAATGCTGTCAAAACCACTGAAGCTACCGCGGCTTCAGCGTCGGGCGCCACTACCGGCACTGATAACGTCAAATTGACTGAATCGACTATTGCACCCACCGGACTGCTGCCTAAAGGGCATTTGTTTAAGCCCTTATTGGCCGATACCCGTTGGGCGCATTTCTCAGCGGCGTATCGTAATTACCAAAGCAATAATTTTGATGGTCGCGATATAGCCTCTGTCAGCTTTGGTGAAACTATTCCGATTTACCGCAGTAACTTTGGACACTCATCAGCGCAATGGGAAGCAGGCCTGCAAGCCGGTGTTTTTAGCGACTTTAACTTAGGTGCGTCATCGTCTGACCTGCTTAATACCGACTTTATTGCCTCGTTGTATTCAAGCGTTCGCGCGGGTCAGTTTTCAGCATTTGGCCGTATTTATCACCAAAGCTCGCATCTCGGCGATGAATATTTGCTACGTAAAGTGAATACGCAATTTGAGCGCATCAATCTCAGTTACGAAGGCGCGGATCTAAAACTGTCTTATGAACTGCCTTACGGCGTGCGTTTATATGGCGGCGGCGGCGGTTTGTTCCATAAAGAACCATCGGAGCTTAAGACCTGGTCGACACAATACGGTGTTGAGTTTCGCAGCCCGTGGCGCATAGAGTTTGCGTCAATGCGCCCGATTATTGCTGCTGACATCAAGAATTACGACCAGAATAACTGGAGTACCGATGTATCGGCCAGAGCGGGAGTGGAGTTTGAAAATGCAACCATACTAGGCCGCAAACTGCAGATTCTTGCCGAGTATTACAACGGCTACTCGCCTAGCGGACAGTTTTATAAAGAAAAAGTGGAATATATCGGTCTAGGTGCGCATTACCATTTTTGAGCCAACTTATAACGCCGCGCCCAGCTCGGCGTTTGCCCTAGTATCTGCTTAATAAGTCAATTATGTTGGGTTGGAACAGCATCAACCCAACCTGCGATACTAAAATTCACATATGACCTTGGTCCGCACCGGTAAAATAACGATTCCACCACAGTCCCCAGGATTGAAAACGATGCGCCGACTGCAAATAAAACACGTAACCAGCTACCAATACGCAGAAACCGTCACCCTGCTGCCGCATCGGTTACTTTTGCGACCCCGTGAAGGTCACGACATCCGCATTGAATCGGCCGAACTGATTATTTCCCCCGCTCACCAACTACAATGGCAACGCGATGTCTACGACAATGCCGTGGCTGAAGCCACTTTTACCCAGCCAGCCAATCGACTCTCAATCGAAAGCCATTTGACGCTCCAACACTATGATTCCCATCCGCTAAATTTTCTGGTGGCGGACTATGCGGTGCGTTTTCCGTTTCAGTACGATGCCGCCGAACGTGTCGATTTGGGGCCTTATCTGACCACAATCTTTGTCCAGGACCGGCCGGTATTAAGCCCGTGGTTGCGGCAATTCTGGGTTGCAGGCCAAGTTGTGGAAACTTATCTGCTGCTGGAGTGGATTAATAAAGCGATTGCGACTGGATTTAGCTATCAACAACGCGAGGAACCCGGTGTGCAAACACCTGCCGCCACCTTGGCCAAACGCTCCGGCTCTTGCCGCGATTTTGCAACGTTGTTCATCGAAGCTTGCCATTGCCTGGGCTTGGCGGCGCGTTTTGTCAGTGGCTATCAATACTCGCCGTCGCTGATGAAGGACCAAGGTGCGACGCATGCCTGGGCGGAGGTTTACTTGCCCGGCGCTGGCTGGAAAGGATTCGACTCGACTACCGGCAAAGTAGTCGACAACAACTACATCGCGCTGGCCGTCAGTCGTCATCCTGAAATGGTACCGCCTGTATCAGGCTCGTTTATCGCCGCCTCAGGCCAATCACCGATAATGACGGTAGCTGTAGAAGTCACCGACCTGCTTTGATAGATCAATCGTTACTATTCAGCGAATTCGCCCCTTCATCAGAATGTTACTTACTGATGTTACGCAGAACGGTTTTTCTCCCGTTATTCCGCCCCGAGCATCGCAGCTTTTGGTGAAATAGGCCCGCAAGGGGAGCGGCATGGATGCCGCTCGTTTTCGCAGGGCTAGGGATGGCCCTTCGAAAACCCTCGCCAAAAGTGAGAAGCGCAGGATTAAGGCGGAATCCGGGTCGCCTTTTCTTTGGCTACTTTCTTTTCGACTGCAGGGATGCAGGAGGTAGGGCAACGCAGGGAGCAGTTGCCGAGGCGAAGCAAAAGAAAGTAGCTCGCCTGTCGGTGCGAGAACCGACATTAAAATAAACTGTCGCGATAGCGACACCAGCGATCATTGAATATCGATAAAGGTCATTTCATTTGGTTTGCGTAACATCAGTTACTTAAACTCTTCAAAGCTAAACAACGCAGAATAGTTACGAGCAATTAAGGTAAGTGCAAGTTACATTTGCATAGCCGCTTCAAAGGACTGGATTGGCACACTGTGCGCTTTAGCCAAATACATAGCGGTATCGGCTTGCTTAATCAAATCGCTGCAATCTTGCCCGTCGTTACGATATACGGCTGAGCCAATGCTCGCAGTTAAT
>JAQTQN010000319.1 GCA_028712225.1 Methylobacter sp.
CAATATCTGAATAAGGAAATAGTTCTCTTCTGCCATAACCTCCCACGGCTAATAGGCAAAGATGGTGCGCGTGTACGCCCAAAAAATGCTGCCAGCAGCCAGTTAAAATGAGGTCTATAAAGTCTGATTTTTCTTTGATTAGGCCTGAGACCGAGCTTTGAGGATCGAATTTTTCTCTAAGTTCGGTATCTTTTTGTTTTAGCAATTGCTTGATTTGCTGCAAGCTGTCTTGTGCTGTAAACAACGATGCATGGATGAGTTGTTTCAAAGTAGTCACATCTCTTCGCTGCGTAAAGTTAAAACTTCATAGCCTTGGTCGGTGACCAGAATAGTGTGTTCCCACTGTGCAGATAGGCTTCGGTCTTTGGTAATAACAGTCCAGCCATCACCAAGCACTTTAATGTGACGTTTGCCTAAATTGATCATGGGTTCAATGGTTAAAATCATGCCGCTTTTTAATACTTCGCCTTCGCCAGGTTTGCCATAGTGTAAAACTTGTGGTTCTTCATGAAATTTTTTGCCTATGCCATGGCCGCAAAATTCCCTGACTACAGAATAGCGATTGCTTTCGGCATGTTTTTGAATGGCATTGCCAATATCACCGAGTGTTGCACCGGCTTTAACTTGCTGAATGCCGAGCCACATCGATTCTCGAGTGATTTCGACTAGGCGTTTGGCGTGAGCGTTAACTTCGCCTACGCAAAACATTTTACTGGTGTCGCCGTGATAGTCGTCTTTGATTACTGTAATGTCGACATTAACGATATCGCCGGATTTAAGTTTTTTGTCGCTGGGAATACCGTGGCAAACCTGTTGATTTATTGAGGTGCAAATCGATTTTGGAAAGCCGTGATAGTTAAGTGGGGCAGGGATGGCTTTTTGCACATTGACAATGTAGTCGTGACAGATTTGGTCGAGTTCATCGGTGCTTACGCCGGGGATTACGTAGGGTTCTATCATTTCCAAAACTTCAGCGGCCAATCTTCCGGCAACGCGCATTTTTTCAATTTCAGTGCTGCTTTTGATGATAATGCTCATGAATGCAATGTTTTTTCCTTTGAATATTCGACTGTCAATTGCGTTTAGCAAAGCAATAAACGGGCAAATTATTGTTTAGTTATGTTGTTAGTGGCTTCGATTCTAACAGAGATTCGGTTGTTGTAAAAAGGCGATTGTGGTATAAAGATAAGTTCATTTTTTGTAACAATACTCACACTTAATCGTCACGTTTGGAAGGGTGCTGGCGCAACTTGGTTGTTGTCGGTTTCCAATCGGGATAAGTGGAGGCGTAACCCACTCGAAACGAAATGTTTCGATTTTTAATCTTAGGAGAAATAAATGGCAGCAGTATCCATGCGTCAAATGCTTGAAGCGGGTGTTCACTTTGGACATCAAACTCGTTATTGGAATCCGAAAATGGCACCATACCTGTTCGGAGCTCGTAACAAAATCCATATCGTAGATTTGGAAAAAACGCTTCCAATGTTTAATGACGCTATGAATTATCTGGGTCAAGTAGCAGCAAACAAGGGTACGGTTTTGTTTGTTGGGACTAAAAAAGCAGCTCGTAAAGTAGTTGCCGAAGAAGCTAAACGTTCTGGACAACCTTACGTTAATCATCGTTGGTTGGGCGGTATGTTGACCAACTTTAAAACAATTAAAAAATCAATTGCACGCTTGAAAGAGCTTGAAGCATTGAAAGCTGACGGCACGCTTTATCACAGATTTGGTAAAAAAGAAGCATTGGGCATGGAACGTGAGCTTGAAAAGCTGGAGCGTAGCCTTGGTGGTATCAAAGACATGAAAGGCATTCCTGATGTGATTTTCGTGTTGGATGTCGGTTATGAAAAAAATGCTATCAGCGAAGCTAAGAAATTAGGCATTCCTGTTGTTGGTATCGTTGATTCCAATAACTCACCTGAAGGTGTGGATTATCTGATTCCTGGTAATGATGATTCAATTCGGGCAGTTAAGTTGTATTGCGAAAGCGTTGCTTCGGCAGTGCTTGATGCTAAGACAGCCGTATTAGGCTTGTCTGCTAAAGCTGATGACTTTGTCGAAGAAGCTGCAGCGGAATAAAAATTGCCTTACGCGTGCAGGCAGTGTCCTGTAAGTGAAAAGCTGCGAAATTAATAAAACGCCTCCTTATGGGGGCGTTTTTATAATGATCAACAACAAGAGAAATTAAAGAATGAGTAATACAATTAGTGCAACACAGGTTAAAGAACTCAGGGAAAGAACGGGGTCTGGCATGATGGAGTGCAAAAAAGCATTGGTAGAAGCTAATGGCGATATGGAATTAGCTATTGAAAATATGCGCAAATCCGGTTTGGCTAAAGCTGATAAAAAGTCCGATCGTATTGCCGCTGAAGGTATTATTGGTGTCAAAGTCAGTGATGACGGCAAAGTTGCTGCGATCGTTGACATCAACAGTGAAACTGATTTTGTTGCTAAAGCTGATGACTTTGTTAAGTTTGTTAACGATGTTGCGGCTATCTTGTTAACGGCTGATGTTGAAACAGAGGAGCAATTATTGGCAC
Source organism: Methylobacter sp. (assembly GCA_028712225.1). Taxonomy (GTDB): domain Bacteria; phylum Pseudomonadota; class Gammaproteobacteria; order Methylococcales; family Methylomonadaceae; genus JABFRC01. Next base: position 2,541 of record JAQTQN010000319.1, read on the forward strand.
TTCCATTGGCTAATGGCTCGACAATTGATGAGACTCGTCGTGGTTTGATTGCTAAGTTAGGTGAGAACATCACTATCAGACGCTTCGTAAAATA
>JAQTQN010000320.1 GCA_028712225.1 Methylobacter sp.
GCTTGCACAAGCCGGTGCTGATAGATTCTAACGCGGCAAAACCATTGGTGGTTAACCCGCATAAACTGTCGGCACCGCCCACGATCACTGCATCGCATAACCCCAACCGGATTAAACGCCGCGCCGAAGCAAACGCCTTGCCGCTGGAAGAGCACGCCGTCGAGATCGTGTAAGCCGGACCTTGAACGCCCAAAACATCGGCCAAAAAATCAGCGCCTGCGCCCATTTGCTGCTGCTTGTAATGATATTGCTCCGGCAATGCGCTATGCGCGGTTAAATGCGCCAATGCCAACTCGGTGTTGCGCACACCGGAAGTGCTGGTGCCTAGCACAACGCCAATTCGGTCAGCACCAAACTTGGCGATTATGTTCGTCACCGTTGGTTGAATCTGGCTTAATGCCGCCAGCAGCAGGCGATTGTTGCGGCAATTATAAATTCCCCCTAGCCCCCCTTTTTCAAAGGGGGGGGATGAATTGATTTCCGGCAGCTCAGCCGCAACCCGGCCAACCCACTGTATCTGTCCAAACTCATCGCAGGGCACCAATCCCGAGCGATCACCAGCTAGTAATCGTGCCAACACTTCAGTTTTGCTATTACCGGCCGCACACAGCAGGCCTACGTCATTAAGGTACAGGGTCATAACTTATCGTTTTAATATGTAGCCGGTAGTGGTACTGAAAGTTAACCAGATCAACCTCTTTAGGCCACACGGGATCGGGCGTTAAATAATCGACTTCCACTTGTATTTTATCGTCGAGATATAAACTGCGTTTGTTTCCAGCGGTTTCCAATCGCCATTGGGCAGGGAGAATTTTTTGCAGCTCGGCAAGCGGCCAATAAACCAACTGAAAATCGGTAATGAAGAATTCAGGATTGAGCGATGCAGGCAGTAACGGGCTTTTATCCGCCACGATGGTTTTGCCGTCGTAAGTCAAATTGAACAAACTCAAGCCGTCATTACTGAGCCCGGACATCGCGATATGCTGGGCATCCAATTCCAGAACCGCCAGTAGGGATTCCTGCCGGTCAGCCCATACGGCGGTGAGTTGCTGCACGACGCGCCGGGCTGGCCCTACAGGCTGGGCCATCGGCATTACTACCGGCTTGTCGGCAACTTGTTCCTGCGGCATTAGTACACAAGCGGTTAAGCTCAAACATAAGGCGCTGGTTAATAATCTTGGCGACATATTTCAGCGAGAGTATCCAAGCGGGGGCGGGCGTTTTTAACATAGGGATTATTTTCATCCCAGGCATAGCCTGCCAGAATTGAACTGATCATGGCTTTAATGTCGGGTTGTTGTTTGGGATGAAAAATAACATCCTGAAAGCGGCCGTCGTACCAGGCATCGACAAACACCCGGAAGGCGCTAACACCGCGTTGCAATGGGGCTGCATAGTCTTGTTGCCAATCCACCACTTCATTGTTATTAAATTGCCTGACCAATGCATCTGCCGCCAATGTGGCTGATTTCATCGCAATGGTTACCCCGGATGAAAATACCGGATCCAAGAATTCACCGGCATTGCCTAATAAAGCATAACCGTTGCCAACCAGGCTTTTGACATTGGCGGAATAACCGACGATGGTGTTGATTTGCTCATCGAATACGGCGTTTTCAAGCAAGCTGGTTAAGCTGGTATCCTGGTTGATGATGTCCTGCAGCGCTTGGTTGTAATCGTCCCGGCCGTTAAAAAACGTCGGTTCGGCCACCACGCCGATGCTGCTGCGACCGTTGCTGAACGGAATCAGCCAATACCAAACATCTTTATGTTCAGGATGCACGGTGATACGGATTTTGTTTCTATCAAACTGGTTGTCGGTAATGCGGTCTTCAATATGCCCGAAGATGGCCTGCCTGACCGGAAATCCGGACGGCGACTCCAACTCCAAAAGCTTGGGCAAAATGCGCCCGAAGCCGCTGGCGTCCAAGACAAAATCGGCGCTGACGGTGGTGACTTCGCCTTGTCGATTGCGGACGGTGAGTTGCGGTTTGTTAGCCGTAAAATCAACGGCGATCACCTCAACTTGCCACTGTATGTCTACACCCATGCGCGCGGCTTCATCCGCCAGTACTTTATCAAAGCGGCCGCGTTGCACCTGAAAGGTCGTACCCATGCCGGGGCTGAATTTGTCTTCAAAATTAAATTCGGTCTGCCGGTCCTGATACACAAAAGACGCGCCGTTTTTAAACTGAAATCCGGCGTCGATAACGGCATCCAGCATTCCGGCCTGCTTGATAAATTCCATGCATTGCGGCAATAAACTTTCACCGATACTAAAGCGCGGAAACAGCTGTCTTTCCAGGATGGTTACGTCAAAACCCTGGTTTTGCAGCAGGGCACCGGCGATGCTGCCGGAAGGCCCTGCGCCGATAATGATGATTTTGCGTTTATTGCTACTTGTCATTTTTTTGTCCTCTAAAGCCTACCAACGGCGCACACAACAAAGCCGTGACGATACCTGCAGTTAACGTAAAACCAAAGGCATGCACGATCTCCGTGGAACTGGTCGCCAATAGGCCAAACGCCAGCAAGGTCGTCAATGCCGACAGTGTCACGCCCAGCGATGTGCTGGCGCGCCGGTCGCCAGCCATGAAAAAGAACAGCCCGTAATCAACCCCAATGCCCAATA
>JAQTQN010000093.1 GCA_028712225.1 Methylobacter sp.
TGTTTTTAGTTCAAGGCCGGACAATTCTAAGGCCGCATACTATTGCAAGCGTTGTGAAAATACATGGCAAAGATAACTAATCCACAAAGGCTTCTCGGGTAAAGCACCAAATATCAGCAGCATCCCGCTTCAACATCATTTTCTATCTCGAATCATTAATTGCGAGCAGTTACCCTCAATGCCCAGGCAGGCAAACATTTGTCCAAGAACAGCCGATGCTGAACGTGACTAGCGAGCCATTTTTATTTTAGGAGGATTCGATGTTGGGTTTATTACGCAGTTTGTCAGGCGGTATAATCGGACTACTAAGATTAACTGTTGTTGAAAATGTTTGCTGCGTTTTCGGCATATTCAAGAAGAAATGTCTTTTAATTTTCCTTGGCATACAGATAGCAACAAGAAATGCCGGTAACTTTTATTAAGCCCGAATATTAGCGCCATTATCGGCATTTAATGTCTTTTCAGAAATAACAATAACAACAACTGATGACTCAATTCATATTAATTCCTACCATTGCTGAAGAAAGTCGGCACAACATGTTGCTGACAGCCTATAGCATGCCTGCCGGCCCCTTATCGGAGCAGGATAAATCGGCACTTGATAAACAACGATCTTTGATCACGTTTCCTTTACAAGAGCTTGGTCTGTCTGCGACCGGATTTAGAGCCATTGACTCGGTCCGTAGGCTGCTGGCCGAGCAAGGCCGGGACGTTAACTGGTTAAATAACCAACGTCTGTATTGCTCGGGAAAATGCGAAGGTACTAGCGCTGAACTTGGGCTGGCATTAGCACTGTTGTTGCGCGATAGAGTTAGTGAGCTAGACATTATTGCTTCCGCTGCGTTGGGCGGGGTAGGCAATAACATTACGATTGAGGCTGTCGCTAAAATACCTGAAAAACTGCAATTTGTTTTAGAGCAAAAACAATCCGGCAAGCTGGGAGATAAAAACGGCCTATTTTTTATCTCGAATAACTATATAGACGTCGATGGCATGCCGCGGCCGGTTAACAATCTCCCGGTAATTTCCAGGTTGGCTGAAACAGGCGTCGATGTTATTGCGGTCAGCCAGTTAAGCGATATTTTAGAAAACCTTGAGTTATTAATACCTTTCTATTCAACCAACAACACTTTAGCCATGCAAAAAATAATACTAAACCACCAGTTAGGTTCAAAAGCTAATCAAACAGAAGTAATAGCGGTGTCTGATACCGAAATAAATTTTGGGCGTGATGATGTTTGCCAGGTGATTTTTGATCCGGAACAAGATGACTTGGTCAGTAGAATCCATTGCAAAATAGACGTTAAAGACGGCAAACAGTTTTTATTAACTGACTTAGGCAGTCGCAATGGCACCTTTGTCAATAACAGTAAAATCTCCTCAACTACCGAACTTAGCGTTGGCGATAAAGTCCAATTGGGTAAAGGTGGGCCGCAATTTATCTTCGACCTGGATCCTAAACCGCTAAAACTAAAGGAAACCCGGCTTGTAGAAAATAATGCACCGGCAACGCGCGTTATTCATGCGGCGCCTTCAAAAGATACCGTAGAAGCCATGATCACTGCGTCTGAAAGTGCGACACGCAAGAAAGTTATCAATATGGGTGCAGGCGTTTTGGGTGCTGTGTTTTTGATACTGGCTTATTTCGGCTATCAAAACAGTATCGAAACCCAACCAGCCCCACCGGTAATTGCTCAATCTGAGCCATTACCGCCGCCGCAGAATATAGAAAATCCAGTCTTATCTGCGGCGGATATTTTCAAACAATACGGCAATAGCAGCGTGTTGATTGAAGCCAGCTGGAAATTAATACATACCGCTACCGGTAAGCAGGTGTTTCAACGCAACGAATGTTTTGTAAAACAAGGCAAATGCATTACGCCAAAAATGCCTTGGTATATTCAGCATAATGGCGTGGTTGAGCCTTTTCTGGATATTGATGCAAGCAACGGCATTGCTATCGGTAGCTCGCATAGAGGCTCGGGTTTTGTCGCTCATGAAAATGGTTTTATTCTGACTAACCGGCATGTTGCGGCCAACTGGCATGCGCAAAGCCGTAATTTTAAACTACCCGGTATTTTGGTGGATTGTAACGATGCGGTTTGTTCCAGGCCGGAATACAAAGTTTTCGATGAGAAATCCAACAGCGCCTATCTAACTTCGTTGAATCAATGGATTCCTTCAAAAACCAAAATGCTCGGCCAAAAACCCTTGTATGGCAAAATTGTTGAGGGGCGTAATGATTACCTTGAAGTCACATTCCCCAATACCGGCCTAAGAATCCCCGCACATTTAGTAAGAGTCTCTGATGTGGCTGATGTCGCGATGATTAAAATCGATTTGCCGCAAACGTTGCAGCCGGTTCAGCTCAATGCCAATGCGGCGGTGTCTCCCGGCGACAGCATTACCGTTATGGGTTACCCCGGCATTTCACCTGAAATAGTCGCAAAAATGAAAGCGCAGGATCCCGGTGGCGACGGGGAAATACGCAGTGTACCGGCGCTAACGGTCACTACCGGCAATATCGGCAAAGTGCTTAACGCCGCCGACAAAGCGGATTCGTCATCAGTCAGTGAGCTGTTCAGCAGCATGGGCAATGTCTACCAATTAACCGTTAATGCGACCGGCAGCGGTAACAGCGGCGGCCCGGTGTTTAACGATAAAGGCCAGGTAATAGGCTTATTTACTTACGGGTTGTCTGACCAATCGGGTATCCAAATCAGTTTTGCGGTACCTATCAAATATGGTCGCGAGTTGATGGACATTACGGCAATTAAATAGGCCGGCTGATGACATATTTTTGGCAGAAGCTTGTGCAAAGTGTATTTGTCCAACAAGCGCTTGAGGAGTATTGCCTGGAGATTGGCGCGCTCTCAGATATGGGCAGGCAGCGCGATAGTAATCAGGATCAGGTCGGTTATAGCAAATCTGCTGATAACAACACTGTACTGGCTATTGTGGCTGACGGCATGGGCGGTCATCAGGGCGGCGAAGTGGCGAGCCGGTTGGCGGTGGAGCTGATTTTGCAATACTACGGTAATGGTGAGCAACATGTGCTTAGCGCTAAGGAATTAAAACGCTATTTCAATAGGGTTAATAGCGCTATTTATAACCAAGCGCAAGGTTCTGCTGCACTGCAAGGCATGGGGACGACGCTGGTGAGTTTAGCGATTGCTCAGGGCGCGGCTTGCTACGCTTTCGTCGGCGACAGTCGCTTGTATTTGGTCAGGGCAGGGGAGTGTCGCCAGTTATCCAAGGATCATACTGTCGTCGCCGAAATGTTGAAGCAAGGCTTAATCACTGCCGAGGCGGCCGCTAGCCATCCCGACAAAAACGTCATTACTCGAGCGATTGGCACCTATCCTAATGTTGACGTGGATAGTTCCAATAAGCCGCTACCTATCAAAATCGGCGATTGTTTTTTGCTGTGTTCCGATGGCTTGCATGACCTGGTCAACTCCACAGAAATGCAGCAAGCGGTGGTCGAGCATACCGCCCAGCAAGCCTGTGAGCTGCTGATACAGCTGGCAAATTCTCGTGGCGGGCACGACAACATTTCCGCAATGGTTATAAAAGTGCTGCAACAAACTGCAGCTAACAAAACTCCGATCACACGGGTATAAAAAATGGAACGTATCGATAACTATAAAATCGTTGAAAAAATAGGCGAAGGCGGCATGGGCGAAGTTTATAAAGGCATCGACACCATGCTGGAACGGGAAGTGGCCATCAAAATGCTGCGCCCGGAGTTAAGCAGTAGAGATGATATTGTCGAGCGCTTTCGGTCGGAAGCGATTGCGCTGGGGCGTTTAAATCATAGCCATATTGCCACGGTTTATAATTTTGGCCGTGTGGATGAGCAATACTACATGGCGATGGAGTTTGTGTCGGGTGAAACCCTGGACAGCATTATTCAACAACATGGCCGACTGTCTTGGCGGGATGCTGTGCAGTATGCAATCCAGGCGCTGGAAGGTTTGGCGCATGCGCATCAATCGAATGTTATTCACCGCGATATAAAACCGGCCAATATTATTGTTAACGGCCAAAACACCCTCAAGTTGCTCGATTTTGGCATCGCCAGAATTTTACAAACGGCCCGTCTTACCCGTACTCAACATACCATCGGTACACCGGAATATATGTCTCCTGAGCAGCACCAAGGTAAAGAGGTGGACGCGCGCTCGGATATTTATGCTGTCGGCATGTTGTTATATGAAATGTTAACCGGCAAATTGCCATTTAGAGGTAACACCCAGTACGCCTTGATAAAGGCGATTATCGAAGATAAACCCACCCGTTTGAGGCATGTAGATAGATCTATTCCGCTGACATTAGAAAAACAGGTGTTAAGAGCGCTGGAAAAAAAACCAGAGAAACGCTTTGCTAATGCCAAAGAATTTATACATGCACTTACTTTTTGTTTAACCGACAGCACGGCTGAACCTAAGCAAACTCGGCAAGCATTTAATTCCACCAAACTTGCTAACTTAATGCCACTGTACCAGCGGCCCCGCACCTTGGTGTTGGCAATAGCGTTGGTTTGCGGTGCTGGTTATGTACTTTGGCAAACTGAGCAGCAAGCTCAATATTCCATCATGGGAGATAAAACTAAGGTAGTTGCTGTCTCTACTAATAATGAGAGCGGGCACTCTAAATCCAGCAAAATCGACCTTGTACACACTTTTATTAGCAAGCCCGTCGATAAACTAACAGCAATAGATAAAACCATGCTGAAGCAGTTGCAAGAAGCTGCTGAAGCTGGTGATGCCAGTGTTCAGGCTTATCTTGGCGCAATGTATGTCTTAGGTAAAGGTGTAACCCAAGATATTACTATCGGATTAGAGTGGACACAAAAAGCCGCTGAGCAGGGCAATGTGATGGGGCAAGATTATTTGGCACACATGTTCTTCAACGGGCTCGGGGTGAAAAAAAATGAAGCTAAAGGGGTGGAATGGCTCGAAAAAGCCGCAGCCCAAGATTATATCGATGCACAAACAAGGTTAGCAGAGCGGTACTACGAAGAAGGTACTCCGGAAAAAATAGCGAAAGCCTTCAGGTGGTATCAAAAAGCTGCTGAGCTAGGCGATGCTCAAGCCCAATATAATTTAGGAGTCATGTATCAAAAGGGACGAAACGTGCCTGTAGATATGGATAAGGCTTTTAGCTGGTATCAGAAATCAGCTAATCAAGGCAATATCTTGGGGCTATATAATCTTGGTTATTGTCATTTACATGGATTGGGCACAACTAAGGACGTTGCTAAAGCTGCGGAGATTTTGCAAAAAGCCGTAGATCAAGACTATGCACCGGCCCAAGCGGTACTCGCCAGCATTTTATTTAGCGGTATAGATATTGGTCAAGATTTACCTAGAGCATTTGGGTTGGCGCAGCGTGCCGCTTTTCAGGGGGATAAAATAGGCCAGCTGCTTTTAGGAATATTCTATAAAGATGGCATAGGTACACCCAAAAGCCTGGCAAAGGCCGTTGAATGGCTACAGAAATCCTCCGATCAAGGCAGTGCTGATGCCAAATTGAAATTGTTAGAAGCCCAAGCACAACTCAAACAGCAGTCGGCAGTCTTACAAACAAATAGCAAACCCAAACAATTACCCGCACAACGTAAACAAACGCCTGCAATCATTAAAACCCATCCGGTTAGCACGGAAAAAACCAAACAATCCCCAAAATCTCAAAATCTATCTGCTGAATTGGCGCCGCCAGCGGAAAAGTTTGGCGGCTTTATTCCTAGGAACAGGTAATACAAAAATGAATAACAAACCATTACTTTTATGTTGTGTCTTATGTTTGTTAGCTGGATGTGCGCAATCCCCGGTAAACAGGGAATCAACTGCGTCGGCTGTATCTCCACAAGTGCAACCCCAAAACAGCGTTGCTGATAAAAAATTCACGCCGCAACAAGAGGCCATACTCAAAGATTATGCCGATTACCTTTCGGCGGAATACCTGTTTATCCAGGTCGGGGCTGCTGAAAAAGCGGATAAGTTTGTTAATTCAGAGATAGAAAAAACCAAGCCCTATAATTTATTCAAAGTGTTAACGTTAGCTAATTTGTATATTTACAAAAAAGACTATGCCGGTGCCTATCGATTAACCTCGTCAGTGCTTGATTCGTCCTTATTTACTGAGTACCGCGATTATCTTGGCAAACAATTTATGCCCCAAGTGTTGCTGATTCATGCGGTTGCCGCTTCCGGTATAGGTAAAACTGACCAAGCATTAACTTTTGTGAAAAAGGCTAACGAGTTTGATGATAAAGGGCTCAACTATGGCTTAATTACTTATTACAAAGCCAAGGTAATTGCACTTGCAGGCTACGTGAAAGAAGCCAGTAATTATCTGAAGCAAAGAATCGATGGTAGCCAAGCTGATGGCCGGATTCCGATCTATTGGTTAAGAGTAATGTCATATGCCGGACAGGTGTACTATTTTCAAAATAACTTGGAACAGGCGAAAGACGCCTATGAAAAATTGATTACGTACAGCGCTGAAGCCAATAAACAACTTGCTGAAGATATGAAAAAGGGCGGTACAGCTGCGGCGGCGGCAAAGTTTTCTGGTTACTCTGAACCGGAAGCGCATTACAACCTTGGGCAAATATACGCGGCATTAGGTAACAAACCGAAAGCTATTGAGCATTTTTCTGAAGTTATCAACATCTGGCCAAATTCTTTCGACGCCAGACTTAAACGCGGCTCGTTATATCTGGAAGCAAAAAATTATCACGAAGCAGTACAGGATTTTTCATTCGTGTTAAAGCAGGAGCCGCAAAATACATCTGTACTTTATCAGCGTGCGTATTCCTATTGTATGGATTGGGATACCCTTCTTGGCAGGGAGGATTTAAAAGCGCTGTTGCAAATCGAACCTAAGAACGAGCCAGCCAAAAAGTTATTGAAGCATTGTGCGGGTTTATCAAGGCGTTGATCTATTCGGCATTCTTTAAGCGGCGCAACAGCAACTCCGAATATACGGACATAAAAAATGGAGCGTATCGATAACTGGTAGTGGGTGAAATCTGAAATGTCATGTATGTTCCCCGCGATGACACACTATCAAGAAATTATCTGCCCCGACTGCGCCACCAAAAGCTTCATACTGGAATACCGCTACCGTGCCTATGAACCGGGTATCAAGGCACAATTGGTAGACATGGCTATTAATGGGAGTGGTATCCGTGACACGGCGAGGGTGCTCAGCACGTTATAAAAAGACGATCGGGCTCGTGCAAGTTAACCCCCGCTTTGTTGATGTGTTCGTTTTTATTAGACCACTACAATCCGCTAACAAATAGTTTAAAAGGCATAAAAAAAGGGAGGATCAGATCCCCCCATGGAGTGAAGTGAGCGCACCTCAAACTTGTCCAGCAGGCCTATTCACGTTGGAATTGATTGCTTTTTTATCAACCTTGGGCTGCATGCTATTACTTGGTTGGGTCGGTCCAGCCGCGTTACTGTCTTTTGTAACCGTATCATCCTTAGGAGCTCTGGGCTCTCTACCTGACATAAGGTCACTTATTTGATCTTTATCGATGGTTTCCCATCTCATCAATGCATCAGCCATTTTATGAAGAATATCAATGTGTTCTTGCAAAATGGTTTCAGCACGTTGATAGTTTTTATCTATCACTGCACGTATTTCATCATCTATCTGATGGGCGACATTGCTTGATACGGTCGCGCCTTGTGAACCTGGGTAGCCCATGAATGGCTGGCCGTGTTCTTCGCCATACACCAGCGGACCCAGTTTGTCAGAGAAGCCCCAGCGAGTGACCATGTTGCGAGCCAGCTCAGTAGCGCGCTCGATGTCGTTAGATGCCCCGGTAGTGACGCGATCGCCACCGTAAATCATCAACTCGGCAATCCGTCCCCCAAACAGGCTGGCAATCTGGCTTTCCAGTTTGCGTTTGCTGGCGCTGTATTGGTCTTGTTCAGGAAGAAACATGGTAATTCCCAATGCCCTGCCTCTGGGCATTATGCTTACTTTGTAAACAGCATCATGATCAGGAGACAATTGCCCAACTATGCAATGACCGGCTTCGTGGTAGGCGGTCAGCAATTTGTCTTCTTCGGTCATTACCATGGTTCGCTTTTCTGCGCCCATCAGGATTTTATCCTTGGCTTTTTCCAAGTCATTCATGGTGACTTCGTTTTTGTTAGAACGGGCAGCGAACAGTGCTGCTTCGTTGACTACATTGGCTAATTCAGCACCTGAAAATCCTGGTGTGCCTCTGGCAATGTATTTGGCTTCAACATCGGGTGCCAAAGGAACTTTCTTAAGATGCACATTAAGAATTTGCTCTCGACCACGCACATCGGGCAGGCCAACAGTTACTTGCCTGTCGAAACGTCCCGGTCTTAACAAGGCTTTGTCAAGAACATCGGCGCGGTTGGTAGCGGCGATAACAATCACCCCTTCGTTACCGTTAAAACCATCCATTTCAACCAGTAACTGGTTAAGCGTTTGTTCGCGTTCATCATTACCGCCGCCAACTCCGGCACCGCCGCGTTGCCGACCGACCGCATCGATTTCGTCGATAAATATTATGCATGGGGCATGTTCTTTGGCTTGTGCAAACATATCCCGGACTCTCGATGCGCCGACACCAACAAACATTTCGACGAAGTCTGAACCGGAGATGGTGAAAAACTTAACACCTGCTTCACCGGCTATAGCTCTTGCAAGCAGGGTTTTACCTGTTCCTGGAGGGCCGACCATGAGTATGCCTTGAGGGATTTTGCCGCCCAACTGTTGGAATTTTTGCGGCGCTCTTAAAAAGTCGACTAATTCAGTGACTTCTTCTTTGGCTTCTTCACAGCCGGCCACATCAGCAAATTTAACGGTCAGCTTGTCTTCTTCAAGCATTTTGGCTTTGCTTTTACCAAAGTTGTTGCCACCGCCACCAGGCTGCATTTTGCGCATGAAGAAAATCCATACGCCGATCAACACAATCATCGGAAACCATGACATGAATGCCCGCATTAAAAATGTTTCTTGTTCTGGAGGCAGGGTTCTGATTTGCACATTATTGGTCAACAAGTCATCAATAATGTGCGGGTCGCCTGGGTTGAATGTTTCAAGATTTTGCCCATCAGAAGTGCGGACTTTTATTAATTGGCCGGATATTTCCACCCGATCAACTTGGCCGTGTTTAACCTTGTCGATAAAATCCGAATAAGCCAGCGATTCCTGCATGGGCGGAGTGCTGTTGACTCGCTCATATATAAGGTAGCCACCAATAAGGACTACTCCCAGCAGCAGCGTATTAAAAAAGTATTTTTTCATGGTTTTATCTCCTGAACGCTTATCGGAATCCAATTATTAATTAACATACAAGCCCCAAACTATAGGCGAGTATGGTTTTGTCTACACAACCATTTGTCATAAAAAACTCAATAATTGCTCACCAAAACTGCGTCTGATTTTATTGAGCGCCGCTACCTGAATTTGCCTGACCCGTTCTCTGGTCAAATGCAATTCGTTACCAATTTCTTGTAGTGTCATTTCACAATCACAGTTAACACCAAAGTGACTGCGAATGACTTTTGCTTCACGGGTATCTAAGGTTTCAATGGCACCATTAAGAATGTGTTCCAGTTCTTTTTCAGCGATGGTGCCAAATGCAGGCGTAAATACTTGTTGTTCTAAAAAATCTGCGGGGCCAAAGGATTGTTCTTCGTCGTCAGATTCACCGTCAAAGGACATCGCTGTTTGTGAAATAGATAAGATGTTGTTTATTTCATCCAACGAAAGATCCGTGTATTCGGCCAGTTCTGCACGGTTAGGTTCTCTGCCGGTTTTTGTTAGCAGCTCGTCTTTAGCCCGGTAAACTTTATTGATGTTGGCCATTTGCCCGAATGGAAGACGTACAACGCGCTCAGATCGAGTGAGTGCTCGAGAAATAGCTTGTCTGATCCAGTAGCCTGCATAAGTCGAAAATTGAAAGCCTAGTTCGTGGTTGTATCGGTCGACCGCTTTTAATAATCCGGTTTGCCCTTCTTGTACCAGGTCGTCAAAGTCAAGAAAGCCACCTTTATATTGGTTAGCAATAAATAGCACTAATCGTGTGTTTGCAGCGGCTAATTTTTTTCTGGCTATTAGCCAATTTTGCTCGGCAGTAACAACATCGTTAACCGCAATAGTCATCAGTTCAATAGGCAAAAAAGCAAAGTTGACATCAAGCTCGTTATTATCAACAGCTTCAAATAA
>JAQTQN010000094.1 GCA_028712225.1 Methylobacter sp.
CGCCCATGCAACTCAATAACGCGTTCGCGAATACCCAGCAAGCCGATGCCGGACGCTTCAACCGGTGGTAACTCGTTGGCGATGCCGTTGTCTTTAACGGTTAAGGTAATCGCATCTTCAGTAATTTCCAGTGCCACGCTTGCGTTAGCCGCTTCTGAATGTTTGGCGATATTGGTCAGGCATTCCTGAACAATCCGGAATAGCGTGACTGCTAACGGCTCCGGCAGCGATGTGCAATCGCCGGTGATGCTCAGCTGGTGACGCGTTTTGCGGGTGCTGCGCGCATTCCATCCCTCGATCAGGCTCTTGAGACTGGCAGCTAACCCCAACTCGTCCAGTTCGGCAGGTCGCAAGCGCCCCAGCAAGCCGCGCACGTTGTCCAGCATATGCCGGGTAATCCGGCTGATATGGTCGGCTTCATCAACCAGGCTCGGGCACTGCTGTTCCGCGGTATGGGCGATGGATGCAGCGACGGCACTGATGGCTGCCAGACATTGACCGAATTCGTCATGCAGTTCGCGGGAGAGATAACGGCGTTCTTCCTCTTGAAGATTGATCAGCTTGACGGCCAGTTTTTGGCGGCCGTCAAGAAGCTGTTGCTGACTGTCCGCCAGTTGATTGATCGCTACTGCAATGCGCTGCCATTCGAACAATTTAAACCGGGGCAAACGGTAATCTAAATTGCCTTTTTCCATTCGCGCCAAGCCGTTGACGATAATTCGGGCCGGTCGCAACGCGCGGCGGATACTTAGATAAACCAGCGAGCAAACCGCCAAAATAGTCATCGCCGAAAGCCCAAGCAAGCCGCGGATATTGTCCCAAGCTTGGGCTATTTCCATGTCAGCGCTGGCTGTAACTGTCAGTGATCCATAATCCCGGCCATCAAATACAATCGGTTGTGTTGTTTCAAAACCGGAACTAAACAGCTGGCGGTACAAATTTTCGAAAATATCCGGCCAGTTACGGTAGGTGAGTCTTGAGCCATTGCACAAACTGCGTGTTGTTGCTCCGTCTGTCTGGATAAAGCTAATGCACATACCTGCCACGTTGCTGGTTTGTTTCCATAACTCGAAATCCGGAAACAGATTGGCTTGGCCAAATCCGGCATGAATGCGTAGAAGCTGCAACTCCAGTTGCTTGCCCAATGAATGGGCGGTGATTTGCGTCGCCTGTCTGGCTTGCTGGTTACTGCTGTAAAGCACATAGGCTGCGGTCGTCAGCAGACACAACAGTGCAACAACAGCAATGCGAGACAGTAAATGGAACTCTAGTTTCATGGTGAGCCTACCTGGCCGGATACGGGGCCGGATCATCCGGCGGTGACAGCATTTTAAGAGGCGGAACACATGCTGAAAAGCCGCTTGCTTAATCGCGGGTAATTTGCCCGTGGTTTGCGGGCAAATATCGGCTTACAGTCCACCATTTATTTCATAAGCTGTTGCCTCCTGTTTCGGGTCGATCTTATTGCCTGAAAATTGATATTTTTCAAAACCTGACATTAAAAATTATAAGGAAAACAAATGGCTAACTATCTTTTTGACGACGCTAATATTAACTGGCAAACCCTGGACGGCTTTGAACATTTACATTATTCAATTCTCGATATTGATGAGAAAAACAAGATCGTTGACGTGCTTTTTAAATTTGCCGCACACCAGCAGATTGTCCTGCACAGGCATAAGGCGCTGAACAAAATCTTTGTGGTCCAAGGTGAGCATCGCCTTTATGAAGCTGACGGCAGGCTCAAAGAAGTCAGGGTGGTGGGCAGTTACACGACCAGTCAGCCCAATGATGAGCCGCACAGGGAAGGCGGTGGTGATGTGGATGTTATCGTTTTTTTCAGTATTCGAGGTGGCGAGGGTGCGTTTTATGAAATTCTTGATGATGATTTGAACGTCATTGCCACGCTAGGGTTGCAGGACTTTATTAATTTATACAAAGATCAAATACAGCCGTAGTTGATCAACACCTTTTGAGGAAAGCGCAATGAACCGGCTGTCATTAAAGTTAATCGTCCTACTTATCATGATGCTGTTAAGCAGCGCCACACATGCCGTCCAACGCATCGCTGTTTTAAATTTTGAATTAAACGATATTACGTCCCTGCCCAACACGCCGCAGGAACAACTACGCACCGCATCCATCAGGCCTTTGCTGGAACAGGCGATAAGCCAAAACGGCAATTTCGAAATCGTTCATATTGATGCCGCCGATCAAACAGCTGCCAATGCGGGCGTAGGCTATTTGTTTAACTTTAATGATCTTGCCGGCAAACTAGGCGCACAGGTTGGTGCTGATTGGGTTATTGTCGGCCGGCACAGCAAGCCCAGTTTTTTGTTTTCGTATTTGATGGCGCATTTGATTAACGTAAAAACTCAAACTCTTGCCGCAAGCTTTGCTATTGAACTTAAGGGAAATCATGAAAAAGTAACCTTGCGAGGTGTTAGAGCGCTTACCAAGAAAATCTATGCGTCTATTCAGCGATAGACTGGAAAGCCATAGGCAATGGTTACAAACCTTTGCAGCCATTGAGTGGGCTTCAATGGCAATGAACTTTATTCAGCACATAGAGCGCAAGGACGGGCACGAAAAAAAGCCGGAATGTTGCAGTTAATACAGGCGTTGTGTTGATGGAAAGCTAAAAAAGTCGTATATCAACAATCTTCGTGCTCTCTGTGCTCTTCGTGGTAAATAATTACAAAGACGGTTGAATTAGTTTGAATAGAAAGTTTTAAAAATTGCATCGAATTGATCATCAACCAGGTCGATGATCCGGCTCAAATCGTCGACCGAGATGTTGTCTATCAGGTCGTCTTGAATATCTAACTTACCTACTTGACTGGCTGTTCTTACAATCGTTGCCGCTTCGGCAAAAGTACCCGGATAGCTCGGGTGGTTATGTTCGCCGATAGTGACAGCAATAATTTCCGGCAAATTCCACAATCTTGCCAACTCGGCGCCGAGCAGATAATGATCAAAACCGATAATGTTAGTTTCAGCGATAGATTGATCTATGCCCATCGCTTTAACTAATAAACCAACCTCACGCGCCAGTACTGGAATTCGGCGATAAAAAACCAGCTGACCAATCTCGTGCAGCAAACCGCAAATAAACATAGCATCAAGATTCAGTTGATTTTTTTTGTGGTGACATAGTTCTTTGCTTAACAATGCACACCTTAAGCTTTGAGCCCAAAAATCATGCATTGAAATCAAGCCACCAGGCATTGACGAAAACTTATCGATAATTACCGTTGCTAAAGCCAAGTTTTGTAACGCTTTAAAACCGATAAGAGTGATTGCCTGATTGATAGTGGTCACTTGGCCGGGTAAGCCGAAAAATGCACTGTTGACCATTTTTAGTAGGCGCATAGTTAAAGACGGGTCTTTTTCAATAATGGCCCCCGCGTCAGCTAAGGATTTCGTTGCGTCGTCAATAACCTTTTGTAATTCAAAGTAAATATTGGGTGGGGACGTTAATTGCGTATCGCCGGATAATAAATCTTTAATACTTAGTCGATCAGATAAGTTTTTGATCATAGTAAATTAAACAATGTTGTATATACTCTGTGACAAGATTCACAAAAAGTATCTGTGATACTTGCGTCGCGGGCAATTAAAAAAATATTTAAATAAATATAGATGAAATTCTTAATTGCAGGCATTTTTCATTGTTTGTCGGCCCGTCTAACTGAAATATGGATTATCCAGCTAATTGTATAAAGTTAGCTTGGTCACTGTTGTTTTCTGGTATTTAGCATGTTGAGCGAGTCACTGAAACGCAAAATTATTATCATCGCTGAGACTGATGAGCGTGTAACAGAAAAAATCTCTAAGCAGTTGCTTGAGCTGGGTTTTGAACATTGTCGATTAGCTAAGAACGGCCAGGAAATTTATAGAATCGTAAGGGATTATTACGATAACTCGGATGTATTGGGTTTGGTAATTGTTAGTGAGGATTTGCCGGATTGTTCAATAAGCGAGTTGCGGCAGGTTTTTTCAAGCAGTCAGCAGGAGGTATTTGTTCCGTTGTTGTTGTTAACAAATGACTCAGTTAACAGTGATGTTGCCAAGATACCAAGCGCTAATCATTTTTCATTACCTAAAAAAACCTATACCGCCATTGAATTGGGTTTGACGGTTAACTTTTTGTTGCTGCTTAAAAATGAACAGCAGTTACGTTGCAAACAACAGGAGCGATTACTTACGCAACTGGCCGAACGCAAAGTGCTTGATGCCAAGCTAAAGTATCTAGTCGCTCATGATGAACTGACCGGGCTATTAAATAGAAACAGTCTGGAACAGCATATTCGCCTGACTTTAAATAGAAACAGCGGCAAAACCTTTAAGCAAGAGAGTGTGCTGTTATTTATTGACATCGATCGATTCAGTTTAATCAACGAATTAGAAGGATTTGAAGTAGGGGATCGTTTTCTGGTGCAGGTGATTTGCCTGATTAGAGAAACGTTAAATGGTACCGGGCTACTTGCCAGAATCGGCTCTGATGAATTTTGTCTTTATCTGGAAAATGCCGACATGGCTACTGCGTTGGCGTGGGGAGAGAAAATTCGCAGTGCATTAGATAGTTTCCGCTTCATGATGGGCAAGGTGGCTTACAGCATCACCGTTTCTATAGGCATAAGCTCATTAAAATCGGCAAAAGTTATTTTGCATCCCGGTGAGTTAATCTCTCAGGCGCATCAAGCCTGTTGTATGGCCAAATCAAATGGCCGAAACATGATTTGGGAATACAGCAGTCAAGATACCGTTGTCAAAGAAAGACATCGCGATTTTTTCTGGGTGCCGATTATCCGCGACGCTTTGCAGGATCAGCACCTATTTCTAGTGTTTCAACCGATTGTTAATTTGATGACCGGTGATGTATCTCATTACGAGGCTTTATTAAGATTAAGAACTGAAGACGGCACGATAATAACGCCGACAGAGTTTATCCCCGCTGCTGAAAGAATGGGCTTAATACACGGTATCGATTTATGGGTAATTGAACATGCGATCGATTATCTGGCGGCGTTGCCGGATCATCTTGCCAACATCTCTCTGACCATTAATCTCTCAAGTGTTGCGTTTCAAGATAAATCTTTGTTACCGACTATTAAGCAAAAACTTGAAATGACCTGGGTGAGCGCCGAACGCATTACGTTTGAGATTACCGAAACCGCAGCGGTAGATAACTTTCAACAAACCAGTCTGATGATCAACCAGATTAGGGCATTAGGCTGTCGTTTTGCGCTGGACGATTTTGGTTCCGGCTTTAGTTCATTCAACTACCTCAAAAAATTTCCTGTCGATTACGTAAAAATTGACGGGCAATTTATTCAAAATCTGGCCAACGATGAAACCGATCGGGTATTGGTGCGTTCAATGCACCAGATAGCCAAGAAAATGGGTAAAAAAACTATCGCCGAGTTTGTTGAATGCCCAAAGACCATAGAAATTCTCAGGGAAATCGGTATCAATTATGGTCAAGGCTATATTTTCGGTAGGCCGAGCGAACAACTATTGGCACTCAGTTCATTGCCATTAGTCAATTTATTACCCAAGTCAGACAAACTAAGATTCTCTTGATTTTGCCTGATTCATACTAAATTCATCCAAGTCCGGATAAGTTGACGGTTAACCGGAACCTAAAGCTGTTTTCTGTATAATAACCGTTGGTTCGGAAAAATCGATTTATTAGCTTACCAACATTGCAAGAGGTTATGGCAGAAAGACTCACAAAGGGCGGTTCCGGTAGATACGGCGCAAAAACCCCCAAGCAAAAACCTAAGAGTAAACCAACATTCACCTGGCTTAAAACCACCATTCTGATAGTCATTGTCGGATTTGCATTGGTTCTGGCAAGTTATTTGGGCTATTTGGATTACAACATCCGCAAACAATTTGAAGGCAAGCGTTGGGCAATTCCAGCACGCGTTTATGCCAGCCCGGTTGAGCTATACGCCGGATACAATTTGTCGGCCAACCAGTTTGAAGAACTCTTGCAAGGCTTACATTATCGGCAAGATGCTGAATTATCTTCCGAAGGTACCTACTTTCGGCAAGGCCAGCAAATGGTTGTAAAAACCCGCGATTTCACTTTCTGGGACCAGCAACAATCCAGCTTAACGGTGCGTGCCTCTTTTAATGACACCAGTATTACCAACATGGTTGATACGGTGCGTAACAAAAATGTAGCCATTATTCGTTTGGATCCAGAGCAAATTGGCAGCCTTTATCCGACCATCAAAGAAGACCGAATTTTAATCAAACTCGAAGAAGCCCCCGATGCCCTCATTAAAGGCTTGTTAGCCTCAGAAGACCGGGATTTTTACGATCATTTCGGCGTTTCCATAAAGGGCATTGCTCGGGCAATGTGGGCGAATGCAAAGGCTGGCGGAATCGTACAAGGCGGCAGCACCATTACTCAGCAGCTGGCCAAAAATTTTTATCTAAGCTCAGAAAGAAGCTTTACCCGCAAAATCAATGAAGTATTTATGTCGTTGATTTTAGAATATCGATACAGCAAGGACGAAATTCTCGGCGCGTATTTGAATGAAGTGTATTTGGGCCAAGACGGCGCCAGTGCTGTGCATGGCTTTGGCTTAGCCAGCGAATTTTATTTTGGCAGCGCATTAAAAGATTTGCCGTTAGAACACGTCGCCAGTCTGGTTGCGTTAGTACGTGGCCCTTCTTATTACGATCCCAGACGTTACCCTGACCGTGCTTTGCAACGTCGAAACCTGGTACTCGATGAAATGGAAGCAGAAGGCTATATTACCGCAAAGCAAGCGCTTGAAGCCAAAGAGAAGCCTCTGAGTGTCATTGCCAATACCCATCGCTCAACCAATCGTTATCCGGGATTTCTTGATTTAGTAAAAAGGCAATTGCGCCAGGAATACCACGAAGAAGATTTGACCTCTGAAGGGTTAAGAATCTTTACGACTTTGGATACGCGTGCTCAAAACACACTGGAAAAAACGGTTGAAAAAAAATTAGCGCAGTTAGAAAAACTACCGAAAACCGAAAACCTGCAAACAGCAGTTGTGGTGACTCGGCGTGACAGCGGTGAAATTGCCGCGTTAATGAGTGGTAGAGAAGCATCGGACGCCGGTTTTAACCGTGCTATCGATGCAGTACGTCCTATCGGTTCATTAATTAAACCGGTGGTGTATCTAACGGCGTTGGAGTACCCCAACAAATACACCATTACTACACCGATAAGTGATGCCGCTGTCTTTGTAAAAGGTACCAACGGCAATGATTGGCGTCCTGAAAATTACGACCATCAAGAGCATGGCGTTATTGGCCTGCATTCCGCATTGGCGCATTCATATAATCATGCCACTGTGCGTATCGGCATGGATATTGGTGTCGCAAGAATTGCAAAAACATTAAAAAGCCTAGGCGTAAGTAGGCCTGTCGAGTTATACCCGTCATTTTTATTAGGGGCGGCGCAACTAACACCGATGGAAGTTACTCAGATGTATCAAACATTGGCTGGCGATGGCTTTTTAACGCCTCTTAAGGCTATACGGGCGGTAGTTGCGGCTGATGGTCAACGCTTACAAAGTTATCCGTTTACTGTTCGTCAGGTTGTTGATCCAGCCGCGACTTATATCACCAACACTATGTTGCAAGAAGTTATGCATCAAGGCACGGGTAAGTCGGCTTATTCAACCTTCCCTTATGATTACGGACTGATCGGTAAAACAGGTACCACTAATGACGCCAAAGACAGCTGGTTTGCCGGTTATAGCGGCGATTATTTAGCTGTTGTCTGGGTGGGTAGAGATGACAACAAACCGGCGGGATTGACCGGCTCAACCGGTGCGTTGCAAGTCTGGATACCGCTAATGCGGCAAATCTCCACGCAGCCGGTTACGTTAACACCGCCAGACAACGTCAAAACCGTCTGGGTTGACCCGGCCAACGGGCTATTGGCTAACGCTGAGTGTGCAGGTGCCAGACAGTACCCCTATATTGCTGGTTCCGAACCATCCGAATATTCTCCATGTATTGATTCACCAGGCGAGGGTGACAAAACATGGCTCGATAATTTATTACCTAACGGCTTGTAACAGATCTTATGAACAGAATTAAATTTTTCGCATTGATTACCGTCTTGATGTTGGCTATTTCCGCAAGCTACGCAGAAGACCAGCCTGTCAAGCAACTACAAACATTTTTGAAATCATCTAAAGCGTTTAGTGCAGATTTTAAGCAAGTATTGCTCAATGAAGCCGGGGAACCTAAACAAACCAGTTTTGGTAAGTTTTACTTGCAGCATCCTGGTAAATTTCGTTGGGATTATCAAAAACCTTTTCAACAGCAAATAGTCTCTAACTCAGGCAAAGTCTGGTTTTACGACGCCGATCTTGAGCAAGTCACCGTTAAAAAACTTGATGAGTCGTTAGGTTCTACGCCAGCATTGTTGCTGACCGGTGATATTTCATTAGAAGATAATTTCACCATTGAAACCCAAGGCGTTGAAGGCGATATGCAATGGATAAGATTGTTGCCGAAAAGCCAGGAAAGCACCTTCAAATATGTACTGATCGGCCTTGAAAAAGGCTCGCTGAGCGGTATGGAATTAAGTGATAATTTCGGCCAGCTCACGCGCATTTACTTTTCTAACGTAAAACTAAACCCACGTCTTGAAGCCGGTTTATTCGACTTTAAAGCCCCCAAAGGCGTCGATGTCTTTAGCGAGTAACGACTGCACGAATGTTTGAAGATTTCACCAAACCGTTGGCCGATAGAATGCGGCCGACGACCCTAGCCGATTATGTCGGTCAGCAACATATCCTAAAACCCGGCAAACCGCTTTATGAGGCCATCGCCTCGGGGCGGTTACACTCAATGATTTTTTGGGGCCCGCCGGGCACTGGCAAAACCACGCTGGCGCGCATGATTGCGCAACACTCCGATGCCGAATTCATGCCGATTTCTGCCGTGCTATCCGGCGTCAAAGAAATCAGAGCAGCGGTTGCCGAAGCGCAAAAAATCCAACAGCAACAAAATCGCCGCACCATCTTGTTTGTTGATGAAGTCCATCGCTTTAATAAGGCTCAGCAGGATGCCTTTCTGCCGCATGTTGAAGACGGCACCGTCTACTTTGTTGGCGCAACCACCGAAAATCCGTCATTTGCATTAAACAATGCGTTACTCTCCAGAGCCCGTGTTTACGTGCTCAACTCACTCACGGCCGACGATTTACTGGACGTATTAAACAAAGCCTTAACCGACACAAAACGCGGCTTAGGCTCATTGGGCGTCGAAATCGCCGATGATATTAAATTACAGTTTGCGCAAGCGGCTGACGGTGATGCGCGAAGATTGCTCAACTTGCTGGAAATTGCTGTCGAACTGGCCTCAGCTAATGGCACTCAGGGAATAGATGAAGCCATCGCAGGAGAAGTGTTGACCGGTGGCGTTCGTCGTTTTGATAAACAAGGCGAAGAGTTTTACAACCAAATCTCTGCGCTGCATAAATCCGTCCGCGGCAGTGCGCCTGATGCCGCACTCTATTGGTTATGCCGCATGTTGGACGGCGGTTGCGATATTGTCTATCTGGCCCGGCGCATCGTCAGAATGGCTTCTGAAGACATCGGCAATGCTGACCCAAGAGCCTTACAGCTGTGCATGAACGCCTGGGATACCCAAGAGCGCCTAGGCAGCCCGGAAGGTGAACTTGCCTTAGCCCAAGCCGTTGTTTACCTGGCTTGCGCGCCCAAAAGCAATGCCGTGTACATGGCTTACAACGCCGCCATGCGCGATGCCAAACAAAGCGGCAGCTTAGGCGTGCCGGTACATTTAAGAAACGCGCCCACCCAACTGATGAAATCATTGGATTACGGCAAAGCCTATCGCTACGCCCACGACGAACCCGAAGCCTACGCCGCTGGCGAAAACTACTTTCCCGATGAATTGGTAGGCACCCGCTATTACCAACCAGCGCCCAGAGGCCTGGAAATTAAAATCGGCGAAAAATTAAAACACCTGCAAGAACTCGACAAAAAATCGCGCCGCTGAGTTTATTTACAGGCAAAGCCCGCTACTTATCTGGGTTATCGACGGTTGTAAAATTGACAAGCACAGGCCAGATGGTTAGAATGCGCGTTCACTTTCGCTGTTACAGTGACCTTTGCCGAGGTGGTGAAATTGGTAGACACGCTAGCTTCAGGTGCTAGTGCTCGCAAGGGCGTGAAGGTTCAAGT
>JAQTQN010000321.1 GCA_028712225.1 Methylobacter sp.
AATCCCGCGCTGGTGCTTCATCCGGGGTATCCGGCATCGGTTCCGGCTCGGGTTCCGGCTCTACTATTTTTTCCTTTATTTCCGGCTCCGGCGGTGTTTCCACTTTAGGTGGCGGCGGAGGCGGGGGGGGGGGCTTAAACAAGGTAATCGGCTGGATTTTTTTCTCTTGTTTGACGGGTTTATCATCGCTAAAACTGATGATGACCTTGACCACGTAATAAATTGCAATTACCGCCAGTAATCCACCGATAATTCTCGGCACATAAACCCGGAAATGTTTTTTTTTGGTCATGTGAATTACTTAACAAGACTCTGCGTCACTAAGCCGACTTGAGTAATTTCCAGCTTGCCAAGCAACGCCAAAATATCGATCACGTTTTGATACTGAACCGTCGAATCGCCCTTTACCACCACCGGCAATTCAGGATTAACCGCCTTGTATTGCAGCAAAGTCGATTCCAGCTGTTCCATCGTCACCGGAAAAGTATCCAGAAAAATGGTGCCGTCAGCGGTTACGGTAATAGCTTTGGTTTGCGGCTTGGCCAAACTGGGCGTGTTGCTGGCTTTGGGTAGATTGACTTGCACGCCCTGCACTGCGGCGGTGGTCATCAAAATAAACACAATCAACAATACGTAAGCCAAATCCAGCATCGGCGTGACGTTGATTTCGTCATACGCCGCATTTTCTTCTTGTAATTTCATTGGATATTCTCGTTGGTTCAATGGTACGCGGTGCGTACCCTACGATTTATGATTTGTAGGATACGCACCGCGTACCTTTAGGCTGTTGCTCAGGTATGTTGCTCAGTCAATTTGGCAACAAACTCATCAACAAACACATGCATATCAGCAGTAATTTCCTTGATACGACCACCTAAATAGTTGTAACCAAACAAGCAAGGAATCGCCACGATCAAACCTGCAACCGTTGCCGTCAATGCACCGGCAATACCCGGCGCAATCGCATTAACATTAACCTCGCCGCTGACCGCAATCGCAGCAAACGTGATCATTACCCCGATAACGGTACCCAACAGCCCAAGAAACGGGCCGCCGGAGATGGCGATAGTCAACAGCACCATTTGTGAATTAAGTTTTTGTAATTCCCTGGTTAATACCGCATCCATGGTCGCTCTTACCGCATTCATGGCTTGGGCTGATAACACTTGATCGCCTGATCCTTCGGATTTTTTCAGACGACGGTTCATCTCTTCAACACCCACATGGTAGATGCGATAAATAGTCGATCCGGCAAAAGCGCCATGCTTGCTGGTAAACGACAACAACAAAGGTGACTCATCAAAGTCTTGATCATCTTCATCGTCTTCTTTGTTTAGCTTATCAATATCTTGAGACGTCAATTGGCTATAGGCTTGTTCGAATTTTTTGTTCTCGCTATGCACACGTTGCAGAACGATGGCTTTAATAATCATCACCAACCAACTGACCACAAACATCACACCCAGAATACCGATAATGACCCAGCCATCGGTGGTAACATTTTTTAACGAGCCCATGATCAGGGATTCGCCGCCTTCCTCGCTGTCCGGCGTCAGGTCTTCACCGTAAATCAACGCTGCTGAGGCTTGTCCTTGCATCAGTGCGGCAAAATGCAGCGCATTCTGATCCAGTGCAGTTTTGGCGATACCGAAATCATCGATCGCGCCAACCAATCCACGTGATCCATCAAGCGCGGCGCCTACACTAATATCGCCATCCAACACTGAGAGACTGGCCGGCAGACTACCCGCTGCCTTGCCATCCACATAAAGCGTAAAACCACTGGGCGTTGCAGTTACCGCCACCAACTGCCACGCGGCTAAATTAAGACCGGTGGGACTGACAAATTCTTTGCCTGCCACCTGCAAAACCGGCGACTGACCTCTAACAGATAAACTTAGCTTGTCGCGTTGAAACAGCACACCCTCTTTTTGCGCTTGATCGATTTTTACCCAAGCAGACACTGTCCAACCCGGATCGGTGGTCATTTGTAATGATGGCGCTGCGGAAATACGAACCGACTGTTTACCGTCGAACGCGGCGGCATCACCTACAGCGCCGCCTTCCAGCACGGTACTGGTTGCTGCCGCAGGCTGAATGGCATAAGCGGTACTGTCTTTAACCGGGCCAGCCTCGAAGTGATAAGCAACAGACTGTGCCACATCAAAAATACCTGCGGCATCCTGGGCATCAACCGCCTTGGGGTTGCCGTAATACATCCAAATGGCCGACTCATCAGCTTTAGCAAAGTCTGCGGGTAATTTGACCCAGACCAAGACCATTTCATTCACTGCGTCGATTTTCTCGATATAAAACTTCAGTGGCGTAAGGTCATCGCCGGACATAAAGCGCAAAGCTTTACCGCCCTCGCCAAGATCGGCAAAAAAACCAAAGTTACCGGTATGCAAACGCACCAATGCCAGCGAGTCACCGGGAATCTTCACGCCATCTTGCTGCAGTTTTTGGGTATCGATGCTTATTTTCTTCCGATACCCCCAGTCGTCATTCCACCAAGCTTGCGCAAGTGCGGGCATCGTTAACAACGCGACCAATAAAAAACCAAATCGTCTCATGCTTGCTCTCAAAAATAAATTTATAGCAGCATTATCACAACAGTT
>JAQTQN010000095.1 GCA_028712225.1 Methylobacter sp.
GCGATTTTTTCCGCTTCTTCTTTGACTTGCTTAACAATACGCTCAATGTGGGCAGGCGCTTGGTCAACAGTGATGGGTTTATCTTCCCAGTAGGGCAGGATGTGGATGGTGATGAAATCGACTTCTTTAATCAGTTCCGGATGTTTCATATATTCGGACCAGACATCGGCATATGAAACCGGCTGCTTAACGGAACGCTTAACTTCGCGGATATATTCAATGATTTGATCAGCTTTTAAATCGCCCCGCAATAACACTTCATTACCGACCATGACGCGTTTAACGACGTCGGGGTGGGCGTTGGCAGAGCGGATGAGCTCGGCCACTTCTCTTTTGTTATCCGCGACTAATGGATTCAACCAGGCGCCTTGAATCATTTCCAGGCCGTATTTTCCTGCTAACTCGGGGATTACCGGCATGCTGCCTTCCGAGCTGGCATAAGTGCGGATGGTGTGGGTTTTTTCACCCATCAATTTTAAATCGGCATCGATTTGTTCAGGGGTTGGAAAGCGTTTTTCCATCGGCCCCTGACCTTCTCTGAAGGGGGCAAAAGACAGGCTATTGAGTTTGCCTTGCGGGACATCCGAACCGACATCTTGGGGCAGATTGGTTAACCAGGAAAATAAACTGTAAAGAACAATTACCAGAACAACGGAGAAACTCGATTTCATATCTAAAACAGGAGGATGAGAAGGTTTAAGGGATGGCGCTGGAGAATAATCAACAGCGCTTATCTTCTCATACTAACCGGGGTTTGAATATGCGGAGGGCTTGATAATAGCGGATTACAGCCTCGTTATTTGGCCAAAAAATCCTTGATGGCGCTGATCAGAAGGCTAGCTGCCGGGGTTTGTTCGAAGGGCGTATTGGTGGGCGCAAGATCATCGGCTACGTAAAACAAGGTCATCGATTTTCTGGCGCCGATTAACAGATGTAGCGAATCTTGCAATTGGTGAACGATGGGGTTTTCTATAAAGTCGTCGTCAACCACTAAAGCATAAGCGGCAAGGCCCGGGCGTGTTGGGTTTTGCAGTACATTGATGGCTATAGTCGGGTCGCTGGGTAAATGCACCAGCTTCTGATGGCCCAAGTCTCGGGCATAGGACAATGCTAATTCAGGATGATGATACAAGCGTTTATGGTCGTAAGAACGCCCGACAAACAGGCGGACGGCATGGCCGTGTTCATCCCTGTAAATACGTTCTATCCAGTCAAAGCTGTCAAAAGTCTCTTCACCCCAACCTGGGTTACGAGTGCTGGGGCTTGATGAAAGGTTGTTTAGAGCAGTGTTGATTGATGAGACTGATCGGTCATCATGTTTGGTTAAGCCCAGATAGCTATGAATAACAGTAGGCACTAACGCGATTAACAAAACGATGATGGCAGGTAGGGCAAAACGGCTGGAAATCATTGCTCGTTCTCTGTTATCGGTTGTACCAAATGGACTTCGGCTTCAGGTGGGTTTTTTCCTAACAAGAAAATAATCGGTAAAGCGATCATGAAGGTCAGCAAACCGGATAGTTCATGAGCTGATGTTGCCAACACATCCAGGCCAAACCAATTAACCAGCAGCGTCAGGACTAAGACGCGCACGATGTTAACGGCAATTGCCAGCGGTGCGGCGATTAGTAACACTAAAAGTCTGCGCCAAGTTGAATGACAAAAATAAGCGGTCAGGATAGCAATTGTTATTGCTGCATAGAGCGTTGAAAAGCCGCTGCAGGCATCGGCTACCATCAAGTTGCCGCCTTCTACTTCCAAAGTAGTGCCGTAGGAAAATACCGGCACCCCAAACAGCTTCAAGAGCCAGGCCACGCTTTTGGTAGCGATGTGACGCAAAGCAAGGTGTAAAGATTCAGTAAATGCGAGCGGGATAGGCAAGGTAAGTATGAGTGTGGCTAGTGGAAAAAGAATGGCTTTGGTGCGTTTAAGTCCTAAAAACAACAAGGAAAATCCGGGCAGAGAGAGTAGCAGGGCAAAAGCTGACAGTAGTTGTGAATGAATGCCGGTATCCAGCATGTGTAGAAACAGCGCCGGAATTAATACGGCAAATCCCCAAGGGCTTGAGCTGACCGGCAATTGTGAAAGTTTTTGCAATTCCCCACGAATCAGGTAAGCCACCAACGCCGCCACCAGAATGCCATGACCGTTATGCCATACACTCATGGTCCAGCGCTCCCAAAGCCATCCTAAAGTGGGTGCGTATAATATTCCAATGAGCCCAAGCACCAGCCAAAGCAGCCGATGATGCTGGGTTTCTGCGTTTATTTCAGTGTTGATAGTGGGATTTTCAATAGCGATAGTGTTCATTTTCTGTACCGGGTGAATACTAGAAGCTGGTGCGTTTATAAACCGCTTAGCCGGAAGCTGTTTTCTGTAACACAGTTAGTTTTGAGTTGGGTCTAATCACACCACCGTTTATTACACAATTGCGGCCATTATGTTTAGCCTTGTATAAGGCAGTATCGGCCACCTCAAGCAATTGAACCGCTATTTCGTTACCGTCTGCTGAAGACATAGCCGCTGGCGCATAAGTTGAAGAACCGATAGAAATAGTCACAGAAACCGGGGAATCATTAATCTGTATTAGTAGCTCCTGAATGGTTTTGCGAATACGCTCGGCGATGTCTAGCGATTGGCTTTCGTTGATACCGCTTAACAAAGCGACAAATTCTTCACCGCCATAGCGGGCGAGCACATCATTATTGCGCAGCTGGGTTTTGATAGCGCCTGCGATCTTAGTCAAGACCATATCGCCGCCTTGATGGCCGTATTTGTCATTTACAGATTTGAAAAAATCAATATCAAAGAACAGGCAGGACAGCGGATCGCCATTGCGTTGGCAGCGGTCCATTTCTTCACTAATACGCTGTTCCAAAAAGCGCCGGTTATTGACCCCGGTTAAGGTATCAATATAACTAATCCGGCGCATTTCTTCGAAGTTAAAGTTATTTTCCAGGCAGATGCTTACCACAGAGCTGAGGTGTTCAACAAAATCGGTGGCCATCTTGTCATCAAATCGGTCGGCTTGATAGCTGCCCAGGTTTAGCGCGCCGAGAAATTTGCCGCGGCGAGTGAGCGGGGTAACGGCGACACTGGCAGGTTTTGTTTGATTGTGAGCGAAGAAGCCCGCGCAGAAGGATTTATCGTACAGTCCTAAAAACGGACGGCAGTTGTGCCCAAAGATAGCGAGCAGTAAATCTTTGTTTTGCAGAAGCATTAGTCCATCTCTTGAGCCATGCGCATAAGCGTCATCGTCAAGAAATTTAGCAATATCAGCTTTTTCGTCGATTAAACATAAGCTAATTACATCAAGATCGAAAGCTTGCTTAGCATCTTCCAGAATATGTTCAATCATGCCCGCTAGAGAGTCGAGATTATGCAGGCGAATTTCAAATGCTTGAAAGCGTTGCAAGGTCACGCTATTTTTTTTAGCCCGGCCAAGCATGCTTTCCAGGTGGCTTTCCAGCACTGATAACTCTATGGATAAATCTTCTTCCACGGGATATTCTCTTGATTGTAAGGCCTAAAGACTAGCAGTTAATTATACATATACCAGTGATTACATGGAGAGTCTGGCCCGCGTTCTCGGGCACCAAAGCTAAGCGCGATGCCGGCTAGACGGCTTGTTTAGGCATTAGTTGAATAATGCCAAATAGTCATTTTCGCTGATGATGGACACGTTCTTTTCCCGTGCGGCGTTGAGCTTTGCGGCGCCCACGTCCGTACCGGTGACCAGTAAATCGGTTTTGCCGGTAACGGCACTGGCTACTTTTGCGCCTAACCGTTTGGCCTCTTTAATCATATCATCGCGCTTGCCGTGTTCCATGGTGCCGGTAAAGACAATGATTTTGCCTGCAATGGGACTGGTTTTGTCTTGATTTTCACTCACCAGAGGTGTTGGGGTTAGGTTAAACCCCAAATCATACAGTTGTATGAAATCTTGTTTTATTTTGCTTAAGGACTCTACAACAGCTGCTGCGGTTTTTTCGGCAAAACCTTCAATATTGACAATATCGGCAAGGGATAAGTTAAAAATTTCCAGTAATGGAAAGTGACCGAGCAGACGTTCGCAGTTGCCAAGGCCCATGCGATGGATACCAAAAGCGCCTAAAAAACGCCAATCTTCAATAGCTTCGGTTTTGCTGCGTTGTAACTGGTCCAACAGGTTTTGCGCGCTTTTGTCACCAAACCCCATGTCCTGCAACTGCTCTAAGGTCAGTTGATACGCGGCATAGACGGAGTTGATACCGGAAGCGTGCAGTTTTTCAATGGTTTTTCCGCCAAAACCGTCGACATTGGCCAGCGTTTTGAAAAAATGTTCGATGCTGTGTTCAATCTGTGCGGGGCAATGCGTGTTGTTTAAACAAAACAGGTAATCGCCATCCCAAGTGAGATCGCTGCCGCAACTTGGACAATGCTCGGGTATTTGTGGCGGTTGGGCTTTGATAACACGCTCAATTTTTGGAATAACCATGCCGGAGCGGGTAAGTTCAATCAGTGTGCCCGGGCCAATGCCTTGTTCCTTGACCATGCCGAAATGATGGGCGGTGGCGCGGGCAATAATTGCACCGCTCAGTTTGGTGGGTTCCAGCTCGGCCACGGGATTGACTCGGCCGGAACGGGAGGTTTGCGGCGTTACTTTAAGCACGGTTACTTCAGCGGTTTCTACATTGCTTTTATAGGCAATTTGCCAGCGATGATGATGCCGCGTAGCGCCCACATGCTGCTTGATAAGTTCATTGGTAACTTCAAAAACCACGCCGTCCACGTCAAAATCTACTGAAGTGAATACTTTTTTGACTATATCCTCAAACTGCGCAGTCAATTCAGCGGCGACACCGCTCCAATGGGGAAGCTGGGCAAAGGGGTAAAATACTGCAGCGTGCTGTTGTATGGCTTCCAGCGCGTGTTCTTCAAGCTCTTTTTCTTTGATGATGCTGGCTTGGAAGTTTCTGGCATTGTCAAAAACATCGGCCAGATATTCTTCGAAATAGCTTTTCCCTACGACGATTTCTCCAGCGCCTTGACCGCGCTTGCCGTTGCCTGCAACGATTAATCCACGTTCGAAGACACGACTGATGTCGGTGCCTTTGCGGCCATCGCCACGGGTATAGAGTGTATTGCCATCATCATAAGCGGCAAAACCATCCAGTTTTGGGGTTGCTCTAAATGTCAGGTCGGCAAAGTCCATGCCGGTTTCTTCAGAAGCTTTTTCCATGCGGGCTAACCATTTTTCAATACCGTCCAGCGAATAGGTTTTATCCGTGGATAGCATGCGTTCAGGCAGGGTGACGGTTTTAGCACCAAAGGCTTTGGCCGGTTCCGGTTCGACTGTTTCTAAAAACGGGTGGTGCGGATGGCGTTTTTGTAGTTCTGCTAGAAATACCGCATCGTAAAGCGCATCGGAAATGAGTGGTTCACCGCTACGATAACTAGCATTACACACTTGCAAAAATGCCAGCAGCTCCTCGTCGGATAATGCGCTGGCATTTGTTTGTGTAGCAATTTCTTGAATGCGTTCTGGTGAAAGCTGCGCTTCGCTTACCCGGGTTTTGCTGGCCATTATTTGTGAAGTTCGTCTTATAAACTGATGTTACGCGCAGCGTAACCAAAACTCCCGTATACCGCGCCGAGCACTGACGTTGTCCTCGGGAATAGCCCGAAGGGGCACGGCAAGGAGGCCGTGCGTTGACAATGGGGCAGGAGCCCCATTTGGCAACCCCCGATGACAACGGCAGCGCGCAGGAAATAAGCGGTATCCGGGCGGCCTTTTCTTTGGATACTTTCTTTTGGCCGCGCAAAAGAAAGTATCACGCCTTCGGGTGCGGGAACCCGATTTAAAAAAATCGTCGCTTGCGACACAATAATTTTTAAATCTAAACTGCGTAACATCAGTTATAAACTTTGCCGGATGGCTGTAACGGTGGCGTCAGTGAGTGGTTGTCTTCTGTGATCCAGAATCACGCCATCGAGTTGTTCGGCCAGATATTTGATGGTTTCTACATAGTCATCAAAGACTGCTTGCGCATCATCCAATGCTTCAGGCTGCATAAAAAATACGATGCCCGGGCAATAAAAGTCTTCCAGGTCATGATCGGGGAAGGTGCCGGGTTCGACCATACAGGCAACACCAAAATCAACCAGGCGATTGGCATCCAAACGTTCAAATATCTTCAAGCTGCCGTATTCGAGGCCGACTTTATTAAAGGCATTGACCAAGTCTGCACCGTTAAAGTCTTCGTCTGCTTTAGTAATAATACTGAACTGGATGATAGCGGGGGTAATAGGTCGTGGTTGTTGGTCTTCAGGTTCCTCATCCCCGTACCAATCATCGTCATTGTCTTCTTCGTCGAAGTACTGATCTTCAGATATTGGTTCTCTGTTTGAGTGCAACGGTACAACATCAAAGTCGTCGTCATCATTGTCTACGACCAAAGAAGGATCCGGGTTAACGTCGATTTCGTCGCCGAAGATTTCATGATCTTCGCGGGCTTTTTTATCTTTTAAATAGGCCCATGCCAACATCCCCAATACGATCAGCAGACCGGTGGCAATAATTACGATTCTTAAAATTTCTTTATCCATTAGCTTTCCGCCAGACTCACTGCTTCTTCAATATCAACTGCGACCATCCGGGACACCCCGGGCTCTTTCATGGTAACACCGGCGAGCTGTTTTGCAATTTCCATAGTGGCTTTATTATGGGAAATGTATAAAAACTGCACCGATGCCGACATCTCTTCGACCATTTTTGAAAACCGCCCCACATTGGCATCATCCAGTGGCGCGTCAACCTCGTCCAGCAAACAAAACGGCGCGGGATTGAGCTCAAAAATTGAAAACACCAGCGCTACCGCGGTCAGTGCTTTTTCTCCACCCGATAACAAATGAATGGAACTATTTCTCTTACCGGGCGGTCTGGCAATAATGTTAACGCCGGATTCCAGCAAATCATCTGCGGTTAATTCCAAATAAGCCTGACCGCCACCGAACAATTTTGGGAACTTTTCCTGCAAACCAGTGTTTATTTTATCGAATGTTTCCTTGAAGCGCAGCCGACTTTCCTTATCAATTTGATTAATGGCCTGTTCCAACATTTGTAACGCTTCTATCAGGTCGGCATGTTGTTCGTTTAAAAAGTTCATGCGTGCCGATTGGGATTGATATTCTTCTATCGCCGTCAGGTTGATCGTGCCCAAGCGTTCGATCTGCCCGGCTAAATCATCCACGGTCCGTTTCCAGATGTGCTCATCGGCATGGGCGGGCAGCGTTTGCAGGACAAGGCTGGCATCGGCATCGATTTCTTTGAGTTGTTCATTAACAGTTTGCTGGCGAACTTGGCTTTCCTGCAGTTCAAAGCGGAGTTTATCCAGCGCTTCTTTTTGACTTTCCAGGGCACGCTGCACGCGGCTATGTTGCTCGGCGGCTTGGCTGATGGTAGTTTCAATGTCCGTTTGCAGCAAACGTTGGGTTTTTAACTCAGCTTCCAGTTGATTTTTTTGCAGGCTAAGTTGTTCCAGGCGACATTTTTCATCATCAAGCGGCGTCAGCGTGTGATGAAGTTTATTTTCCAGTTCGCCGATGCGTTCCAACGATTGCTCATGTTGCAATTGCAAACGTTCTATTTGTTTGGTGGTCGAGTTCTCAGAACTGCGCAACGATTCAATTTTAGCGATCAGGCTATACACCTGTTGTCTGGCTTCGTTAACGGTTTGTTCGGTATTCAGCTGGCGCGCTTGCAGCTCCTGATTTAACGATTCCAGCGTTTGCCGTTGTTGTTCCTGGCTGGCGCTAACGGTTTCGGCTTGCTCCAACAGTATTTCCGCTTCGGCGATTTGTTCGGCATGGTCGGTGCTGGCGCGCTGGATGTCTTCCAGCTCATCACTCAATTGTTTTAAACGGCGTTGTTGTTGTTCCAAGTGGGCGGATTGGGCGCTGACTTGTGATTTTTTTTGCGATAGTTCTGAACTTAGTTGGTTGTGCTGGCTCTGAATGGATTCACGCTGATTCTCGGCATGTTTGAGGCTGGTTTCGGTGCTTTCCAGCTGCTCTTCAATTTCATCAATTTGTAGGTTCAGTTCTTCCTGACGCTGTTTAAGCAGGCGCAATTCCTGTTCGCGTTGCAGTACGCCGGTCTTGCTGTCTTTGCTGCGGATGATTTTTATCCAGCCTGGGCCAAACCAAGTGCCGTCTGCGGTAATCACCGATTCATGCGCTTGCAATTGCAAAGACAGGCGCCGCGCCTCTTCAATGCTGTCGGCACTGTAAACACCGGCAAGCAGGGCGCTTAAATTCCAAGGTGCGGTGACTTTGTCGAGCAAGCGTTGAGCGTCGGGATTGCTGTTACCGGACGGAGTGTCGCGTTTTTCCAGTAAGGCGATGGAATCTTCGCTAAGTTGCGCCAGTGCGGAAATAACCGCATCGGCATTGTCGATACAAATGGCCTCTAAATAACTGCCTAACACGGTTTCAACGGCGTTATGCCAGCCGGATTGGACATTGATTATTTCAGCCAGACGTTGGCTGCTGGTCAATTGATTTTGTTCCAGCCAAGCGCTTAGATGTTTGTTGTCTTTGCCCATGGCATGTTGCTGCAATAATTCCAGCGAGGTGATTTTGCCGCGCACGCTGTGCAGTTCGGAGCGGTGGCTATGCAGCTGGTCATGATGATGTTTGACTTGCTGGCGGCGTTCGCCGATTTCCTGATGCAACTGTTCAAGTGTGCTGTGAAGTTCGTCGCGTTGGTCTTCAATCAATTCGATATGGTTGTCCAGCGTGGCGATGTCTTCGCGTAATTGGCTACCGGCAAGTTGGCTGTGTTCTTCTTGCAGCTTGTCCTTGCGGCCTTGCAACTGCCGGTTTTGGTTGACCAATTGGGTGATTTTTACCCGCTGAATTTCGCCCTGTTCCCGGTATTTGGCGCTCGTGGTGCGGTATTCATCCCATTGGGTTTGCCAATTGCTACGCTGTTGCTGCATGTCTTCTTGGCTGTGCAGAAAGTCTTCTTGTCTTTCTTGGGCAATGATCAGGGATTCTTCGGTTTCAAGTAAGGTTTCTTTAATCTCTTCCAGCTGCTGGAAATCGATTTCCAATTGCTGTTGAGATTGCTCGGCTTGCTGTTGCAAGCGGTTGATTTCTTTACTGGTTTCTTCGTGGCTCAGTTCGTTGTGCTTGATGGTTTGCTCAAGACTGCTGACTTGGGCCACGATGCCGTAAAAATCACCTTGAGCAACGTCCAAATGTTGTTGCTGGGCTTTATGCTCGGCGCGTTTGTTTTCGATGCTGGTATCCAGGTCGCGCAATTCGACAAACAGGCGATTATGTTCAGCGGCGACGGTGTGTAATTTGTTTTCCAGCGCCTGCGCGGCTTGGTGATAAGTCTGCCAGCGCATTGCCAGCAGTTCCAATTTGTAGCGGCGCTCTTCTTTTTTTAGCTCAGT
Organism: Methylobacter sp.; assembly: GCA_028712225.1. Lineage (GTDB taxonomy): Bacteria > Pseudomonadota > Gammaproteobacteria > Methylococcales > Methylomonadaceae > JABFRC01. The sequence goes on from JAQTQN010000095.1 coordinate 9,444, forward strand.
GTATTTTTCGGCCTTTTCGGCTTGCTTTTGCAGATGCTTGATTTGTTTTTCAACTTCCTCGCGCAAATCATCCAAGCGCTCCAGATTTTCCCGGGTGTGTTGCATGCGGGTTTCAGTTTCGCTACGGCGTTCCTTGTATTTGGAAATACCGGCCGCTTCTTCGATGTGAACGCGCAAGTCTTCCGGCTTGGCTTCCACCATCCGCGAGATAGTGCCTTGTTCGATAATCGCATAACTTCTGGAGCCTAAACCGGTGCCCAGAAAAATATCGGTAATATCTTTGCGTCGGCAACGCGAGCCATTGAGCATGTACAAAGATTGTCCGTCACGACTGACCTGGCGCTTAATGGAAATGGTGTCGTATTGGGAATATTCGCCGCCCAGTTTGCCTTCGGTGTTGTCGAATACCAGCTCTACCGACGCTACGCTCACTGGTTTGCGTCCGGATGAACCATTAAAAATGACATCGGCCATACTGCCGCCGCGCAAATGCTTGGCTGAACTTTCACCCATCACCCAGCGTACCGCATCAATGATGTTGGATTTGCCGCAACCATTGGGGCCGACAATCGC
>JAQTQN010000096.1 GCA_028712225.1 Methylobacter sp.
GACTTCATCGACAGCTATCATGGGCTCGCCTCGCGCGGGCCTGACGCCGATCCAAACCAGTTCGCCCGGCATTGGAAAGGTACGCATTAGTTGCGCGATAGTTAAGTTATTCACCGGGCCTTAACTCTGCAATCAGACTGTTAATCGCTGATTCCTGAGTCTGGATACTCTCACATAATCGAAATTGTTCTGCCGCACGGCGCAGGTTTTGTTCTGGCTCGGTCACTTTAAAATAGCGGTTGCCTTGCAAATAGTCGGTGTAAAAGCGCAAGCCTAATTCGAATGGAATCAGGCGAATGGCAGGGTAGAGATATTGGTAATCGTGGTCGGTAAAAAACGCCCCGGCTTCGCTAAAATAGCCGGTCAACAAAGCGCCGCAGCACTTCAGGTCAAATTCACCGGTATCTGTGTTATGGCAGCAAGAACGTACACAATCGCCCACATCATAATGCACCAAGCCAGGCTTAACGGTATCTAGGTCAATAAGGCTGATAATCTGCCGGCTGTTTACATCAAATAAAAAGTTGTTGAGTTTGGGGTCGCCATGGATAACTCGCAAAGATAGCAAGCCTTGTTGCTTTGCTGCTTCCAAAGCATCGGCCCGGTGCTGAAACCGGTCAATAAATTCCGCGCAATAAGGATCTTGTTTTACCAAGGTGTGCGTCAGCACCTGCCGGTACTGCTGCAAGTAGCCTGGGGTAATGTGAAAACCCGGCAGGGTGTCATGCAAGGTGCCGGGCTCAAGATCACTTAATAGCCGATGAAAGTGGCCTAGCGCTTGACCTGCCTGCCGGACATCATCCAGCGTACGCACAGTTTCAAGGCTTTCACTGTCTGCGATAAAGCTCAATGCGCGCCAGGCGCCGCCTTGTTCATCTTGATATAACGCGGTATTGATAACGGTGCTTAAAATCTGCGGCAGTTGCAATCTGACGTCGACACCGTTTTTTTGTGTGATATGCCGACTGAGCGAAACAAAATTGGCCATGATTTGCTCAGGATTGGGAAAAACCTGGGTGTTGATGCGTTGCAACACAAAGGTCTGGGAGCCAGACTTGACCAGAAATGTATCGTTGATCAAGCCATTGCCAAGCGGAGTAATATGGCTGGCAGAGTCGGCAAATTGTCTGGCAATAGCGAGTAATTGGTCTGACATGATTTTAAGCAAATCTACTTCAGACTAATCAATGCTGCCAATGTTTTAAGCGCTTTACCCCGGTGACTAAGGGCGTTTTTAGCCTCAGCTGATAGTTCTGCGGCCGCGCAATCCAGTTCCGGCACCCAAAATATCGGGTCATACCCGAAGCCGTTTTCGCCTTTGGGTTGATGCAGTACCCGCCCCTCCCAAACGCCTTGCGCAATCACCGGCAACGGATCTTCTGCGTGTTGCATAAAGACCATCACGCAGACAAACCGGGCGGTGCGCTCGGCATCCGGCACGCCGTCAAGCGCCTGTATTACTTTTTGCAGATTATCCAGGTCATTAGCGGCGGCACCGGCATAACGCGCAGAGAGCACTCCCGGTGCGCCGTGCAATGTGTCCACCACCAGGCCTGAATCATCGGCAACCGCAGGAAGCCCGGAATGTAACGCTGCGTTTCTGGCTTTAATGATGGCATTTTCGACAAAACTAAGACCGGTTTCTTCGGCTTCGGTAATGTCGAATGCCGATTGGGCAACGATCGGATAGTTCGGTAATAACGCCTGAATCTCCCGAATTTTGCCGGCGTTGCCGCTAGCTAAAACAATCTGTTGCAGAGTCGGTAACATTAATCGTTGGTTCCCAGAGCGATGCGTTGTTTTTCCAACAATTGGGTAATGCCCAAGGTTGCTAATTCCAACATTGCATCAAGCTCTTCTTTTCTGAAGGCGTGGCCTTCTGCGGTGCCTTGCACTTCAATAAATGCGGCCGCGTCGTTCATCACCACGTTCATGTCGGTTTCCGCATTGCTGTCTTCGGCATAATCCAAATCCAACACCGGCACGCCATTAAAAATACCCACAGATACAGAAGCGACTTGGCCATGTAACGGGTTGGTTTTAATTTGTCTGCGTTTAAGCATTTTATCCACCGCCAATGATAAGGCGACAAAACCGCCGGTAATAGCGGCAGTGCGGGTACCGCCATCCGCTTGTAATACGTCGCAGTCGATAGTGATGGTGTGTTCGCCCAAGGCTTTTAGATCTACCGCCGCGCGTAGTGAACGACCAATCAATCGTTGAATTTCCAAAGTACGACCACCTTGTTTACCGTGGCTGGCTTCACGATTCATACGGCTGTGTGTAGAACGTGGCAACATGCCGTACTCGGCGGTTACCCAACCTTCGCCTTTACCCTTAAGAAATCGCGGTACGCTTTTATCGACACTGGCGGTACACAACACCCGGGTGTCACCAAATTCAACCAGAACCGAGCCTTCGGCATGCTTGGTAAAACCGCAGGTAAATGAAATTTCTCTGAGTTGATCTGGATTGCGTCCGCTAGGTCTCATGTAGTTCTCGGTTATATTCAAAAGCGCAGAGTATACCGGAAGCAGCCAATATGTGGGCGCCCACAGTAGGCAAGCATTGCGTTATTATCTTTACACCTTACCTGCCAGCGCTTGTTGTAATTGCCCAACCGATTGCGGTCGTTGTTGCGGGTGTAGCGCCATTGCCCAATCGATAGCTGCTAACAAATACTCGGGGAATTTGCGTTTGAATGCCTTAACAGCAGGCACCAATGGATCTTGCTTGACCCGCTCAGTTGCCGCGACCGGCGTTTTACAATCCAAACAGGCGCGTATACTTGCACCTACTGCATAAATATCCGTCCACGGGCCCAACTGAGCATTCAAATCATGTTGCTCCAGCGGCGAAAATCCTTTGGTCAGTACCTTGCTTTGCTTACTTAGATGCGTTTTTGGGTAACGTTGGATGGCTCCAAAGTCCAGTAACAATGCATCATTACCGGGACGTACCAAAATATTGGTCGGTTTGATGTCAAGATGAATAAATTGATGTTGGTGAATATGCGCCAACCCCGCGAGAAGAGAATTAAACACTGCCAACAAAAATTGCTCAGTCACCGGCAACATTTTAGAACTTAAAATTTTGTCCAGAGTTACCCCGTAGTCGTAAGTCATCACCATATAAACAGTATCATTCGCCTGAAAAAAATTGGTAACCTCGACAATATTGGGATGTTTTAAGGTCGATAACACTTTAGCTTCTTCAAAAAACAGCGCCCGACCGCGTTTAAAAAACACCATTGATGCCTCGTCATTGGCTACCACCAGATTATTCCAGGTGCGATGCGCAAGCTTTCGGGGTAAATATTCCTTAATTGCCACTTGCACTTGATCGGCCAGTTGTCGCGCCAAGTACACCGAACTAAAGCCGCCGTGCGCAAGCTCCCGCTCAATCATGTACTGGTCTATAATGGTTCCAGTTTGTAAATAATTCCATTCCTTAGGATAAGTGTCCGGGTCGTAGTATTCAGTCATTTACCACATTAAGATGTTAATAGAGACCCTCCGAGTATAGGTGAAAAATGATAAGAAGCATGACCGCGTTTGCCGGTACTGAAGTAGAAGTCGGCAATTTAACCCTGACCTGTGAGCTTCGCTCGGTCAATCACCGCTACTCCGATATCAACATCAAGTTGCCAGAACGCCTCCGATTTATTGAATCCGAATTACGCACGTTGATTGCCACAAAAATCAGCCGAGGTAAGATTGAGTGCTCGCTAAATTACAAAAAACAAGCTAAAGACGGACAGAACTTTATCGTTAACACACAAGCTGTCGCCGCACTGTTATCGGCCACGAATGCCATTGAACAACAAATGTCCGTAGCCTTGTCGTTTTCGGCACTAGATGTACTGGCTTTTCCGGGCATTCAACAAGAACCGGAAACCGATAAAGAAGTACTTGCCGGAGCAATTATTGACCTGGTCACACAAGCATTGGCGCAGCTTCATGAAGTCCGCGGCAGAGAAGGCGCCCAGCTTAAATCCTTAATTGAAGATCGCTGCTTCAAAATGCAGCATTATGTTGCTGTCGCCAGCAAACGCCTGCCCGAGGTGTTAAACTCACTGCGGCGCAAACTGAAAGAACGCATCAGAGAGCTGGTCGCCGAACCCAATTTTGATCGGCTGGAACAAGAATTGGTGCTATTGGCTCAAAAGCTCGACATCACCGAAGAACTCGACCGCCTGCAAACCCATATCACCGAAGTATTACGCGTACTCAATCAGCCCGAACCAGTAGGCAGACGCCTGGATTTTTTAATGCAGGAATTAAACCGTGAAGCCAATACTTTAGGCTCCAAATCTCAAGACAAAGATATGACGCAAATATCCATTGAGCTTAAAGTGCTCATCGAGCAAATGCGCGAGCAAATACAAAACGTAGAGTAAAGTAACAAGCCGCACCACACGACATCGAAAACAAATAGAAGCCGCTAACCATGCGGCTTTTTTGTTTTATACGATTTACACCATCTAATGGTTTGTTACTGGTGCAAACAACAGCTGCCAAGCAATCCGCTAACGCCTCAGCTATGCGGGATATTTCCTACAAAAATACCCGCCACAATTCCCATTCTGCATTTTGTGACTATACTTTTTGAATCCGTTTAATTAGCCAAAATGCTCAGTTAAGCGCCTTTTCAAAGTACGTAGGAATGCCCATCATGTTTAATAACCTCACCATTAAAGCCCGCCTGTTTACCCTTATTGGTTTCTTGTGCGCTTTTCTATTAATCATTGGTTTTGTAGGCTTAAAAGGCATGAATGATTCCAACTCAGGATTACACTCGGTATACCTGGATCGCACGATGCCATTAATTCAGTTGGCTGAGATTCAGAATTTAATGAGCAACAATGTTCGCCAGCTGCATTTGGCAAGCAAACATGACCCACGTTTGGAGGAGAGCAAAGAACACGCTCATGCTATTTCTTTGCATACCGCTGCTATTACCACAAATATCGAAAGTATTACTAAACTCTGGGAGGCTTATTTAGCTACTTACTTAACCCCAGATGAAAAAGTGTTGGCCGCTGAATTTAATCAATTAAGTCAAGACTTTGATAAAAACGGTTTATTGGTCGCTAAAGATCTCTATAGTCAGGGCCGCTATGCCGAAGCGAATACTTTCATGGTGAGGGAACTGAGCCCAAAAGCAGATAAAGCCCTTAATACCTTGGATAAACTGAAAAAATTACAATCCATTATTGCTAAACAAGAATATGACAACGCCATTGTTAACTTCGAAGAAACTGTTTTAATCGATATAGTCTTAATAACGATGGCCGTTGGTTTAGGCCTGTTTTTTGGCTTTATGGTAATACGTAATTTAATGAAGCAATTGGGCGGCGAACCTAAAGATGTTGCCGATTTAGTGAATAAGGTTGCGCTCGGCCAACTGAATAATGTCATCAATCTTAAACCTGGCGACACCGATAGCTTGTTGGCAAACATGAAAAACTTGCAGACAGCTATTAATGATTTTGTTTCAGCCCAAAATCTCATGGCCCAGAAACATGGCGAAGGTTGGATTTTTGAACAAATCGATGTCTCAAAATTCCCCGGCACTTACGGCAAGATGGCGAGTGAAATAAATCAGCTGGTAGCTACCCACGTTGCCGTAAAAATGCAAGTAGTGGAGGTGGTTAGTCAATATGCCAAAGGTGATTTTTCCAAAGACATGGACCGTCTACCAGGTGATAAGGCCAAAGTAACCGCAGCGATAGACAGTGTTAAAACAGCGCTATTGGCTATTAGTAACGAAATTAAAACCATCGTGGAATCGGGTGTTCAAGGTGATTTCACACAGCGCGCTCATGACGAGCGTTTCGAGTTTATGTTCAAGGATATTTTAAGCGACCTGAATAGCTTGATCGAAACCTGCGATACGGGCTTTGGCGACGTCGCGCGAGTTGCCACAGCACTGGCTCAAGGCGATCTGACTCAAGTTATCACCCGTGACTATCCCGGCACTTTTGGTCAGGTAAAAGATGCTGTCAACGGAACAGTGGAAAATCTTAAAACCATGATCAGCGACATTCAAGAAGCCAGCGAGACCATCAGCACTGCAGCCAAGGAAATTGCCTCCGGTAATAATGATTTATCGCATCGCACCGAAGAGCAAGCCTCTAGCCTGGAAGAAACCGCTGCCAGCATGCAAGAGCTTACCTCTACCGTGCATCACAATACTGAAAATGCCAAACATGCCAATGAGTTGGCAGTAAATGCAACCGATGTCGCAGGTAAAGGTGTGCAAGTGGTTGGGGAAGTAGTGCAAACCATGGAGTCCATCCATGATTCTTCCCGTAGAGTGGTTGATATTATTGGGACAATCGACGGTATCGCTTTTCAAACCAATATCCTGGCCCTTAATGCTGCTGTCGAAGCGGCCCGCGCCGGTGAGCAAGGTCGTGGTTTTGCCGTGGTTGCAGGAGAAGTACGCAATCTGGCGCAACGTGCAGCGGCAGCGGCCGGGGAAATTAAAAATCTAATTGGCGACTCTGTAGAACAAATTGAAGACGGTACGCGTCTGGTCACGCATGCGGGCAAAACCATGGAAGACATTGTTAATTCCATTCGCGGCGTCACCGTCATTATGTCTGAAATTGCCTCTGCCTCTGTGCAGCAGACCGCTGGTATCGAACAGGTTAATCTGGCTATCGGCCAAATGGATGATGTCACTCAGCAAAATGCCGCCTTGGTTGAGCAAGCGGCGGCCGCTGCTGAATCACTGGAAGAGCAAACCCAAAATTTAACAGCAACGGTCGGACAATTTAAGGTCGATAGTCGAAGCGGCGGACGCTCTACTCTTGATCGTCAGAGAACAATACCTAACAACAGCTCATTTACCAACAAACCGGCAGCTCCCGTTAAAGTGCAAACTTACCAAGCACAATCAGCACCAGTCACATCTGCTATTAATTTTGATGAAGTTTTGGAAAAACATTCCGCATGGAAAGTTAAGTTGCGTGCAGCGATAGCTCAAAAAGAAGTACTTGATGCAGCCTCAATCTCAAAAGATAACAGCTGTGATTTCGGTAAATGGCTGCATGGGGACGCCAAGTCACTGGTTGGTGAGCGCGCAAGCTTTACCGAGTGTGTCGCCAAACATGCGGCATTTCATGTTGCAGCAGGCAAAATCGCAGCCGCCATCAATGCCAAGAAATATCAAGAGGCCGATCTTATGCTGGCTGCAGGTTCATCATTTAACAGCGCGTCCAATGACGTTGGCATCGCCGTTATGCGCTTGAAAAAGGACGTTAATTCGCCCCCAGCCAGACAAAAGTCGCAACCCGCTAAAGCAGTCGGCGGCGATGATTGGGAAGAATTTTAACTTATAGGTTTTTTCCGGAATAAGGCCGATTGCGCAAGTGCGCAATCGGCCTTTTGCTTTTTACGGACTCTACTAAGCGCTGTGTTTTATCACGTTATTAACAAATAGCGGCGCTGTACTCACCTCACACCCATCTGTTGATAAACATTACAAAGCTTATAAAAAAATATAACCTGTTTTTTGCCTATACTCTAACGCTATTAGTATGTAGTAAATCCACTACGACTCAACACTTATCCTTCAGTAAGTTAGAGGATCCATAATGTTTAAAAAATTCACTATTAAAACTCGCCTGATTTTAATTATTATTTTTTCGGCCATTCTAACAATCACCTTGGGCGCTCTTGGCTTGGTTGGGATGCAAAAAACTAACGCAGGGTTGCGCACTGTTTATGAAGATCGCACCATACCATTAGCGCAACTGGCCGACATCCAGATGCTGCAATTGAACAGTATTCGGAGTCTAACCATTAACTCACTCGCCGGATTATCCGACACGACGTTAATTGAGAAAAATCGTACCGAAATAATCCGCCTTTGGGATGCCTATATGGCAACTTATTTGACTCCCGAAGAAGAGCAACTTGCCAAACAATTTGCCGCCGACCAAAAACGTTATCTCACCGAAGGACTAAACCCGGCGATAGTTCTGTTACGTACAGGCAATAAAGACGAATTTCTAAAACATATCGAAAACATACTGACCCCCACTTTTGCCCCCGTTGAAAAGGGCATCGAATCGCTGATCCAACTCCAACAAGATGTCGCCCAACAGGAATACGAAGCCTCCCAGAGCCGCTACCAAACTCTGCTGTTTGTTGCCATTGCTGCCTGCGTCTTTGGCATGGCAAGCTTGGCCTTTATTGCGGTAACACTTATTCGCGGGATCTCCGGATCATTGCAATCGGCCCAGCAAATAGCCGCCGCCATTGCTGCAGGCGATCTCAGTTCCACCATCGACACCCAACAACATGATGAAATTGGTGATCTGTTGCGTTCGATGAAAGCCATGCAGGATGGTTTATCCGGGCTGGTAAACGAAATCGAAACTATCGTCGATGCAGCTGTTCAGGGTGATTTCGGACTAAAAATGAATCTATCTGGCAAACAAGGCTTTGGAAAAAACATCAGCACATCGCTCAATCAACTTTCTGAAACAACTGAAGTAGGCCTAAACGATGTCATGCGGGTGACCCGCGCATTAGCTGACGGCGATTTAAGCCAAAAAATCACCCGTGACTATCCCGGCGTATTCGGTTTAACCAAGGATGGTGTTAACAACACCGTAGATTCTCTCACCAAGATCGTCGGGGAAATTCAGCGCATTGTCGATGCTGCGGCCAATCATGGTGATTTCAGCGTCAAAATGGAATTATTCGACAAACAAGGCTACACCAAAACGTTAGCTGAATTACTCAATCAACTTTCTATGGTCACCGAAACGGGACTGAATGATGTCTTGCGTGTTGTAGCCTCACTGGCTCAAGGCGATCTGACTCAAGTTATCACCAGGGACTATCCCGGCACTTTTGGTCAGGTAAAAGATGCCGTCAATGGCACGGTGGCAAATCTTAAAACCATGATCAGCGACATTCAAGAAGCCAGCGAGACCATCAGCACTGCAGCCAAGGAAATTGCCTCCGGTAATAATGATTTATCGCACCGCACCGAAGAGCAAGCCTCTAGCCTGGAAGAAACCGCTGCCAGCATGCAAGAGCTTACCTCTACCGTGCATCACAATACCGAAAATGCCAAACATGCCAATGAGTTGGCAGTAAATGCAACCGATGTCGCAGGTAAAGGTGTGCAGGTGGTTGGGGAAGTAGTGCAAACCATGGAGTCCATCCATGATTCTTCCCGTAGAGTGGTTGATATTATTGGGACAATCGACGGTATCGCTTTTCAAACCAATATCCTGGCCCTTAATGCTGCTGTCGAAGCGGCCCGCGCCGGTGAGCAAGGTCGTGGTTTTGCCGTGGTTGCAGGAGAAGTACGCAATCTGGCGCAACGTGCAGCGGCAGCGGCCGGGGAAATTAAAAATCTAATTGGCGACTCTGTAGAACAAATTGAAGACGGTACGCGTCTGGTCACGCATGCGGGCAAAACCATGGAAGACATTGTTAATTCCATTCGCGGCGTCACCGTCATTATGTCTGAAATTGCCTCTGCCTCTGTGCAGCAGACCGCTGGTATCGAACAGGTTAATCTGGCTATCGGCCAAATGGATGATGTCACTCAGCAAAATGCCGCCTTGGTTGAGCAAGCGGCGGCCGCTGCCGAGTCGCTGGAAGAGCAAACCCAAAACTTAACAGCAACGGTCGGACAATTTAAGGTTGATAATCGAAGTGTTGACCGTTCTGCATTTAAACAAGCCAGTGCTGCAGTCAAACTGAAAAAAACCGTAGATCAACCGCAAACAGCAGTTGCCAGTAATGATTGGGAAGAGTTTTAGCAATCCGTAGCGGATCGTAAAAGCCATTCATTAATTCCCAAGCTGGAACTTGGGAATAAGTAATCCGTACCTTTCAATTATCACCTTGGCGATTACGCTTTCGTTGATATTCATACTTATATTGATATTCAAATTTTCGTCTTAGCAACCCTGCCGGATCATCCGGAATTCTATTAAGCCATTGCTGATTAGCTTGTTCGGTTTC
>JAQTQN010000097.1 GCA_028712225.1 Methylobacter sp.
TGTCACCGGCTGGTCCGGTTATGCTCGATTTGTTCGCACCGAGTTTTTGAAATTGCGTAAACAAGATTATGTGCAAGCAGCAGTCGCCAGCGGCTTACCGCTGACGTCAATATTGTTCCGGCACATGCTGCCGAATGGCGTCGCGCCGTTGTTGGTGTCGGTCAGTTTTGGGATAGCTGGGGCGATTCTGGCGGAAGCGACCTTAAGCTTTCTTGGTCTAGGGGTCGTAGATGCACCGTCCTGGGGGGCGATGCTGGATCAAGCGGTCAAGTCGTCGAGTTTTAACTGGTGGATGGCGGTGTTTCCCGGCGGGGCGATTTTTATGACCGTGTTTGCCTATAACTTGATCGGTGAGGCGTTCCGTGATGCCATCGATCCTAAGCTTTCAGGCAAAGGGGAGGGCGTATGAGCCAGTCTTTGCTGGAAGTTCGCAATCTGCGTACTTATCTGCAATCGGGCGGCCGGGAAGTGCGAGCAGTTGACGATGTCAGTTTTAGCATCCCCAAAGGCGATACTTTTTGTCTGGTTGGCGAATCAGGCAGCGGTAAGTCGGTCAGTGCATTATCGGTGATTCGACTTTTGCCGCAAGGCGTTGCGTCTCATCCAACTGGCGAAATACTGTTCAACGGCCAGGATTTATTGACGCTTGACGATCCAGGCATACGCGCGGTACGGGGATCCCAAATTGCAATGATTTTTCAAGAGCCGATGACTTCGCTGAATCCGGTGTTGACCATCGGCGAGCAAATCACCGAAGCTTTGCAAATCCATCATCCGAATATGAGCGATGAGGAAGCCCAAGAGCGCACGATGCTGGCTTTGGAGCAGGTGCAGATCCCGCAAGCGTCCGGCCGCTTCCGCGATTATCCGCACCAGCTGTCCGGCGGCCAGCGGCAGCGGGTGATGATCGCGATGGCCTTGGCTTGCGAACCGCAATTATTGATTGCCGATGAGCCGACTACCGCGCTGGATGTGACTGTGCAGGCTGAGATTCTGCGGTTGATGCGTAAGTTGCAGGACGATACCGGCATGAGCATGTTGTTTATCACCCATGACTTCGGGGTAGTTGCGCAAATGGCGCAATGGGTCGGCGTGATGCAACAGGGCAAGCTGGTTGAAGTTGGCCCAAGCTCAGCAGTTTTACACAATCCACAGCATGCCTATACCAAGCAGTTGCTGGCGGCGTTACCGGAGAATTTGGCAAAGCCGGTGCATTTGCAGACATTACGGCAGCCGGAACAAGAGACAGAGTCAAAACCGCTGCTGCAAATCCGTGATTTAAAAGTCTGGTTCCCGATTAAAAAAGGCGTGTTCCGCCATACTATTGATTATGTGCGCGCGGTAGACGACGTGTCGCTGGATATTCCGCAAGGCCAAATCGTCGCACTGGTTGGTGAATCCGGCTGCGGCAAAACCACGTTAGGACGAGCCGTGCTGCAATTGGAACCGCCGACTTCCGGCAGTATTCAAATAGACGGACAGGAGCTGATCGGGCTTTCCGCCCGCGAATTACGACCAATGCGACGAAAAATGCAGATTGCTTTCCAGGATCCGCAATCATCATTGAATCCGCGTTTGTTAGTTGAAACCACGTTGACCGAACCGATGAAAGTCCATGGCATCGGCGCAAATCATGAAGAGCGTATCGAACTGGCAAGTGTGCTATTGGAAAGCGTGCAACTGAACCGGGATTTTCTGTGGCGTTACCCGCACGAATTTTCCGGCGGGCAACGTCAGCGAATTGGCTTGGCGCGGGCGTTGGCACTAAATCCGGAATTTATCGTTTGCGACGAAATCACCAGTGCATTAGATGTGTCGGTGCAGGCGGAGATTTTGCAGTTATTGCTGAATATCCGGCAACAACGCAATCTGACCTTGTTATTCATCACCCACAATATTGGCGTGGTGGAATATCTCAGTGATCAGACCGTGGTGATGTATCAAGGCAAGATTGTCGAGCGGGGAAAAACTGCGCAGGTTTGTGGGCAGCCGCAGCATCCTTATACCCAAAAGCTCCTGTCTGCGGTGCCGAGGTTAGTGGTTTAGGAGTGTTTTTGCGGTTTACTGTTAGGCCAGTAGGTAAAGGCAAACAGCCAAATCATGATGATATTGACGACCGGAATCAACAGGCAAAATACCCAGCCTCGGTGAATTCCGGCTTTGTCCAGTATTTTAGAGCCCAACCATAGAATGAAAACGCCAAAGGCGATGATTAAGATAATTTCCATGGTCTACTCGGAATGATTTTTGTGGGCGGGCCAATCCATCAGGCCAAGCTGCAAAAATATCAGTAATAAACCGAAGCCCGGTAAAAACACCAATAAAGCCCAGGCAGGATTAAAACCGGCTTTGTTATAAATGACACCGATGGGAATTACGATCATCAGGCCGACGATGATGATTTGACCAAACTCTGGAAACATTAAATCGCGCCTTACCGTTGGTTAATATTGAGCGAACCGAAATTAATAGTCCGTAGGATGCGCTCCACTCTGTTCAGCACATCCTACGGACTGATTATTTTTTGATGTACAGATCAGTAATCGTGCCGGTAATCATTTCCGCAGCGAACGCGAAAGTTTCTGACAATGTTGGATGCGGATGGATGGTCAAACCAATGTCTTCAGCATCAGCACCCATTTCCAATGCCAGTACGGCTTCGCCAATTAATTCCCCGGCGTTAGTACCGACTATGCCGGCACCAAGAACTCTACCGGTGTCTTTTTCGCAGATTATTTTGGTTAAGCCCTCTTTGCGTCCGATGCTTAATGAACGACCACTGGCTGCCCATGGGAATACGGCTTTGTCGTAAGCGATACCTTGTTGAGCTGCCTGGTTTTCAGTTAAGCCCATCCATGCCACTTCCGGATCGGTGTAGGCGACCGAAGGTATGGTCAGTGCGTCAAATGCAGATTTGTGACCAGCAGCCACTTCTGCTGCCACTTTGCCTTCATGCACGGCTTTGTGGGCAAGCATTGGGTTGCCGACGATGTCGCCGATGGCAAAAATGTGCGGGACGTTAGTGCGTTGTTGTTTATCGACGTTGATAAATCCAGCGTCATCAACATTGATACCGGCCAGCTCGGCACTGATTTTTTTACCGTTTGGACGTCGGCCCACAGCAACCAGTACCGCATCGTATGTTTCCGAAGCAGGCGCGTCATCTTTGCCTTTATCTCCAGGGATGGAGTGTATGCCGCCAGCCAGTTGGGAACTGGCGCGGTCGAAGCTGACTTGCAAGCCTTTTTTGTGGGCTTCAATGCCGGTGACTTTGGTGTTCAGCCAGATATTTTTGTATTGCTTTTTAATGTGGCGATATAAAGGTGTTACCAGATCGTTATCGCAGCCGGGGATGATTTGCTCCATCAGCTCGACCACGCTGATTTCCGAACCCAGGGCATGATAAACGGTCGCCATTTCCAGACCAATAATGCCGCCACCGACAATCAACAATTTTTTAGGAATTGTTTTGAGTTCCAGTGCATCGGTGGAATCCCAAAGGCGCGGGTCATCATGCGGAAAACTGGGGATTTTGGTAGGTGTTGAGCCTGCCGCAATAATAGCTTGATCAAAGGTAACGGTTTTGATTTCCGTGTCACTTTTGACTTCAATACTGTTGCTGGAGGTAAATTGACCAACGCCTTGCAGTAACGTCACTTTGCGCTGTTTTACCAGACGAGCCAAGCCATCATTCAGGCCTTTGCTGACGCTTTCTTTCCAGGAACGAATTTTGTCGATGTCAAAAGTCGGCTTGCCGTAACTGATGCCATGTTTTTCAAAGTCATCCAATTCATGAATGACTTGTGCCATGTGCAATAAAGCTTTGGACGGAATGCAGCCAACATTAAGGCAAACGCCGCCCAATACTGGATAACGTTCGATTAAAACGACTTGCTTACCTAAATCCGCAGCACGAAATGCCGCCGTGTAACCGCCTGGGCCTCCGCCCAGAACGACCACTTCGGCATGGATTGTAGATTCATCAACCGCTGTTTTAGCTTCCATAAATTTACTCCTTTAAAGTAATAGGCGGCGAATATCGCTTAAGTTTTGTTTGACCACCGCCATAAAGCGGGCACCTTCTGCACCATCAATTACTCGGTGATCGTAAGTCAAATCCAGCGGCAGCATTAATCTGGGAATAAATTCCTTGCCGTTCCAAACCGGTTGCATTTTTGCACGGGTTACACCGAGTATGGCGACTTCCGGAGCATTAACAATAGGTGTAAATGCGGTGCCGCCGATGCCGCCCAAGCTGGAAATGGTTAAGCAGCCGCCTTGCATATCAGCTGGGGACAACTTTCCGAGTCTGGCTTTTTCACTTTTTTCTGCCAATTCAACTGCGATTTCATTGATGCCTTTGTTATTGACATCGCGCAGCACCGGTACGACCAGGCCATTAGGCGTATCCACGGCAATACCGATGTTGAAGTATTTCTTCAAAATCAGTTTTTCACCATCCGGAGACAGTGAGGCATTAAATTGTGGAAACTGCTGCATGGCAGCAACTAACGCTTTGATGATGAAGATTAATCCGGTGACTTTGACTTCGCCTGCTGCTTTTTCAGCATTCAACGCAACGCGGAAGGCTTCCTGATCGGTGATGTCCGCTTCTTCGTGGTAAGTCACCAAAGGCAGGTTAAGCCAGACGCGGCTTAAGTTCTGGCCGGTAAGGCGTTTGATTTTGCTCAGTTGACGTTCTTCTGTGTCGCCAAATTGAGAAAAATCAACGGCAGGTATGGGAGGAATGCTGCCGCCACCTTGACTAAAGCCTTCGGTCATCGCCTTTTTGACGAAGTTTTTAACATCGTCTTTCAGGATGCGACCTTTACGGCCAGTACCGGTTTTGATACCGCTGATGTCAACGCCTAATTCACGAGCAAACAAGCGCACTGCCGGAGTTGCGTGAGCGGCTTTGCCGTTATTTGATGCTTGAGACTGTGCTTGTACGACAGGCACCGGTTCTGGAAGTTTCGGCGCTGGAGCCGCGGCCACTGCAACAGGTTCCGGAGCTGCAGCGGGAGCACTTACTGGTGCAGCAGGCTGTGCAATCTCAGGAGCGGCTGGCGCTTCGGCACTGACCAAAAGTGTTGCGATTAAGGTGCCTTCCGCGACTTTGTCACCTTTCTTGATGAACACTTCTTGCACGGTACCCGCCGCAGTGGACGGTAAGTCCATACTGGCTTTGTCGGTTTCCAGGACTGCCAGCGTTTGTTCAGCAGCGATAATATCGCCCGCTTTAATCAGTACATCAACGACATCAACTTCGGCAGTGCCGACATCAGGAACTTTAATTTCTATTAGAGCCATGTTATGAGTTTCCGTTAGATTAACCAGGGAGCTATTACGTCTGGATTGATACCGTATTTAGCAATGGCAACATCCACTTTTGCTACATCAAACTGGCCAAGATCAGCCAAGCTTTTTAGAGCTGCAACAGTGACGTGGTAGCGGTCAACTTCAAAGAAGCGGCGCAGATTTTCCCGTGTATCAGAGCGGCCAAAACCATCGGTACCCAAAACGGTGTAAGGCGCTGAGATATAGGCTCGAATTTGTTCGGCAAAAGCGCGGGTGTAATCACTAGCGGCAATGACTGGGCCTGTAGCGGTGTCCAGACAATTGGCAATATGGGATTTTTTTGCAGTTTCGGTGGGATGTAATCGATTCCAGCGTTCAATTGTCTGTCCGTCACGGGCCAGTTCGGTGAAGCTGGTGCAACTCCAAAGATCAGATTCAACCCCCCAATCGTTGCGCAATAACTCTGCGGCAAATTCTACTTCCCGGAAAATTACGCCCGAGCCTAAGAGTTGCACGCGAGGGCCTTTCTTTTTGGCACCTTGGCGGTAGCTGTACATGCCTTTGAGGATGTCTTGTTCAACACCTTTGGGCATGGCAGGATGTTCGTAGTTTTCGTTCATCACAGTGATGTAATAGAACACATCTTCCTGCTCGACATACATACGACGCAGGCCGTCTTGAATGATCACTGCAAGTTCAAAGGCATAAGTCGGATCATAAGAAATACAGTTGGGGACAGTCGCTGAAAATAAATGACTGTGGCCATCTTCATGTTGTAAGCCTTCGCCATTCAGCGTCGTTCTACCCGCTGTGCCACCCATTAAAAAGCCACGAGTACGTTGGTCTGCGGCGGCCCAGATCAAGTCGCCGATACGTTGGAAACCAAACATGGAGTAATAAATGAAGAACGGAATCATCGGCACGTTGTGCGTGGAATAGGACGTGCCAGCGGCAATCCAGTCGCACAAACCACCGGCTTCATTGATACCTTCTTGTAAGACTTGACCGTGCTTGTCTTCTTTGTAGAACATCAATTGATCGGCATCTTGCGGGGTATATAACTGCCCAACTTGCGACCAGATACCCAACTGTCTAAACATCCCTTCCATACCAAAGGTTCTGGATTCATCAGGCACGATAGGCACAATGCGTTTGCCGATATTTTTGTCTTTAGTAAGGATGTTAAGTAATCGCACAAAAGCCATCGTGGTTGAAATCTCGCGACCTTCACCGCTGGCTTCCAATAATGCTTTGAAATCATTTAAAACCGGTACATCCAATGCATAGGACTTGGCTCTTCTAGCTGGTAAGTTCCCGCCCAAGTTGCTACGACGTTGTTGCATGTAAGTCAGTTCTTTGGAGCCTTCAGGGAAGGTCAGGTAAGGCAGACTGTACAATTCATCATCTTTAATCGGCAGTTCGTAACGGTCACGGAAGCGGCTTAATGATTCCGTGCTCATTTTTTTCTGTTGATGGGTAATGTTCTGGGCTTGTCCTGACTCGCCCATACCATAACCTTTAATGGTTTTGGCCAAAATTACCGAGGGTTGCCCTTCATGATTAACGGCCGAATGGAAGGCTGCAAACACCTTGGTGGCGTCATGGCCGCCGCGATTAAGTTCCCAAATATCCCGGTCAGACCAGTCGGCAACCATCGCTTTAAGTTCCGGCGTATTGAAGAAATATTCACGTACATAAGCGCCATCTTTGGCTTTAAAGGTTTGGAAGTCGCCGTCGACGCAATCCATCATACGTTTGACCAGCAATCCGTCTTTGTCTCTCGCCAGCAGTGCGTCCCAACGATGTCCCCAAATGACCTTAATGACATTCCAGCCGGCACCACGGAAAGCACTTTCCAATTCTTGGATGATTTTGCCGTTGCCACGCACTGGGCCATCAAGACGTTGCAAGTTACAGTTGACGACGAAAATAAGATTATCCAGTTTTTCACGGCCAGCCATGCTGATCGCGCCGAGTGATTCCGGCTCATCGGTTTCGCCGTCACCAAGAAATGCCCACACTTTGCGTCCAGAAGTCGTAGCAAAGCCACGATCTTGCAGATAGCGCATAAAGCGTGCTTGGTAAATTGCCATGATCGGGCCTAGGCCCATTGATACGGTTGGGAATTGCCAATAGTCCGGCATCAACCAAGGATGCGGGTAAGACGACAGCCCGTTGCCATCAACTTCCTGGCGGAAACTGTCCATTTGTTGATCGGTTAAACGGCCCAGTAAAAATGAACGGGCATAATCGCCAGGTGCAGAGTGGCCTTGAACAAATAGCAGGTCGCCATCATGCGCTTCTGACGGTGCATGCCAAAAATGGTTAAAGCCTACGTCATATAAGACTGCGGCAGAAGCAAAGCTGGCAATATGTCCACCAACGTTGGTGTTTTTGTTGGCTCTTAATACCATCATCATCGCGTTCCAGCGTACATAGGCGCGGATTTTATGCTCGATTGTGAAGTCGCCAGGAAATTGCGCTTGCTGGGCTACAGGAATGGTATTGATATAAGCTGTGTTGGCGCTAAACGGTATGTCGAAGCCGGAGTGACGAGTCACCGCTACCAACTGCTCAATAAGAAAGTGCGCGCGCTCACTACCGTCTTGTTCTAAAACGGCTTGCAGTGCTTCTATCCATTCCCTGGTTTCAGCAGGGTCGATGTCCGGTTGTCCGGTACTTTCTGAAATTAAACTATTGGTCATTATTTTGATCCTACGAGACGAGTTTGTATGGCTAAAAGTATAAAAACTGTGGTATTACGCTGTGAATTTTTATTAGTATTCATCGGGTTGGCAACGCCACCCGAAAACAGCGGTGATGAGGAAAGATCAGGAACGTGCTGGTGTCGCATAGTATAAACAAAATCGATTCCGCTAGGCACCCCCGTTTTGGATTGGGGGTAATTCTCTATAGAATTATCATGGATAACAAATTGAGTTGTATCTGCATTTTTCCAGCGGTAAAGTGCATTTCAATTTGAAATTGAAAAAGACTTATTGATATTTGTGGGGTTCCACAAGGCATAAAGGTGTATGGATAGACAGAATGAAGAACATGAAATTGCAGGAGACGGACAAATCTGTCCAAGATGTGCAGCTCGTGAAGTACGCAAATCCATCTTACATTCAAAAGATAGTTTGTTGCATAAGCTTGCATATAGACCTTATCGGTGTCGAGCTTGTCATTTAAGATATTGGGAAGTCTCGCCGGTAAAAGTTGCTGTTTATACGGTTTTAATCGGCCCTGCTCTTGTGTTAAGCATTCTGTGGCTGTTAACCACCGATAGACTTGTTGCCGAAACGTCGGCTGAAGCCAAGCAAATAAGCTCAAATAACACGGAACCGGTAAAGGAAGACGGTGCGACTGAATTGCAGATGGGATTGCGCTATGTGACCGGGGACGGTGTCGTGAAAAGTCCCAAGGAGGCGGCAAGTTGGTTTGAAAAAGCTGCAAACCACGGTAGTGCTGAAGCGCAATATCGTTTTGGCTTGGCGTTACAAGAAGGGCGTGGGGTGCTGCAGGATTATAATGCGTCTTTTCATTGGCTTGAAAAAGCTGCTCAGCAAGGTCATCCTCAAGCCCAATACAGTTATGGGCAGTTATATAGAGCCGGTATTGGCGTTGAAGTGGATAGAGCCCGTGCTTATCTTTGGTTTAATCTGGCGGCGGCGCAGGGAGTGGGCGAGGCTGCGTCGGCAAGAGATAGCTTGGTGTGGCAACTTGACCCCAAACAAGTGAGTGCAATGCAAGCAGAAGCGCGAAGGCTGAGTCAGGCTATTGCTGTTAAGGCTTCTGAAAAACACTAAGTAGTTTCTAGAAATCAGACGAGGACTGTTCGCGCAGTTACGTATTGTAAAACCTGTTGAGCTTTGTTCTGAGTGTGGACAAAGGACTCAACGGGTAAATCTTAGGGATCTCGATATAAAGTCTCTTAAACTAATTAACTCTTAAATCCAAGTTTTTTGCACCGGGCCGGTTACCAATTATTCAATGAAACTTAAAGCTTCTGTTATTGCCTTGGCGTTAAGCCTGGGTACTTTGTCCGTTCATACTCAGGCGATTGAAATAGAAAAAATCGATTTGCCTGATATGGGCGATTCTTCCGGTACGCTAATCAGCCCGCAAGAAGAAAAAGAATTCGGAGAGTTTTTTTTTCGCAGCTTACATAGACAAGTTACTATCAATCAGGATGCTGAAATCCAGCAATACATTCAAACAATTGGCGAAAAGCTGACCGCACACAGTGATACACCAGGCTATCCGTTCCATTTTTTTGTCGTTTTAGAAAATAACATCAATGCGTTTGCGGGGCCGGGCGGCTATATAGGTGTTAATTCCGGATTGATTGTAACTACTGAGGTAGAAAGCGAATTGGCTTCAGTGATGGCGCATGAAATTGCCCATGTCACTCAGCGGCATTTATACCGCGCCGCCGAAGCTCAAGGGCGGTTGTCAATCCCAACCATGGCGGCTACTTTGGCAGCTATTTTACTTGGCACACAATCGCCGGCGATGGGGCAAGCGGCGATTATGGCGATTCAGGCCGGAAGTGTGCAGTTTCAAATTGATTTTACCCGCGACAATGAATTGGAAGCCGACCGCGTCGGCATGCAAACTTTGGCCGCATCGCAATTTGATCCGCGCAGCATGCCCACTTTTTTTGAGCG
>JAQTQN010000322.1 GCA_028712225.1 Methylobacter sp.
GGCTCTACGCAGCGAGCAAACGTCTGAAGAACAAAATACCTCACCTACACAAGGTGTGCCGGGTGCGTTGTCCAATCAACCCACCCCTGCGGGAACCGCTCCGGAAACGGCGACAGCACCTGCACCTGCACCTGCACCAGGCGCGACAGCAAATACCGCCGGTTCAGGCGCAAAATCTGCAACTCGAAATTTTGAACTCGATAAAACCATCACCCACACCCGCTTAGCGACTGGCTTATTACGCCGCTTATCCGTAGCGGTCGTGGTGGATGACAAACACATGCCGCAAGCTGACGGCACTTTAAAAACACAAAGCTACGCGCAGGAAGACATTAATCGCTTCAGTGATTTGGTTAAGCAGGCTGTTGGATTTGATAGCAGCCGGGGTGACCAGGTCACCGTCACTAATGTCGCGTTTAAATTGGCAGAGCTGGAAGCATTGCCTGAACTGCCGCTTTGGGAACAAGGCTGGTTTCTCGATGTAATGAAGCAGGTTGTGGCAGTGTTAGCCGTGTTGTTTCTCTTATTTGGCGTGTTACGCCCCACCATGCGTGGCTTGGTCGGTCGGGATGAAGCCGAGAAAAAAGCGGCAGATATGGCTGCAGGCAAGGCGAAGGCCGAAGCGTCAGGATCAACTGCCGCCAGTGCGGTACGCTTTAATCAAGACGGCACGCCGGTTGCCGTGCCGGCCGGTGAAGGCAGTACTAGCTTTGAAATGCCGCAAGCGGCGGAAGACTTGCTATTGCTGGATATGCCTAAGAGTTATGAACACCGTTTGGAGTATGTAAAACGACTGATTGATGACGACCCTAAAATTGTGGCGCAAGTGATTAAAACGTGGGTGAAGAAAGATGGCTGAGAATCTAAACTATTCTGAACGGTCGGCAATCTTATTGCTGGCGGTAGGCATGGACCGGGCGGCGTTGGTGCTAAAACACATGACGCCGAGAGAAGTGCAGATTCTCGGTACCAACATGGCAACCGTTGGCGATATATCTATTGGCATGATGGATGAAGTGGTTGAGGAATTTATCACTGCCGTTAAAAGCCAGACTGCATTGGGTATGGATACCGACGACTATATCCGCAACGTGTTGGTTAGCGCTCTGGGTGCTGATAAAGCCAACAGCATTCTCGATCGGATCTTGCAAGGAGGCAGCACCAAAGGTATTGAACAGTTGAAATGGCTCGATACGCGCTCGATTGCCGACATGATTCGCTTGGAGCATCCACAGATTGTTGCGACTATTTTGTCGTTAATGGAAAGCGAGCAAGCGGCCGAAGTGGTGATGTTTTTACCTGAAGCCATGCGCGCCGATTTATTCATGCGTATTGCCACAATGAAAGGCGTACAGCCTTCGGCATTACGGGAACTCGATCAGATTATGGAGCAACAGTTAACCGGTTCCGACAATGTTAAATCTACCAACATCGGTGGTATTGATGCCGTGGCGAATATCCTTAACTTTATGGATGGCGGCGCAACTGACTTGGTCATGAATGAAATAACCGAGCATCGCGCCGAGCTGGCACAGGAAATCCAAGAAAAAATGTTTACTTTCGAGGACTTGTCGACCATTGATGAAAGAGGCATGCAAACCTTGCTGCGCGAAGTATCTACCAGTCAATTGTTGCTGGCGTTGCGGGGTGTGGGGGATGAGCTTAAAAACAAAATCTTCAACAATATGTCCAAGCGTGCGGCAGAAATGTTGCGAGATGATTTGGAAGCCTCTCCGCCTGCCAAGTTAAGTGAAGTTGAGTTGGCGCAAAAAGATATTCTGGCAATCGCCAAAAAATTAGCGGATGCAGGCGAAATTATGTTGGGAACAGGTGGCGATGAGCTTGTCTAAAAAACCCAGGTTTTCAGAAGCCGAATTAGAAATGTTGCGGATATGGAGTTTACCGGATGTTTCCAATGGCGAAGAAAACGAGGCAATGAACATCAGGAGGCCGCCTCCTGTAACCGAGCCGACGCCAGTTTTGACGGTAGAAGAAATCGAGGCCATGCAAACGCAGGCTTACGACGAATCCTTTCAGCAAGGTCAAAAAGACGGCTTTCAGCAAGGTTATGATCAAGGCTACGAGCAAGGTTTAAAACAAGGTTACGAAGAAAAAATCCAGTTACTCGAACAGCAAGCTGCACAGTTTTCGGCATTGATGACGGCATTGAGTGAACCATTCAAAGAGTTAGATGAAGAAGTCGAAAAGGAATTGGTCAAACTGTCGATAGCCGTTGCTACGCAAATTATCCGTAGAGAAATTAAACTTGATCCAGGGCAAATTGTCGCGGCAGTTAAGCAAGCTATTAATGTGCTGCCGTTGTCGGCGCAAAAAATCACCCTGTATCTTCACCCGGAAGATGCCGAATTAGTGCGATCTGCATTATCACTGGATGACATATCGCCAGCATGGGCGGTGATTGAGGATCCGTTAATTACCCGCGGCGGCTGTAAAGTCGATACCGATGTGTCGCATATTGACGCCAGTGTTGAAAATCGTTTGGCGGCAGTGATAGCCAACCTGCTGGGTGGCGAACGAGGCAATGACAACAAGGAGAGTTTGCC
>JAQTQN010000098.1 GCA_028712225.1 Methylobacter sp.
ACTACTTTGCCAGGCAGTGATGTGGGTAAGCCAATGTTCTGAAAGTGCCATGGTGCATCCTCTTTAAAAAATGCTGAGGATGACAGCTTTTAATGCGTCAAAAAATGCGGTGCGGACGGGCGCTTACGGTGCATCCTCACCGACGGCTATAGCTGTGCCCCCGGACCAAAGCACCGCGTATTGCCCCAGTCGCCGCTTACGCTCCAAGATGTTTGCAACAGCTTGACGCAGACAGTCGAGCATAGCCTGTGTTTCCGGGCTTGGAGTTAGGGATGATTGATCACTCATGACTGAGCCTCTTGTTGTAAAAGCTGAAAGAATTCGTAATTAAACACTAGCCGCTGCTCAACGTTTTGCTGGAATACCAGTTAGCGCGATATTTCCGCATTTGGCAAAGCCAGGTGACCAGTTAGCGTGGGTATTTTTTTATGTCCACGCGGGAATTCAAATTAATCATATAAACGATGTACTCGTGGGCTTAGAGGGGCAGAAAAGCATTGGTCACCCTGCGTCAGCTACCTTGGCTTTTTCCGATTTCCATGTTTATTCTGCTGCCCGCCAACCGTTTTGTTTTTAGCAAAGCCCGTGTATTTAGTCTTAAAAGCCTGGGTCTTCTCTGCCGGATCGATTGTGCCTTTGGGCTGGAAAGTCGGTATTAAATGCTGTTTGCCATTGCCGATCAGGTCGCTGCGGCCCATGTCTTTAAGGGCTTCGCGTAACAACGGCCAGTTTTTTGGGTCGTGATAGCGCAAGAAGGCTTTGTGCAGGCGCCGTTGTTTAAAGCTTTTGGGGATGCTGATGTCTTCGGCGGTGCGGCTGACTTTGTGCAGGGTGTCTTTGCCGGAGTAGTACATGGCGGTGGCGATGGACATCGGCGAGGGCAAGAATGCTTGCACCTGGTCAGCCCGGAAGCCGTTGCGTTTCAGCCATAAGGCCAGGTTGAGCATGTCTTCATCTTTGGTGCCGGGGTGGGCGGCGATAAAGTAAGGAATTAAGTATTGTTCCTTGCCCGCTTCTTTGGAGTATTTATCGAACATCTCTTTAAAGCGGTCGTAAGTGCCGATGCCCGGTTTCATCATTTTCGATAACGGCCCGTGTTCGGTGTGTTCCGGGGCGATTTTAAGGTAGCCGCCGACATGGTGGGTGACCAGTTCTTTGACGTATTCGGGCGATTCCACGGCTAGGTCGTAACGCAGGCCCGAGGCGATAAAAATCTTTTTGATGCCGGGCAAGGCTCGGGCGCGGCGGTAGAGCTTAATCAACGAGCTGTGGTCGGTGTCCAAATTGGGGCAAATGCCGGGAAACACGCAAGACGGCTTGCGGCAGGCGGTTTCGATGGCTTTATCTTTGCAAGCCAGACGATACATGTTGGCGGTGGGGCCGCCCAAGTCGGAAATGTGGCCGGTAAAAGCGGGCGACGTATCGCGGATGGCTTCGATTTCTTTGATGATGGAATCTTCCGAGCGGCTTTGAATGATGCGGCCTTCGTGTTCGGTGATCGAACAAAAGCTACAGCCGCCGAAACAGCCGCGCATGATGTTGACCGAATGCTGAATCATCTCAAACGCCGGCACGTTGGCATTGCCGTAAGTTTTGTGCGGCACGCGCGAGTATGGCAAATCAAAAACGCCGTCCATTTCTTTCATGGTCAACGGAATCGGCGGCGGATTTACCCACAATTGTCGGGTGCCGTGTTGCTGAATCAGCGGGCGGGCATTGCCGGGATTGGTTTCGCCATGCATTACTCGTGAGGCGTGGGCGTAAAGTATGGAATCGTCTTTGACGGCTTCAAACGCAGGCAACCGAATCACGGTTTGCGCGCGTTGATCGCGGATTATCTGTTTATCAAAACGGATGACTTTTTCGTTAGCGTTGCTGTCGTCCGGTTTTTTATCGCAAGCCGGTTCCATTTGATACGGGTCTTGCGGCGGCATCGGCGTGCCCGGAATATCAATGTCGGTGGAGTCTTTAACCAGCCAGCCTTCCGGGATTTGCTTAACAAAATGTACGGTGCCGCGTATGCCTTTCAATTCGGAAATCGCTTCGCCATTAGCTAACCGATGGGCGATTTCCACCACTTGCCGCTCGGCATTGCCGTATACCAACAAATCGGCTTTGGAATCCAGCAGTACCGATTTACGCACTTGGTCGGACCAATAATCGTAATGGGCAATGCGTCGCAGGCTGGCTTCTATGCCGCCGATAATGATCGGCACATCTTTAAAGGCTTCGCGGCAGCGGTGCGAATAGACATTGACGGCGCGATCAGGACGTTTGCCCGCTTCGCCGTTCGGGGTGTAAGCGTCGTTGGAGCGGATTTTTTTATCGGACGTATAGCGGTTGACCATGGAATCCATGTTGCCGCCGGTGACGCCGAAAAACAGGTTGGGTTTACCCAATTTTTTAAAGTCACTGGCACTGGTCCAATCGGGTTGCGAGATAATGCCGACCCGAAAGCCTTGCGCTTCCAGTACGCGGCCGATCAGCGCCATGCCGAAGCTGGGGTGATCAATATAGGCATCGCCGGTGACTAAAATGACATCGCAACTGTCCCAGCCCAGCGCGTCCATTTCGGCACGGGTCATGGGTAAAGACGGTGCGACGCCAAAGCGCTGCGCCCAGTATTTACGGTAACTGAAAAGGTTGGGTGGCGTGGTGGAAGCTAAAGACATTAGGATTTAATTGTATTGTTGATGATGCTGGTATTGTGTTTTACCAAGTCTCTTAAAAAGAGGGGAAACTCAATCCGATACTGTTGTTCAAGGGCGGCGGCGCGAAGTCGCAATGCTTTTAAGGAGTAAACCGGGGTTTTGGAATTAAATGCCAAGCCAATAATGTTGCCTCGGTCCAATACCGGAAGAAACAAAATCTTCCAATCGAAAATCCTCCCCAGCCATAATGCAACCTGTTGAAATTCAGGGTTATTCGTGCCGCCCCACAAGTTAATGACCATCATACCATCGGTTTTCATTATCGCCTTGCAAGCATCGAAAAAAGCTTCATTGCGGATTGATTCAGCCATGCCGACATCGTCGAAGGCATCAATAAACAACAAACTAAAGCGTTCCGCATGGCTATCGCTGCGTTGCCGGATAAAGCGCGCGCCATCATCGACGATGATTTTTAGACGAGGATCAAACGGTACATCAAAGTGACTGCGCGCGACTTTGACGACATCGCGCCGATATTCGACGACTTTTAAACGGCTATCGGGAAAGTTCTGTAATAAATGCCGCGTTAACGAACCGCCGCCCAACCCTACCAGCAATGCCTCGTCATCTAACGACTCTTTAAATAACAGCCAGCTGGCCATAGCGCGCACATAAGGCAGTTGCAGTTGATCCGGATCAGCCAACTTTATGGTGCTTTGCCGAGGCAACGACCCAAAATGCAGCGAGCGAAGGCCATCGACTTCGACAACCTCTAAAATGCCTTCATCATCGTGGCTTTGATAAACCACGCGACCATCGTATTTGTACATAAGTAATACTGTTAATGAATGAATGTATTGATCATTATACTGAATCAACGCGGATGGCTTTAGATGGTATTGACGTGACTGCTTAACTTCGGGCGCAATCACCGCTCGCGGCCATCTCGAACACCGTTAATGTATAAAGAGAACCTCTAAAAATTATCCATTCATGCTTCGACAGGCTCAGAAAATTGGCTGTCTCAAAAATGCGGTTTGGCAAAAACCATAGAATCTCAGTGCAAACGGTTATCTTATTAAATCGATTACTTATCCGTTCGCGCTGAGCTTGTCGAACAGTCGAAGCGCAATTTTTAGAGATTTCCTTCAATGATTTATTGATGTTATGTGCGGTTATTATTTAGCTGTGATGGGTTAATGGCTTTATAGCCCGTTCCGAAGAGTCTATCCATCAATACCGTGTGAGGAACGCGACAGCCTGGTCTCTGAAGGCTTGGGTTTAGTGTACTTACGCCACTGCCTTCCATACTTGGCCGCCATGGATTTTCCGATGTCGCTAATTGAGCCAACACGCTGTTGTTTTTTGTGTCAATCAATTGGTAATAACCTAACCGACGCTCATAATCTAACAGCCCCTTCTTCGGATGTGGCGCTGCTTGATAGCGCAACAGATGACTTGCGGTCGGCTGGGGGTTGAAACTCATCTTCATACATTTGTCAACAGGCAGCGGGTACGCATGAAGAAATTCCGTGACGGACTTATGCAGTGACGATATTGGCGCACAAGTGTCGGTGCTTTTATCTACCAGTTCTATTTTTGCATAACTTCCGGCTGCGGAATCAACCGTCCAACTGTTATCGGGAAAGCTTGTGGATGGCAAAATGTAAGGCTGATTGCCAGGAGATGGCGGCGGAACACAGTTTGTAGAGTTCGGAGGGCAGTGATGTTGAATGCCAGGTTGCGGCGGCTGGACTTTGATTTCAATAAATGCAAGTTGCCTGTTTACCAGCAATCGAACAACCGAAGTGCCGCTGAGTGCTGTGACTGTGTCGGCTATTGCGTCCACTTCATAGGCTTCAGCCAGTTTAGGTAATTGGATTTCACACTCAAGCTCCGCCTGGTTACGGATCGCGTTCTCTCCTGCAAAGTCAAAATTTGGCAGACTTTGGATAGCGTTCGTGTTGAGGGATATATTTACAATCCCCATTGCGAATATGACTGCTGCGGGTACGACAATCAAAGGGCGTGTGCGAAACCTCCAGATAACAAGCAGGGCAATTATCACAAAGACACCGATCGAGGCGAGTACGAGGTACAAAAGCCCGCCGCCTAAAACGAACGCACCCATGGCAAATGCCGAGATAAGATTGTAAAAGTCCATAAGTGTTATGGTTTCGCTAAGTTATTGTGATGGGCTACGGGCAATCCGGTTCTGCTTTTTTACTTTAGAGGTTTCCTTAAGTATTGAGCATAACGTGGCGCTAAGGGGCGTGTCGCTTTATCACACAGCGCCCCATGCACCGCAGAATTAGCTGTCTATTTCTTTGGCATACACGTCGTATTTGACTCCGTGAATCATTGGCGCCGCTGACTTCCACTTGAAGCCCATGCGTTTGTACATCGGCAGGGCTACGTTCATAAGCTCGCTTGTGTGAAGAGCAAAGACAGACGCACCCTCACACCTGGCACGGCGGAGACACTCCTGCGCCAATGCGCGGCCGATACCACGGCCCCGAAAATCGGGGGCAACGACAAGCATTCGCATGATCGGCCATTCTGTCCGAAAAAATTCCGCTTTTGGCACACCGCGGCCCACATACGCGACAGCGCCAACGATCTGACCTTCCACTTCAGCAACAATGACTTCCCCAACATCGGCAAGGGCGGACATGTTTCCGATCTTTGCCCGAAACGCCGACCAATCGTGGTACGCGTCTTTGAACTGCTCAAAGGCCAGCAGAGCCAGAGCATTGACTTGCGCTGAATCGTTCGGTAAATATTCGCGGACTACGGGCATGGCTGCTTTGCTTGGCGTGTTAAAGTTGTTTTCGTTACCATGACTTGGGAGTACTGGGTTTAAATTTCCGCCAAGGTGCGCGGAAACATGTACTGCCAATTTCTTCCCGTTGTTCCTTGTTCTTTATTTTTTTCACCGTTTCCAGAAAATCAGGGGCATTACAGAACGCCTCCCACTCTGCATCAGTTTTTGGTTCAGGAACTTTCTCGGCACAAGCCGAAACTGAAGTCATTATTGTCAGAGCATAAGCTAAAAGAATTGCTTGTTGTTTAAATACGCGCATCCTGTGTCCTTAACGCTTAACATGCATTAGGCATGGCTATTGTGGAAGAAAGAATAAGCCACGATCGGCTTACCCAGTGCCTTGCACTCTGCCCTTTTATCCCAAACGGGTTGTGTAAAGCAACCTCGATGCATAACATTTGAATTAGCGGCCGCCGCGTGAATAAGTGGTTAGGCTGCGACCGAAGCATACCGTGTAGGCTAAGCAAGATTTTCAATAATGGCATTTGCAAACTCTGCGAGTTCTGAATTTCCGTTGTTTGACAGGGCGATAAACTTGGCACGTTGCCTGGCTAGTGCCTGGTGTAGGTCATTGATCCAGGGCGGGCTCGACGAGCCATCTGACTTGCAAATTGCAAATCCAAGCAATATGTCGAGTATTTCAACCGAAAGAGACTCACAGGAGCTATCGAGAATTTGCAACAGAAACGGGAGTGCCGGAAGCGCAGCGCTTGAGACATAGGTGTGCTGATGACAAAGCCCGCACCACAGCTCATGAGCGGCCTGCATGGCTGCAGCTTGATCATTACCAGCTAGCAGCTCTATTTGCTTTGGAACTTCATTGGCTGAACCATATGCAGTCGCGTACTGCTTCCAGTCAATCGCAGACAAAGAACTATGCAGTGATTCCGTCAACATTTCCTCAAACCTTTGCCAAGCACCTAACGTGGAGCTAAGCTGACCCCGGAGCGCTTGGGGCGGGCAGCTTCAGCTGCTTATTAGATCTCATGACACAACATTGAGCCTGACCTTTGCGCCTGAAGGCTGCGACTTAATTTCGCAGCGGATATGACCTGCAAGGCAGAAGTGCTCATGCGCCGGGACTGAATTGAGATTTTCGACATCATACTTTCCCTCTGTGAATATGGGATGTGTAACGCATGCGTTATATCTTGATTCTGTTCTTTTTAAAAGCCAGAATCCCCGACTGATCATCGGGAGGGTAGCGGGGAAGTCGTGCCCATCCTGAGGCTTAAAAGCCTATGACGTAGATTGAACTCCCCGTTATCCGCACTTGCTCATAGTTCGAACGGTATGCTTTTTACCACATCTGGCTCCTGACCTCATGGAGTAAGCCACATCCCGTCTCGATAAACGGGTTATGCACTTATGATACGAATTCGCCAGTTTGAATATTAGGGAAAATTGCAAGCGCTTAAGTTTGGCAAATTAAGACACTACAACTAAGACGCAATAGTTTTTTCGTACATACGATAACAGCTTCAAGTTTCGTCTTATTGAGCTTATTCCTATTAAACTATTTTTTGAACAAAAAATAGCTAAATTTTCGTGATATTGAAACCGATGCTTTATCAATATACTTTGTGAAAATTTTTGCAAGAAACATGCTGACACATAAATATAAAATTAAATTTAAAAAAACCGCCAGTATATTTATAGGTAAAAAAATATATATGCTACAAGCTAAAGAACATAAAATTAAAAAATGTAATAAATAAAGAGAAAAAGATATTCTTCCTAAAAATTGAATAGCAGGAAATGAAAAGAATTTTTTTCCATAACCATTAATTATGCTTGCCACAATAAAACAAGCACCCATTGCATTATAAAAATTTTTATTATCAAAAATATTAATATTAGGCAACCAGTCAAATATTTTATTATCAAAGACAAAACTACCGAAATAAAGCCCCAAAAAAAATAAAATAGCCAAAGCCGATGGGTGGTTTAATTTTACACCACCAAGCCATCCACCAATTAATATTGTAATATAATAAACTGCATCTGACTTATAAAAATAATACAAAATAAATGAACAAATAATTAAAAAAATAAAGTCATGTTTATGAGGCTTAATTGAATAATATACCAGCAAATAAATTGATCCAATAAACTCAATTCTTAATGTCCATAATGGTGGATTTAAAATATTATCCCCATTAAATATGGAGTCATAAATAATCGATTTCAGGGCTAAAGCACTCCAAATACTATTTGGCTCAAAATAACTTCCTAACCAATTAGAGCCAGATAAAGTAGATGCGTCTATGTTTTTATACAATCCAAATTTAAATAAACAATAAGAAATAACAATTGAGAACGCGATAGGAATATTTAACCTAAGATACCTTGCCCATAATCTACGCTTTATTTTTATATCCTCGCCACTCCAATAAGGCATTGACAGAACATATCCAGACAAAGCAAAGAAAACCATTACAGCAAAGTGTCCGTTGTAGAGCAATGATATAAAAGGAAACTGCAAAAAATATTCCAGGGCATTCGGATTAATATTCTTCGTAAATGCAGTTGGGTAATGAAAATAAAAAACGCTTGGGAAAAATGCTGCCATAAAATGATGTATAGTTACATTTAAAGATGCGATACCTCTTAAACCGTCTGCAGACATATCGTGATTTGTTATTCTTTGTTTCTCATGCACCGCATAGTCCCCCTTAATTTTTAATACGCATTAAAAATGCAAGCAGCCCGGATGAAGCCGCGGAATCCGGGAAAATCAAAGCCACCCAACGCCCCGGATTCCACTACACTCCATCCAGACTACAATACATCCAGTCTCGTAGGTTGGGTTAACAGCTTTTCGTTAACCCAACACATTTGAGCGCAAACCGTTGGGTTGCAAACAGCATGCAACCCAACCTACAACACCTCCAACTGCGCCATCGAAACAATCAGCCATTTGATGCCGACTTGTTTGAAGTTGATTTGCACGCGCTCTTGGGCGCCCTCGCCTTCCAGTTGCAACACCACGCCTTCCCCGAATTTGACATGACTGACGCGCTGTCCGAGTTTATAGCGGCTCGGCATTTGTATAGCTCCGCTCCTCGGTTTAACGATGGTGGTAGGCCGACTAACGCTGGCGCGCAAGCGTACTTCCTGCATGTGCTCGGCTGGAATTTCGCGTAAAAACCGTGACGGGCGCGGGTAGCTTTCCCGGCCATACAAGCGTCTGGATTCGGCATAAGTGATATACAAATGTTGCATGGCGCGGGTCATGCCGACGTAGCATAAGCGGCGCTCTTCTTCCAAGCGTCCGACATCGTCAACGGATTGCTGCGAAGGAAACAGGCCTTCTTCCACACCGACCAAAAATACCAGCTTGAACTCCAGGCCTTTGGCGGAATGCAAGGTCATCAATTGCACGCAATCGTCAAAATCATCACCTTGCATGTCGCCTGCTTCGAGCGCGGCGTTGGCTAAAAACATGTCCAACTCGCTCAAGTTGGCATCATTGTCGTCAACCATTTGCACGCCGGCCTTATCAAACAGGCGCGCGGCATTAACCAGCTCTTCCAGGTTTTCTACTTTTTCTTCGCCTTTATCGGCTTTGTCTTTTTTATAGAGTTCAATCAGTCGGCTTTTTTCGACCACCAACTGGACTTTTTCAAACAGTTCCAAACTCTCAGCTTCTGTGTCCAATTGAATGATCAGCTTTAAAAAAGCATCCAGCGCATTGCCTGCCCTGGCCGTCATCCCGCCTTGCGTAAGTAAAGTAATGGCAGCCGTCCACAATGAAACAGCCTGGTCGCGGGCGATGTTACGAATTTCATCCAGGGTTTTCGCGCCGATGCCGCGAGTCGGCGTATTAATCACGCGCTCAAATGAAGCATCATCGTGGCGATTGGAAGTCAGCCGTAAATACGCTAGCGCATTTTTGATTTCCGCACGTTCAAAAAAGCGTAAGCCGCCGTAGACGCGATACGGCGTGCCGGTGGTCATCAGTTTTTCTTCAAATTGCCGGGATTGCGCGTTGGATCGATAAAGAATGGCAACATCGGATCGCAAGCCACCGTCATTCACCCAAGAGCGAATGCGCTCAACAACAAAATGCGCTTCGTCCTGCTCATTAAAGGCGGCGTACAGCGCTATCGGTTCGCCATC
Source organism: Methylobacter sp. (assembly GCA_028712225.1). Classification (GTDB taxonomy): domain Bacteria; phylum Pseudomonadota; class Gammaproteobacteria; order Methylococcales; family Methylomonadaceae; genus JABFRC01. The sequence continues at coordinate 9,598 of JAQTQN010000098.1, forward strand.
GCCGGACTCAGTCCATAACTCTTTGCCCATGCGCCCGTCATTATTGGCGATGACTTTGTTGGCGGCTTTAAGAATATTGCCGGTCGAGCGGTAGTTTTGTTCCAGCTTGATAACTTGGTGATTGGGATAATGTTTTTGAAAACTGTAGATGTTCTCAATTTTGGCGCCGCGCCAGCCGTAAATGGACTGGTCATCATCACCGACCACGAAAATATTATCCCTGCCCTGCGTCAACAGCCGCAGCCAGGCATACTGAATGGTATTGGTATCCTGAAACTCATCAACATGCACTTGCCGAAAGCG
>JAQTQN010000099.1 GCA_028712225.1 Methylobacter sp.
CCTTTGTTGGAACGGACTTATTTGTCTTTGAAGACGAAGACAGTTTTAAAGACAACGCCGACTCTATCATCCGCAAGAAAGTCGCCTTGTTACAGAAAAACAAGGTGCTTGAAGACTTATCTGTCGTCGACATACAAAACGTCGCAAATAACTTTAATCAAGGTTTACCTGCAGAACATCAGATCAATATCACAATCAACGCAGACGGAAAGTTAGTCGTCCCCCAAGACAAAAAGCAGCTCAAAGAATTGATTCGCTTCCTTGATGAGGATTATGTCTTAGCCCCACTAACAAAACGTAAGTGCCTGACTAACTCAAAGCAGTACCTTGATTAGGGTTAGATGTAATGAGGTTACAGGTTAAACGCTAGTTTGATGGGTTGTTCGGCGCCAATTATCTTTGCCGGACCGAATAATTGGCGCTGAACATAACAACTACTTGACTGAAATAAGCTGCTTTTCTTTAGTACGGAAATACTTTCAACTTGTACCATCTGGATCTAAGTCGACTAAGGGTGAAATTGGATATAAAAATGACTGCTCAAACTTTTCAAAATATTCTGATTGGAATTGTGATAGTTGCCATTATTGGCACCATCCTATGGCTGAATAACTCGTACGAGCGAATGAAAAGCGATTGTGAAAAAATGGGTGGAAGTTTTTATTCAATCTCATTTAACCAAAACATTTGTGTTGAGGGATCGATTGTTCACGAACTCCATTAAGTTCAGATCATGCACTTTGGAAAAGTGTGGTTATGTGTGCTAAGCATCCTGACTGATTACCGTCTTCGCCCGCTGCGATCGCTGCGATCGCTTCGCTATGATGCTCTCTAGTCGATAGCGCAAGCATCAATACTTCAATGTGTAAGCCGGTCATTCTATTCGTAATTCACTTCCTTAGCGGATCAAGCAGCGGTTTCAGTCCATTGTGATCCATCTCCTGCATCAGTACCAATAACCTGCCAAGTTCACCACTTGGAAATCCCTCTCTTGCAAACCAATTAAGGTAGTGCCCCGGTAGATCCGCGATCACTCGCCCTTTGTATTTTCCATAAGGCATGGCAAATGTAACCAACTTTTTTAAGTCTTCGGGTTGCATCGTTGTATTAAACTCAGAGATTGAGTGGCTTGCGGATATTATCCCGGTTCGCAATGGAGGTACAGGCTGCAGAAGAAATACAGAACAAAAACCGAAATCGCGGCTTTGTTGAGTTGAGGTAAAGATGGCGCGCCCGGAGAGATTCGAACTCCCGACCAATCGGTTCGAAGCCGATTACTCTATCCAGCTGAGCTACGGGCGCATTATCAATAATTTATGACAGAAAAAAAAAGGGCCTACATTTCTGCAAGCCCTTTCTTAACACTTGGCTCCCCCGGACGGGCTCGAACCGCCGACCTAGTGATTAACAGTCACCCGCTCTACCGACTGAGCTACAGGGGATTAAACTTTTCTTAGTGGTGCGCCCGGAGAGATTTGAACTCCCGACCGATCGGTTCGTAGCCGATTACTCTATCCAGCTGAGCTACGGGCGCCTTACTGAGACGCTTATTATTATTTTTCTTGATTTTCTTGTCAAGAAAAAATTCCCACTGCCCACAACAAAAATAAAATATTGGTTTGGATGCGTTATTTAATTAATTGATTTATATAGAAAATACATGTTTATTATTTTCGCTAAAATAAACAGTGTTTATTTGCTAATTTACAACGCTCCTGAGGATCAAGCTAAAGGGGACCTCTAAAAATTGCACTTCGACAAGCTCAGTACCCACAGGGCATAAATGCGAACGGTGGTCTATTTAAATCAGTGAGTTATCCGTTCGTGCTGAGCGTGTCGAAGCATGAGCGGATAATTTTTAGAGGTTCCCTAAAGTACATGCCAAATTAACACACCATGCCCGATGCATCTTGATCCTATCCGCCTCAATCCATCAAGCCAAAACGAACTATTCGCCCAAAATCGGTAGCCTTCAGACTTGCACCGCCTACCAATGCACCGTCTACCCCGGCAATAGTCATAATATCGGCGATGTTATCGGGTTTAACGTTGCCGCCGTAAAGGATTCTAATCGACGCGGCAAATTGTTCGCCGTGCAAGTCCATGATCAAGTTTCGGATAAAGTCATGCACTTCACCGATCTGCGCGTGAGTTGCAGGTTTTGCCCCTACCCCAATAGCCCATAACGGTTCATAGGCGATGACCAGGTCATGTATCAGCCGCTGCGGAACACCTTCAAGCCCCATTCGGATCTGTCTTTCCAGCAGTTTAAAGGTTCCATTGCTATCTCGGGCTTCACGATTTTCACCGCAGCAAAATATAACTTGTAAACCTTGCGCTAGAGCAGCAAGCACTTTACGGTTAATGGCCTCGTCACTTTCTCCGGCGCGGTCACGAAGCTCACCGCCAAGAAAGCTGGCCAAACCGGCTAAAACATCGTCATTTTCTTTGGTAAGCAGATGTTCAAGCGCCATGATTGCCTTGGGATCAGCATCGTCTTTTTGCCTAAGTCTACTTAAGGACTGAGTCAGGAATTCATTCGACAACCGTCTAGCCACGCTAGAGCCGAAACCAAAATATTTGCCTAAATTTGCGCGCCGATCCGAATGACCTATGATGACCCGGTCGACGCCAATTGCCGCCAGCATTTCCGCAGAAATTTCCCCGGTAAATGCGCCTTTGGATTCAAAAAAAACATCCTGGGCCAGCAAAAACACGTTGCGACCAATATCGTATTCGGCCTTAAGAAAGTCGGGCTTGATATATTCAGCCAAGGTGGATAACCCGGTAAACGGCGGCCCCAAACCGATATCCACATCATTAATACCTTTGCAAATATCAAAAAGCCGGGCCGCCAGTGCCAGCCCGGATCGGGGCGTCATGTTCATTTTCCAGTTGCCGGCAAGAAATGGCCTGATGGCGCCGGGCTCACCCGATTCAGCTTTTACTTTACGCCATTGATTAGCCGTTCTCAGACGATAATAATTTCGGTACACATCGGAGCTTATGTTTGCCATTAGCTATTCACCTTATCGTAGACACCAAAACTCACATAGTAAGTGCAACGCACGGAAAGGCCAAATCGGATTCTATCCGTCGTTTTGTGCAATTAATAACTGCGCCAGCAGCTGAGAAAAATCGTTCAGGGATTGTTTAATAGCGACAATATCGAAGCAGTCTATGCACGTTTGCAATTCAGAGCCATAGTCGATCACAACGCTAATCGAATACTGACGGCCAATGGTTAAAACAGCCTCGGTAAATTTCTTGATCTCCGACATATTGTTATTTCTGGAAATTTGTTCGCATGTTTTAACCAGTTTTTCAAGCTCGGCAATCACATTGGGCAAGGCACGCAACTCTTCCGGCGCGAACTTCTGTACCGGTTGCTCTACCGTTTCTTCAATAGCCTCAAACGGCAAAAAACGCATTAGCTCTTTGACCAAATCGGCCTTCAGGACCGGTTTTCTTAAATAGCCGTCGAAATTTGTGCTTTTGGCACGTTCATACTCGTCCAGCATCACCGATGCAGTCAACGCAATAATCGGCACCGTTGAGAACGCTTTAATTTTTTCGGCCGCCTGGTAGCCATCCATCACCGGCATACGTATATCCATTAATATCACGTCAAGCTGACCATCCTTAGCTTTATTGACGGCTTCCAGGCCGTTTTCGACTTCCGATACACTCAATTCCGTACCGGCGAAGCATTCCCTCAACAGGCTGCGATTATCTTCAACATCATCGACTACCAGCACGTTAGCCGGATAAAACCTAACGTGCTTGGTCACTTCAATATGCTCAGGTTCCAGCGCCAGCGTGGAGACATCCACATCCATTAACTGAATGGTAAATGTCGATCCTGAACCGGGATTGCTGACCAGCGAAATTTCGCCGTTCATCATTTCGGTCAAGCGTTTGCTGATGGACAGCCCGAGTCCCGTGCCGCCGTATTTGCGGACATCCTGCCCTTCCAGTTGTTCGAAATCTTTAAAAATCAACGCCTGTTGATCTTGGGAAATACCAATGCCGGTATCTTCAACATCGATATACAAATCCAACTTACTGCGAATCCAGTCTTCATTGCCGGTACGCGCTCTCAAACAAATATGGCCTTGCTCGGTAAACTTAACCGCGTTACCGATCAGATTGAACAAAATCTGCCGTAACCGGGTAGCGTCAAGAAGCAGGTTTTCCGGAATTTTCGGATCGACATCAAGCACAAAATCCAGGTTTCGCTCACGCATTTTCATCATAAAAATCTGCCCTAATTCGGTAAACAAACTGTGCGGATTACAGATTTTTTTGTCGATGCTCATTTTCCCTGCCTCGATTTTCGATAAATCCAAAATATCGTTAATCAACGCTAATAGGTTATGGCCCGCGGATTGAATGGTTTTAACAAACGACTTCAATCTGGCGTCTTTTACTTGTTCGTTGAGTAATTCGGTAAAGCCGATAATCGCATTCAGCGGCGTACGAATTTCATGACTCATATTGGCAAGAAACTGCGACTTCGCGCGGTTAGCATTCTCGGCTTGAAGCTTAGCTTTTTGTAACGCCAGTTCGGTTTTTTTGCGATCGGTGATGTCCCAGTTTATACCGGTCACCTTAGTCAACTTATCATCGGCTTGAACACTGCAAGCAGCGCTGTATATATTGCGGATTTTTCCGTCCGGCCGGACGATACGAAATTCAATATGAATCTCTCCTCCGTGAGCATTAAGTTGGGCAAGTGCTTGATGGGTGATCGAATGATCGTCACTATGCACATATTGCAGCCACTCATCCCAGGTGAGCTGGCGCTTTTCGGTAATACCGTAGATTTCAAACATCTTGTCGTCGAAAATAAAACGCGCCGGCTCATCCAACTCCAATTCCCAAACGCCCAGCGAGGCAACGTTTGCAGCCAAGGCGAAGCGCTGATTCAACACCCTGACTTGCTGCTCGCTTTGTTTGCGCAGGGCAATTTCATTGATAAGGCGGCGAACCCAAAGAAAAACCAGAATCAAGACCACCAAAAACACACCGGCCACTTCAGCGACCAGCACATAATCGGCCTTGGCGGCAAAACGGTCTTTCCCCCAGCTATCGTTAATCCGCTGCCGTTCATTCTGGCTGATCGCATTTAACGCCCGGTCCAATAACGGCACTAACGGTGCAAACTCTTTGCGAACACCCAGGCCTAGTTGCGTCATAAACTCGGTTTTGCCGACGATTCTGACGTTATTAATTCCTTGATTGCCAATCTGGTAACTGGCGTGCGCCAGGGTACATAACAACGCATCGGCTTGACCGGTGGATACCGCGGTCAAGCCTTCTTGCATCGTATCGAATTCGGCAAACTTAATATCCGGGTAGCCGCGAAAGATAGCCGGGTTATAGCCATACTCCTTGATAACCGCCAAACGCCGGTGTTTGATTTGCTCGATACTGTCGACATAATCCTCGTCATCACGCATAACAATGACCACCGGACTCGATATATACGGCTGGGTAAACATCAATTGCGACTTTAAATCGGAATCGATGGTTTCCGACAGCACATCGATTTCGCCTCGCTTGACTTTATCAAGCGACTCGCTCCAGGAATGAGTTGGAATAACATCGAATTTGATGTGCAGGCTTTGTTCGAGCAACAGCAAATAATCAGCCACAATGCCGATATAACGGCCTTTGGCATCAAATGCTTCGTAGGGCAACCAGCTGGGATCGCCGGTAAAGCGCAGCACCGGATGCTCTGCCAGCCATTGCCGTTCGGCGGCATTGATTTCGAATGCAGGTGCGGCATGGTTATTCTGAAAGCCCAGCCACTTATCTTCCAGGCTTTGCTTTTCTTTTTCCGGAATCGCCGCGATGGTTTTTTGCACGATTGACAACAGCACCGGCAAATCGCTACGCACCGCCATTCTCAGTTTTCGCGATTCGCTGGGCGGTATCGCTTTGAAAGGCCGGATAGCGCTGATACCGTTTTGTTTCAACAGGTAATTCATCACCGAGTAAGTCTCCAACAAGACATCGGCTTTTCTTTCAAGAACGGCCTGGACTGCCGCCATCAGCGTATCGGTTTCCAGAATTTTTAATTTCGGGAACTGCTGTTTAACTTCGTTGACCTGGATAAAGCCTTTGGGAATAGCGATGGTTTTACCGTTTAAGTCGCTTTGGGTTTCGGCTTGCACGCTTTCATGGACAAATAAATAAGCTAGCGCCAGCTGGTAAGACTCGGTAAAGCTTAAAAACCGCTTACGTTCTGCCGATTCGCTAACTACCGGCAGCAGATCGATTTTTTGCGCTTTAGTTTGCGCCAATAACTCGTTCCAATCCGCAACTTCCGGCTGAAACCTTAAGCCGCTATATCTCCCTATCAATTGCAGCATGTCGGCGCAGAAGCCGGTGTGCTGTCCGTGCTGATCAACAAAATCGTAGGGCGGCCAGTCTTTTTCTGCGCCATAACGAATAACCGGATGTTCGCGAATCCAGGCTTTTTCTTCTGCTGTTAAGCCCACATCGGTGTCATGACTGTGTACAGCCATGCCATAAAAAAAATCGTCATCGACATGACTGGCAGTGGTGAATCCCAGGCGCTGATAATCCTCGGCAGTAAGACGATAACGCACCGGATCGACAGACCCAAGCGGAATCAGTTCGGGAATAATCATTTGCCGGGTGGCATCGGCTTCATACTGAAGATACCCTTTGGATAGCTTGGGATTGTATTTTTGTTGTATCAACCCGGTAATTTGCTCGGGATGATCTAACGCATACTGCCAGCCTTTTATAGTTGCCCGGCTGATTTTCGCGACCCGCTCAGGATGTTCGGCGAATTCTTTCCGGGTTGTGAAAAGATTATCGCCGTAAAAATCGATGCCGTAATTTTGCGGATTGATGATGTTGATATCAACGCCCTGCTCTTTGAGTAAAAAAGGCTGAGACGTTGAGTAGGCGGGTACCGCATCTATTTTGCCTTTAATAAAACTCTGGTAAATTTGGTCGTCGTAATTACTTTTTTTGATCTTAGTCAAATTACTCAGAGTCTTGAGCAATAACGCGTTTAATGCCGCATCGCCCTGATTAGACACATTGATCGCGACTTTCTTGCCGATCATTTCATAAGGACTGACAATGCCCGAATCCCGACGGGAAATAAAAACCAGCGGCGAATGCTGAAAAAACTGGTTAACCAGTACAACGGGTTCGCCTTTTAGATGGTAAATCAGCAAGCTGCTATCGGATACGCCGTATTCGGACTCGCCGTTCAGTACTTGCTTAACAAAGTCTTTGGAAAAATCGATTTCTTTTAAAGAAATCTCAAGGCCTTCATCACGATAATAACCTTGCTCGATCGCCGCATAAAAACCTGCAAACTGGAAACTGTGCTGCCATTTAAGTTGAATACTGACTCTGTCTAACTTGTTTACTTGTTCGCCAGCAATAAGCAGTGCTGGGATAAATAATAAAAATAATGCTAACGCCGCTTTATTCCGCCATGCACGCCGGCCGGATAACATTTTATCGATCAGTTTCGTCCCTGCCAGACAGCTGAACATGGCTTATTTAGACATCGCTATAGCAATAAACTCATTCAGGTGTTCCTTGAATATATCGACTAATTCAGGATCGAACTGCGTCTCGCGATGCTCGATGATGTATTTAACCGCATCATCAATTTCCCAAGCGTCTTTGTAGTGGCGCTTATGCGTCAGCGCATCGAAAACATCAGTCAATGCCACCACGCGGCCATAAATATGAATATCCGCTCCTTTTAAGCCTTGAGGATAGCCTTTGCCATTCCATTTTTCATGATGCTCATGAGCGATAATTGCCGCTGCTTTAATGAGTTTACGATCGGAATGGGACAATAATCCATAGGCATTTGAGGTATGTTTTTGCATTATTAAAAACTCATCCTCGGTATATCGCCCTGCTTTATGCAAAATACCCAGCGGAATGGTCATTTTTCCTATGTCATGCATCGGCGACGCGTGATAAAGGGTATCCATGTCGTCTTCATTCAGGCAGGGATGGTATTTGGCCAATAACGCCGAACTTTCCGCTACGCGTTTGATATGTTTGCCGGTTTCATCCGAAGTAGCCTCCATAAGTTCAGCCAGAATAAAAATCATCTCCTTCTGACTGTCTTCCAACTCGCTCAGCAATCTGCGCACCTCAAATTTGGCTTTAGTTTGCAGATCAATATTGTTTTTCTTCAGCAGTTGCTTGGCATGATAAAGATCGAGATGTGTCTTAACTCTAACCAAGAGTTCACTTGGATGAAAAGGCTTGGTTATGTAATCAACACCGCCCAACTGAAAACCATTGGTAACCGAATCAACATCAACTTTAGCGGTTAAAAAAATAATAGGAATATCCTGAATACCGGGAGTTGATTTGAGTTTTTGGCAAACATCAAAGCCGGTCATGCCCGGCATCATAATGTCCAATAATATCAAGTCGAATTGTTCCGGTTCCTCGAAAATCAGGCGTAACGCTTCAGCGCCGTTATGAGCAAAGGAAAAATCGTAGTTATCTTCTTTAAGGATATTCATCGCAACCCGAATATTGTCAACTACGTCGTCGACAATCAGAATTCGGCTGTTTTTTATCATAGCGTTTTCCTTTGTTTGGTAGAACTTGCGCCAGCTGTATCGATGTTAGTACCCGAAAATTACTATCCGTATTCGATTAGAATACCAAAACTCGGTTTTTACAAGAAAATACAGCCGCCTGAGATTAATCCCAGGTAACTATTCAGTCCCTTGATCGAGCCGTCATGCGTAGGCTGGATAAGCGCTAGCGCATCCGGCAAATGCGGTGGATGCGCGTTGCTTATCCACCCTACACAATAAACGCATAGCCTCACTCAGGTTAAAGACTGAATAGTTACAATCTCAGTTGAAAAAATATAGCAGCGTACTGAATACAATCAAGAAAACCCGAGACAAATCAGACACAATAAATTAGTTGGAAACAGTATTTTTTCACGCAGCAACCTCTGGAATTCAATCAGAGCCAAACGTATGGCTTTGTGCTGGTTAACGCGTTACACTTCAAATGGATAGATCTTTATCCGCACCGAACGAGACCGGTGAATCCAGCTCTGAATGTTTTCTTATCATACGTAAAATTGAGGTGCATCATGGCAATTAAAGAAGATTTTGAAAATCTATTGAACAAGCTAAATACTGAACGCGAAGAAATTAATTTGAAGCTGCATCTTGCTTCGCTTGAAGCTCGCGATGAATTTGAACAAGCCGAAAAGCAGTGGCAGCAAGTAAAAAACAAAGCTGCAGAAATCGCTGACGAATCAAAAGAAACATCTGAAGAATTTATCGCCAAAGCTAAAATTGTCGGTGAAGAGCTTAAAGAAACTTACCAACGTATTACCAAACGTCTTACAGAATAAGACGCTTATTTGGTTGCTGCCGAGCAATTCAATCTAAAGTCGACATGCCAAACTGATAAAATCAATACTCCTGCGTAAGCGGGAGTATTTTTTTGTTCAAACACGTACTCATTTACGCACATCACAACCCTGCCGCTATCCCTGAGTTAGTTTTTTATTTTGCAATAATGTCCAAATTAAACCCCCAACAGCAAGCCGCCGTTAAAATCATTGATCATCCGCTATTAGTCCTCGCCGGTGCCGGCAGTGGCAAAACGCGAGTGATTACCGAAAAAATCGCCTACTTGGTCAAGCAAGGCATTCCAGCCCGGCACATCGCTGCGGTAACGTTTACCAACAAAGCCGCGCGAGAAATGAAGTCGCGGGTGTCGAAGCTATTGGACGACCAACAAAGCCGCGGGCTACGAGTGTCTACTTTCCACTCGTTGGGGCTGGACATACTGCGAGC
>JAQTQN010000323.1 GCA_028712225.1 Methylobacter sp.
CCATCGACATCACCGATGGTAAGCACTGCGCCAATAAAATGGTGTTTGCCGATGGTGACGAACTGGAAACTGACTTGGTGCTGTTTTCTGCGGGCATTCGTCCGCGCGATGAACTGGCCAGAGACTGTGCGCTTCATGTTGGTGCGCGCGGCGGCATTGTCATCGATAACCAATGCAAGACGTCTGACCCGGATATTTACGCCATTGGCGAATGTGCGCTGTGGAATGACAAAATTTTCGGGCTGGTCGCGCCAGGTTATGCCATGGCCCGCACGGTAGTGGCTGATTTGGCGGGTGAAGCCGCCAGCTTTACCGGCGCGGATATGAGTACCAAACTGAAACTGATGGGCGTTGATGTTGCCAGCATTGGCGATGTGCATGCTAAATCTCAGGGCGCGCTGGTGTACAGTTACCAAAACGGCGATAACGGCATTTATAAACGCTTGGTCGTCAGCCAGGATAAAAAGCAGTTATTGGGTGCGGTGTTGGTCGGTGACAATTCAGGCTACGGCACCTTATTACAATATTGTTTAAACGGTATCGAACTACCTGAAAACCCCGATGCGCTGATTTTGCCGCATCGCTCCGATGAATCAGTGGGACTTGGCGTCGATGCCTTACCTGCCTCGGCGCAAATCTGTTCTTGCTACGATGTCACTAAAGGCGCGATCTGTTCGGCCATTGAAGCCGGCTGCACCACGATGGGTGCCTTAAAAACAGAAACCAAAGCAGCCACCGGTTGCGGCGGTTGCTCGGCATTACTCAAGTCGGTGATGGATTGCGAACTGGCCAGACAAGGTTTTGAAGTCAACACCGATTTGTGCGAGCACTTTGCCTACACCCGCCAGGATCTCTACAACCTGATGTTGATAGGCGAGATCAAAACCTTTGCCGATTTTCTGGCAAAACACGGCAAAGGCCAAGGCTGCGAAATTTGCAAACCGACCATCGGCAATATCCTGGCGTCTTACTGGAATGAGCACATCCTGGAACCGGAACATCTTGGTTTGCAAGACACCAACGATACCTTTTTGGCCAATATGCAAAAAGACGGCACCTATTCCGTGGTGCCGCGTATCACCGGCGGCGAAATCAGCCCGGACATGCTGATTGCCTTAGGCCAAGTCGGTAAAAAATATAAGCTCTACACCAAGATTACCGGTGGCCAGCGCGTGGACTTATTCGGGGCGCGGGTCGATCAATTGCCGCATATCTGGAAAGAGCTCATCGATGCCGGTTTTGAATCCGGCCATGCTTACGGCAAGTCGTTACGCACTGTTAAATCCTGCGTCGGCAGCACCTGGTGCCGCTTTGGTGTGGATGATAGTGTCGGCCTCGCGATAGAGCTGGAAAATCGCTACAAAGGTTTGCGTTCGCCGCACAAAATTAAATTCGCGGTGTCCGGTTGTACGCGTGAATGCGCCGAAGCCCAAGGCAAAGACGTCGGCATTATCGCAACCGAAAACGGCTGGAATCTGTATGTCTGCGGTAACGGCGGCATGAAGCCGCGCCACGCGGATTTATTTGCCACCGGCCTGGATAAAGACACCTTAATTAAATTAATCGACCGCTTTTTGAGTTTTTATGTACGAACAGCCGATCGCCTGCAACGCACCTCGGTATGGATGGAAAATATGGAAGGCGGCCTGGATTATCTTAAGTTCGTGATCATTGACGACAAACTCGGGCTAGGCGAGCAATTAGAGCAACAGATGCAGCATGTGATCGATACCTATCAATGCGAATGGCGTACCACGATTGAAGATGAGTCCAAACTTAAACGCTTCCGCCACTTCATCAACAGCGACCAAGCCGATAACAACGTGGTGTTTGTCGAAGAACGCGGGCAGATTCGTCCTGCTGATGCGAATGAACGTAAACACTTTAAATTGTTAGAGGTGGCGTAATGACACAAGGCCAAGATTTGTGCGGCGTTGACGGTAGGGGCGGAAAATTTTCCGCCCCTACAGAGGTCTGGCAAGATGTGTGCGGCATTGATGATTTACAGCCGAATTCCGGCGTATGCGCATTGGTGAATGGACAGCAGGTAGCGCTTTTTTATCTAACTCCCAGCGCGGTATGCCATGCCATCAACAATTACGATCCGTTTGGGCACGCCAACGTGTTATCGCGCGGTGTAATTGGCGACATCAACGGCCAGCCGGTGGTTACGTCACCTTTATATAAACAACATTTCAATCTGCAAACCGGCGTTTGCCTGGAAGATGAAACCGTCAAAATCCCCGTCTACCCGATTCGTATTAATAACAACCGGGTTGAGGTAAATCTGCAGGAGTCAGCTGATGCGCTTTAAATATTTTATTGCCGATGTATTTACCAAGCAGATTTTTAGCGGCGCACAAGTTGCGGTGTTTCCTAATGCGGATGGCTTAAACCACCAACAGATGCAGCTGGTGGCCAGGGAATTAAATTTAACGGAAACCGTCTTTGTATTTCATCACAACAACCCGCTGACGAGCGCCGCAGCAGATGTCGCCACACGACGCATTCGCATATTTTCCCCGGCACGGGAAATTGATTTTG
>JAQTQN010000324.1 GCA_028712225.1 Methylobacter sp.
CTGGATAATTATAAAAAAGCCGGCGAGCGGGTGTTGATTATTGCCAATCACACATCATTTCTGGATCCATTGTTGTTGGGGGTATTTTTGCCCGACGAAATCACCTTTGCGATAAATACCCATATCGCCCAGCGCTGGTGGCTTAAGCCATTTTTGCAGTTGTCGCAGGTGTTTCCGATGGATCCGACGCACCCGATTTCATTAAAAAACCTGATTCATCATATGGAGGGCAATACCCGCACAGTGATTTTTCCTGAGGGCAGGATTACCGTCACCGGGTCGATGATGAAAATCTACGATGGCCCCGGCATGGTGGCGGATAAATCCGGCGCGACGATTTTACCGATACGTATTGAAGGCGCTGAATACACGCATTTCTCCAGGTTGCGCAGCATCGTTCGCTTACGTTTTTTTCCGAAAATTACTATACAGATTTTGCCGCCTACGCACATTGCCGCGCGTAAAGAATTGACCGGCAAAAACCGGCGTAAATACAGCGGCCATGTGTTGGCCGACATCATGACTGAGATGATGTTTGCGACCAGTCATTATCAGCAAACTATTTTTTCCGGATTACTGGAAGCGCGCAAAATTCACGGCGGCAAACACTCCGTTGCCGAGGATCTTGAGCGACTGCCGCTGACGTATGACAATCTTATAACCCGAACCTTTGCGATCGGCTCGGCGTTAAAAACAATTACTGCCAACGGCGAGCCGGTCGGGGTCTTTCTGCCCAATTCGACCAAAACATTATGCGTCGTGCTGGGCTTACAGCTTTATGGACGCGTGCCTGCCATGTTGAACTATTCGACCGGCTCGGCAGGCATGCTGTCAGCCTGCACGACGGCGCAAGTCAAAACGGTACTGACTTCCCGGCGCTTTATTGAATTGGGTAAATTGGGCGAGGAAGCCGACCAGTTGGCGCAGCAGGTGCGTTTGGTTTATCTGGAAGATTTGGCTCAACAAATCACCGGTTGGGATAAATTTAAGGCCTTGTTACAAAGTAAAACCTGTGGGTATTGGTATCAACCCGAACAAATCAGTGCGGACAGTCCGGCGGTGATTTTGTTTACCTCCGGCTCTGAAGGCACGCCAAAAGGCGTAGTGCTGTCGCATGCCAACATCCTGGCCAATCACCGGCAAGTTGCTGCGCGCATCGCCTTTAATCCTCAGGATGTGGTGCTCAATTTTCTGCCGATGTTTCATTCCTTCGGCTTTACCGTCGGTACCTTGTTGCCGGTGCTTAACGGCATGACCACTTTCTTTTATCCAACCCCGCTGCATTTCGCGGTGATTCCGGAAATCGCTTACGAAATCAATGCCACCATCATGTTTGGCACCAATACCTTTTTTGCTGCCTACGGCAAGAAGGCCCATCCTTACGACTTTTATTCGTTGCGTTATGTGGTGGCCGGTGCGGAAAAGCTGCAGGAAACGACCCGGCAGTTGTGGGCGAATAAATTCGGTATTCGCATTTTAGAAGGTTACGGCGCTACTGAGACTGCGCCGGTTGCCGCCGTGAACACGCCGATGGACTTTAAAGCAGGGACTGTCGGCCGGTTGATGCCTGCGATGAGTTACCAGCTGCAACCGGTAACAGGCATTGAAGATGCCGGGCAATTACACGTGCATGGCCCTAACATTATGTTGGGCTATTTGCTGGCTAACAATCCAGGCCAATTAGTGCCGACTGAGTCGGTATTCGGTAAAGGCTGGTACGACACCGGGGATATTGTTCATGTTGATGATGACGGCTTTATCAGCATCCGCGGCCGCAGCAAGCGCTTTGCCAAAGTCGGCGGCGAGATGGTGTCGTTGACGCTGGTTGAGCAATTGGCTACCAATGCCTGGCCCGATGCGCACCACGCGGCGATCAGTGTGCCGGATGAAAAAAAGGGCGAGCAAATTATTCTGGTCACCACGCAAAAACAGGCAACGGTTGCAGAATTAGCCGCCAAATCCGGCGGTGTGACGCAAATCAGTCTGCCGCGCAAAATAGTGTTGGTAGATGCCATTCCGGTAATGGCGACCGGCAAGACCAACTACCCGGCGGTGACGGCGCTGGTTACCGGTAAGGCATAATTTAATCATGACTAAGCATATCTACCCGCTGTTGATCGCCCAGTTTTTATCCGCGTTTGCCGATAATGCCATCTTGTTTACGGTGATTGCGCTGGTGATGCAATCGGCGCAGTTGGCCAGCTGGTATGTACCGGCGTTACAAAGTTCGTTTTTATTGGCGTTTGTACTGCTGGCGCCTTGGGTAGGCGGTTTTGCCGATCATCATGCTAAATCTAAGGTGTTAATTATTGCCAATTTGATTAAAGCGAGCGGCGCGGGATTGTTACTGCTGCATGTCGAACCTTTGCTGGCTTACGGCGTGGTCGGGATGGGGGCGGCGATTTACAGCCCTGCCAAATACGGTATTTTGCCGGAACTGGTAGGGCATGACAGTTTGGTTAAAGCAAATAGCTGGATTGAAGGCTCGACCATTTTGGCGATTTTGCTAGGCATGGTGATAGGGGCCAGAGTGGCGGATTA
>JAQTQN010000100.1 GCA_028712225.1 Methylobacter sp.
CCCGCCAGCCAGATGACTTTTTTGTTGATCAGCTCATTATGCTGCTGAATGGCTTTGGCGACTTCCGGCTGCTGCTCGTTGGCGGGCAACAACGCTAAAAAACTGGTCTCCAGCCAGTCTTTCGTCAATGCCTGGAAGCTAAGAAAAGCGATGACAACCATCCCCAGCAGCCAAAGTCCGGCGGTCAGTTTAGGGATTTTTTCAGTAAGTTGGTTCCGCTGTTGCGCTTTGCCTAAGCGCATAAGGAACTGCCCCAATTTGCGCTAATCAAAAGTTTGGTATTGGCTGAAATATGCATTGACGTGAAAATAGTCGCCCGAATTCGACCTGGTTAATAAGTGCCGAGCACCGTATCACGCATCACTGCTAATTTCGAGAAGCAAAAGGTTTTTTCTGGCACTCGCTTGAGCAAGTCGCCACCCGATTCCTTTAGTAACCGGGCAAATTAAAATAAAAAAAGCGGCGACAAGATTGCCTTGCCGCCGCTTTCATTAGTGCGCCCAGTTGCTGGGCCGTTGAGACAGTAACGATTTAAGCTTTTTTATTGCGACGTGAAAAGCCCAGAAAGCCCATTAATGCAGAACCGAATAACCAAACTGCGCCAGGTACGGGTACTGGTGCCGCAGTCAGTTCGATGGTGCGATCGATGCCATCCGCAGGATGTTGTACGTTGATGTAGGCTTTATTCGGGTTGAACTTGTCAAAATACAGACCGGTGCTTTCGGCGCCTGCTGTGGTCAAGCTGATCCATTTAGACACAGATTCAGCGACGCCGTCACGGTTAGCGTCTAATGCAAACCAGACATCTTCAACGCCGCCATCCTGATCTTCAACGATGTAAATATTACCTTCATCGTCAATTGCCAGGTTGTCCGGGTTTTTGAAGGCACTGCCGGCGGCTAAGCCGGTCGCCGCGTCAATCGTGTTGCTGTCTGCAAACAATTTAACTTCGCTGCTGCCCACGTTGTAGGAGTAAACACGACCGCGACCATTGGCAGTGTTGCCATCGTTGTCGGAGTCTGTCGTTGTGAAATACAGGAACTGATTGCCGTCAGCAAGATTCTGAATTTCTAAATCTTCAGGGCGGTTGAAACCGGTACCTTTAACATCGGCATGGTCGGCTGTTGCACGACCATCGATAGTTCCGTCACCCAACAAGGCGGAGATGCCGGCCAATGCACCACCATTGACATCAGTGATAGCTTCCCAAGTGGAAGAACCGGTAATTGCAGCGGCGTTGTTACCTTCAAACTGTCCGCCCGCTTGTACCTTCAGGGCGAAAGTTTGTCCGGCGCTGAAGAAATCATTGCCGTTAGTTGCCAAAGGATTGGCGGAGGTATATTTGTAAACGCTGCCGCCGTTTAATTCGTCGACAAAATACAGATTGTTGCTTTTATCAAATGCCAGACCTTCATGAGAAACGCGCGGGATGACGCTGCGTTGTACGAAGTTTCCTGCGTTAGCTGCTGCGGTGGTTGGGTTGGTGACTTCAAATAGACGACCGGCAGTGCTGTTCGCACCCCAACTTTCTTCGGCAGTCAGATAGCCACCCCAAGGCGTCCAGCGCGATGCATCACCAGAAGAGAAGTTCTGTGTGCCCGCCGCAACGATAGTTGTTGTGCGGGTGTTGTAGTTGTTATCCCACAAATCAATCCGTTGAACGCCTGCCTTAGTCGGTACAGAAGTGGAAAATATTTCCCATGGCATAAATAAGTAACGACCGGCATCGGCACCGGTTTCATTGGCTGCGATCATATCCCAGTTGCCTGAGTTTGAGCCCGGCACCAATGTGTTTTGAGTAGCACGGTCAGCAATCGTAACCTGGCTGAAGTTGGCTGAAGGCAATCTGTAAGGCGTTGCCGATCCTGGGTTGAGCGGCGTGGTGTCGCCGATTTGTGGCGTGAAATTGTCAAATTCGGTAGCGGCTTGGGCGGCTAAAGGTGATGCCAATGATGCTACTGTCGCAGCAATCAGAGTTAATTTAAATAATTTCATAGGTGTGAGGTCCTTAGTGCAAAATGGGTTTATTGCAAATGACATTGTCGTATTTGCGTCAAAAATGATAACCACGTCGCAAGAAATTGTTGTGACATTCCTGTTAAGGTTTCATGACATGTAATACCTGTTGCTCAACATTGACCACCAACCAAGATCAAATCGACGGCGCCAGTGCTTGTAAACACTTTATGCTTATGTAAATGGTGATGGCACGTTAAAGCAGGCTGGGCAGAGGCTTATTGACTAAGAAAAGGTATCTGGCTCTTCTTAAGTTAGAAATGTTGTACGATATGATTGCTGGTTTACACATTTACAATGGTCAGGTTTGGTATCGATATTCATTCAAAGATACTTATTCGACTCATTACCAAAAAGAAAAATGCAAAATCAATCTACCCATATAAATACTCAAATGCTGACAGTTCAGCAAGCTCTGGATATTGCTATTGAGTATTTTCAAGAAGACAATCTGGCCGAAGCAAAATCACTCTGTAATAAAATATTATCAGTCGATACTGAAAATCCAAATTGCTACAATTTACTCGGCATCATTGAAGCGCAAGAAGGTCAATATCAGAACGCAATATTATTTTTTAATCGGGCAATATCGATTAAAAAAGATTGTTCTTATTTTTACAATTTAGGGAAATCTTATAAAGATCTGCACAAACTTGATCAGGCTGTAGACAACTTCCGATTAGCTATCAGCTTGGATTCTAGCTTTCCGATCATTTATTTCCATTTGGGTATGACTTTACGAGAACAGGGAAAATATAAAGATGCTACTGAAGTCCTCAGAAGTTTGGTTAATCTAACTCCATCTGATTCGGAGTCGCTGTTAAACCTAGGCTCCATACTGGCTGAGCAAAATGAACATGATGAAGCAATCGAATATTACAATAAAGTTTTAGCGTTAGAACCCACGCATCAATCAGCTTTGTACAGCTCGGCCATTGTTTTAGCAAATCAGAGCCGAATGAGCGAGGCGAAACACATGTTTGATAGGCTGTTGTATTCACATCCTACCGACGCATTCAAAATAAAAGCGGCTTGGCAAATACCCGTTATTGCTCCTTCTACACAAGCTCTGATCGATTGGAGAAATGAGTTTTCATCAAAAATCAATGAACTCATAAAAAGCGGTCTGCAGATACCAGACCCGCTTACTGAACTGGGAAAAACAAATTTCTATCTTGCGTTTCAGGGTTTCGACAACCGTGAGCTAAACAATAAAGTTGCTCAGCTGATGGTATCAGTCTGTCCATCGCTAACTTGGACAGCGCCCCACTGTTTTATAAAGCGTCAGACACAAGGCAAAATTCGAGTCGGATTTATCTCGAATTTTTTTCATTTGCATAGTATAGGCAAAACCAGTCGAGGACTTATGGCAGAACTTTCCAGAGACCAATTTGAAGTTCACTCATTATTTGTACCACCGATAATCAACGATCCGATTTCTCAATTAATACAGGATTCTTCAGACCACTACCATATTTTGCCCCATTCACTGGATGAGGCCAGAAAAGCAATTTCTGATTTGAAGCTCGATATTCTTTTCTATCAAGATATCGGTATGGAACCCTTTACTTACTATCTGGCTTTTTCACGCCTGGCTCCGGTACAGTGCGTATCGTTTGGGCATCCAGATACAACTGGCATTGATAATATTGACTATTTTATTTCAACCGATTTTTTTGAAATGCCGGATGCAGATTCCGATTACAGCGAAAAATTGATCAGATTACATAATGTTGGCACCCCCACCTATTACTACCCGCCTGATTACAATGTTCAAGTAAAACAACGCTCTTATTTCGGGCTCAACGATCAAACTAATCTTTACTTTTGCCCGCAAACGTTGTTTAAATTCCATCCCGATTTTGACAGCATCTTGGCCGATATATTGAACAGGGATAATCAAGGCGTCATCGTTTGCTTAGAAGCGCACATACCTCACTGGACTAAATTACTAAAACAACGATTTCAGTGCTCCATCGGCAAAGCCGCAGATCGTATATTGTTTTTGCCTCGCCAAAATTTCAACGATTACCTTAATTTATTGGCCATTTCCGATGTGGTACTCGATACAATTTATTTCAACGGCATGAATACGACTCTTGAGGCATTTTCTGTCGGTACGCCAGTAGTTACACTGCCTGGCCAATTTCAGCGCGGAAGGCATACATTGGGTATGTATCGAAAAATGAAAATAGAAGAGTGCGTTGCGCATGACCCAGCCGATTATGCAAAACGGGCGGTTCGATTGACCACCGATAAAAAATTTAGAAAGGTTATATCCAGTAAAATCGTCGAAAGAAATTCAGAGTTATTCAAGGATCAACAAGTGATTAAGCAATGGGAAGAATTCTTCACTAACGCATTAAATGCATCTTTGGATTGAGTAGAAACTTAAGGTCTCCTCACGTAATACCCAAAACCCAGACTGAATTCGTGCCGCAATTCTAAAGGATTGATCCTATTTGGTCTTGCTAGCGAAAGGCTTCTAGGTATTGATCCACAAGAACCTGTCATTGAAATGTCATTTCCAAAAAGTAAGATTCGAATTACGAACTCGTCTGTTCAAAATGGGCTTACGCGTGTATAGGTTACACCAATCAAAATGCAGAATCGGAAATTAATACTTTTAGCCACTGATCTTGTTAACTTGAGTTGTTTTGTCAGTCTCCATGATAGTTAAGCTTTCTAATTGCCCATTAACCTAATTCAGGATTTTTAATATGAAAAACAAGCTTTCCCTTCTATTTTTATGCTGCTTTACAGCACCCCAGATATATGCCGCCTCACCTATGGCTGGTGGAGATTGGATGACCAGCTTTTCTGTGCAAACAGATGGAACGGTTAAAACGTGGGGAGAGCTTGATCTAAAAAGTCCAGCCACCTTACAGTTGACGCCGATAACTGTTCCCAGCTTGACGAACGTAAAGCAGGTATCAAATCACTTCTTTCTCAAAAATGATGGAACAGTTTGGGCTATTTATCGTAGTGGCACTTCATTTCTAAATAGTCCGCCAAATCAAATTCCAATTTCTAACGTCATTAAGATTGCTACAAGTCATAGTCATACTCTTGCCTTAAAGTCGGATGGTACAGTCTGGGGCTGGTCTGATAATCAGCAAGGCGAGCTCGGCACTGGTTCATTCACCTACTCCGAATCAACTCCGGTACAAGCAATTGGGTTGACAGGGATCATAGATATTTCTGCCAGCGGCTCGACGTCTGAATCTAGTTATGCTTTGAAAAATGATGGCACGGTTTGGGCGTGGGGTGGCAACTATTATGGTCAATTCGGAAATGGTAGTACTTGTGGAGTTATGTTTTGTGGCATATCAACTCCAACACAAACACCGGGTTTATCGGGAGTTATTGCGGTTGCAGGTGGTTATAAACATTCAGTAGTTCTAAAAAATGATGGTACCGTATGGGTAGCAGGTGATACTAATGGTAATAGCTTTAAGAAAGTCTCAGGATTAGCAAATATTGTTTCTATAGCTGCTGGACTTGGCACGTCCATGGCTTTGAAAAGCGACGGGGCGGTATGGATCTTCGCGAACAGCGCCAGCCCAGCTGCTTCTGTTATTAGTGGATTAAGCAATATTCAATCCATACAGATGGGTGATGGAGGGGGTAATTATGCCGTAACTCCGGATGGAACAATGTATGCCTGGGGTGATGCTTATCCTGGAAATGGGACGTCTAGAAGCAGTGCTCCAGTGATCGTAGGTGTGGTAACTGCACAGCCTCCTCCAGTAACAGGAACACCTACGGCACAGGTACCTGCTCTTTCCGAGGTGGGAGGTATGATAATGGGGGCTTTGCTTCTACTTATTTCTCTTGTTGCTCAAACAAAAAGGAGATCAGGCATCTTATAGTCAATCCCAATAAGGTTGTTATTTTAAACCATCAACCTAGTTTTATCCCATTGGGATTAGATAATCATCGTGTCGATTTTAATCGACACTGACACAAGTAATTGATTTTCGTTTTGACTGAGAGGCGGAATGAACGATTATAATCAAAAATATGATGGCGATGAACGCGAGACACAATGCCAGTTAGATAAAAATGCATATTTTGCATTGGATAGCCAATTCGCCCTGTGATTTAAAGTGATTACAATTCGTTGATGTACAAACGTGTGGAACCGGAGGAACGGTCATTGCTATTGGCGTGAAAAAATTAATTTTAAGTCAACAGGTGTCGCCCGTTGACAAGGCTTAAATACATCTCAGCCTGATAGCACCCCTCCTAGCGAAACAATAAAACACTAAAAAACCACATACGCGGTATGTAGCAAGGTATTGGCTTGTACACCTGATTTTGAACATTCGGACATTTTCCTGCAATGCCTTGCTGACTTTAGCGGGCAAACGTATGTTGATCAACCCAGAAAATGATTGTAGTAGCACCTTTTAAAAACGGAGTTATTGACGAATTGTGGCGTCTACAACAAAGCAAAGATGCGCAAAACAACACGACGTTTACAGCTACGACCTGTTCGGCAATCGCAAGACAATCCCCACAACACAACCTTTAAATACGATTTGGATGGCTGGTGGGCGGCACCCCCGACAATAACGCAACCTGGTAACCCGATATGACGGAATTAACCAAAGACCAAATCCACGCGTTAATCGATTTAAAAAATGACGCTGAAGACTGTCAGAAAAAGCTGGATACCATCCACAAGGAAATGAGCAAAATTGATTCCAAGAAAGCCTCCTATCTAAAACGCATTATTGGCAAATTGAAAACCTGGTGCGAAACATGAATAACGCGATAAAGCGCGCTTAATTTATAGAATACTGTCGGCGTAAGGAGACACATCATTCGAGAAATCACTGCTGAAAACCAATAATCTCACCACCCGTTACCGTTATTAAATTAACCTGGCTTGGCAAATGAAAAAAGAAAAGTTGTTGGATCGGGTACCTAAACCAACGCTTGTGGGTCGTGGTTCTAATCAGCTACAGACAAGTAGAGTTAATGAATGGCTACTGTTCGTTCTATTTGCGGGCTGTTATGCACTACTAAACTACGGTTATTTTCAGATCTCGGATGACCTGTTCGCCAATGTGATTTATCACCACGGGGTGGTGACAATTTGCGCCGACCTCATCAATTGGCTTGCCCCGCTGGAACAGGTGTTGGCAAAGCAGAATCACTTGCTGTCCGCCAAGGCCGATCTGGAAATCGTGCGCGGCTGTGATGGGGCCGGAGTATTGTTTTTGGTGGTGTCCGCGATTGTGGTTTTTCCATCAAAATTTAACCGTAAATTGATCGGTCTGCTGTTGGGCATCGGCTTGATTTATCTGCTTAATCTAGTGCGTATCAGCGCTTTGTATTTTGTCATCGCATACCATCCTGCCTGGTTTATGGTGATTCATACCTACCTGGCGCCGACCTTCATGGTAGTTGTCGGATGTAGCTATTTTGCTGGGTGGGCGTTCGGTTCGATGAATAAAACTCATGAGCCCGCGTGAACTTTTTACTCTGACCCTGAAAGGCTTACTGGCATGGCTGGTCCTATCCGGCTTGGTTTGGTATTTCGGGGAATGGTTGGCGAAAGGCCTATTTCCGTTGCTTAAGGCGGTTATCATGACGATGACGTCCGAAATGTCCCCCAGCTTGAAATTGATCCCATCGACGCAAGCCTTACCTGACGATACCATCGAGTTATCGTCCTGGGTGCTTCATCCACTGTATATCAACGCCAGTGTTGGCATTCCGCCGGGAACCGAGTTGAAAGCATCAGCGCATTTACTGCACGCACTGGTGCCGCTGGTCATTGACGGCTCAATTCTGCTGGTCTGGCCGGTACAGTACTGGCAAGAGCGTTTAGTGTTATTGGTCTTCGGTTTACTGACAGCGGTGCTGGTGATCATGGCGACGTTACCGGCGCAGCTGTTAGGCACCCTGGAAATATCTTTTCAGGAGGTTGCCTTGTCAGGTAACCATCCCCGGTCGGTGCCGTGGTTTGTCGATTGGATGGTGTTTTGCGAAATGGGTGGCTGCTGGTTATTGGCGATTTTTGCGGCGGGGTGGTGTATTCAATTACAGCGCTGGTTGCTGCAGAGGTGATAGTCAATATGGCTGGATAATCGCACTGTCCATGACTATTCAACAAAGATGGAATTGTTGGTGGTTCGAAGAAGTTGCGCTGGTTATTAAAACGACGCCTAGCATCATATTTTTCCAAATTAATACAGTTCGTGATGTTACTCATTTACTAAGGAATCCTTACGGTCCCCCTAATCGTCAAACCGGCAATAATTTGCCGGTCGACAACGACTTTATGGCTTGCCGCCATCGTTCCTCTTAAGTAATAGCCATCGATTTAACATTCACCCAAAATCCTTAACGTTTCTTAACGTAACTTTACTCTTTAGCGCCTATTTTTAAGCGCTTTTTGGCCAATACTTTGCACTAGGATTTATGTAGTTCGGTTGCGTCAGTTAGGCGCTATGTTCAAAAGAACTGCAAGCGGACCGACAAATGGCCGTCAGGTAATGACAATCAAAATGAGGATAGAGCAATGAGTATTAGCAGTATAAACAGTAGTAGTTCAACCACAATGCTCAGCGGAATGAAAGGCATGCAGCGTCCTGATCCATCGAAACTGGCGGAACAGCTATTTTCAAAACTGGATACCAAGGGACAGGGCTATATTGAAAAAAGCGATTTGGAAACGGCATTTAGTAAAGTGTCGCAAACGGACGACAGTTCAGGCAGCACAAGCAGTTCCAGCGCTGCCGACGATATGTTCTCCAAGCTGGATAATAATGGCGATGGTAAGGTAACCAAAGAAGAGATGTCGGCAACTCTGCAGAAGATAGCCGCCGAGCTGGATGGTCCTTTTCCAAAGATGCGTATGCAGGGAGGCCAAGGCGGCACACCGCCGCCACCGCCACAAGATGGCGGCGAAGCGAGTTCGACAAACAGCAGTAACCAGGCGAGCGATCCTGCCGATGCCAACGGTGACGGCACGGTGAGTGAAAGCGAGCTGCTGGCCTATGAGCAGTTGCAAGCCGCGTCCGGCACAAAAACTTCATCATCGTCGTCAACGGCAATTACCGATGCACAGTTAATGCAAATGTTATCCGGCAAAATGCCGCCGCAAGAGGGCGGGCATGATGATCAAGGTTTTAGCAAAGACCAACTGACGTCAATGTCAAAAGAATTGAGTTCGACAGACAGCAACAGATCCAAGGTAATGAGCGATATAGCCGGCAATTTCGATGCAGCCGATACTAACGGTGACGGCAAAGTAAGCGGTAGCGAGGCGAGAACGTTTGAAGAATCGAAAGATACATCCGGTAATAGCAGTTCATCATCGCCATCTTCTGCATTAAGCACCGATGCACAGTTCATGAAACAGATGATGCAATTGCTGCATTCTTATGGCGGCTTCGATCAGACAGCGGAAAATAGCAGCTTTTCGGCTTCTGCCTAACTGAGCGAATCCAAGCCCCTGTTCGGCATCGTCGCGCAGGGGTATTTACTCAACAAAAGGAATTTCTATTTCCATACGTAACCCGCCTTGCGGACGGTTTTCGGCTTGGATAAGCCCGCCGTGTGCCGTTATCGATCGGTAGGCGATAGCCAAGCCCAAGCCGATGCTGTCGGCTTTACTGCGGTCGCCGCTACGAAAAAACGGTTCAAAAATTGCCGACAAATCGCTTTCGGCAACGCCCGGCCCCTGGTCATCGATTGTCACCTTCAACCGGCGTTTGAAAATATCAAAGCTGACTATGACGGTCACTTCACCGTATTTTTGGCAATGCTGCAGCGCA
>JAQTQN010000325.1 GCA_028712225.1 Methylobacter sp.
ATCTGAGTGCCTTCTTCTGAACTGAAGCGGCAGAATTTTTTGCGTCTAATATTACGTGCCATAAGATTTCTCGTATTTCAGGGATTGAGGTTATTCAGTGATGCTTTCGTCAGCGTCGAAATCTTCGTCTACGCTGTCAATATCAACTTCTTCGTCGCTGTCTTCAGCTGCAGCGGTGGTTGCCGCTAATGCTTCTCTTGCAGCTGCATCTTTGGCTCTGGATTCAGCCAATTTGTTCTCTTCAGCTGTCGCTGTAGCAATCACAGATGTTTCAGTGACAGGGTGTTTTTGCACCAATGTCAGGCTACGCAAGATAGCATCATTGAAACGGAAGCCACTTTCCAATTCTTCTAAAGTTGCTTGATCAATTTCAATATTCATCAGCACATAATGCGCTTTGTGAATTTTGTTGATTGGATAAGCCAAATGGCGACGACCCCAATCTTCCAAACGGTGAATAGTACCGGAGGCTGATTCGATAGTCGCTTTATAACGCTCAATCATCGCTGGAACCTGAGAACTTTGGTCCGGATGAACTAAAAAGACAATTTCATAATGTCGCATGAGTTTTCCTTTCGGGTTAAGCCTCCCACCTAGGGTTATTCCTTAAGATGGTAAAGCAAGGATGAAGCCAACTGCTTCATGGAACCGCGCATTATAGGGGGTTTTTAAACCATTGGAAAGCTTGATGTTTTCAATACCAACAAGCTTAGGAATGCCACGGCGATAAATAGACAGCCAATTTCCTGTTAATTCCATCAGCCGTTATGTAACGAGTTATACCAATCCCAATAAGTTTTTAATTAAATCCTATTAATTCTTCAATGTCGTTAAGTTAAGCCGTTCGTGGTCGACTGCAAGGAGAGCCTGCCCCGCTTTATCGGGCATGCAGGAGGTAGGGCAACGCAGGAGCAGTTGCCGAGAGCTTGTCGAACCATGAACGGATTAACCATTCACCCTTCGACAGGCTTCACCACAAGGGTGATCTATGGACAGGCGAACGGTTAATCCTTAACGTTGAGCTAGCCTTCAACCAGCTAAGAAACAATAAGATATGAATTTATTGAGATTGGTATTACCAGCTTAACTTTTCTGAGTTCGTGCTTCTTAAAAAACTCATTAGAAGCGAGTAGCGTCTATTTCAAATTAACAGCCGCCAACACGGCCTTCAATAAATCAGCTTGCCCGGCTTGAAAATGCAGCGCATCGGTTTCCTTACGTAGCCAGGTAAATTGGCGTTTGGCTAATTGCCGGGTGGCGGCGATGGCTTTTTCGGTCATGGTATCAAGGTCGTATTCGCCTTGCAGATAAGACCATACCTGCCGATAACCGACAGCTCTGATCGCAGGCAGTTGCTCTGTTAAATCGCCGCGAGCAAATAACTTTTCGACTTCTTCGATTAAGCCTTGCTCCAGCATCTGTTGGAAACGTTTGGCAATCACTGCGTGCAGAATTTTTCTATCTTCCGGGGCGATGATCAGTTTGATTGTGCTGTAAGGAATGGGTTGGTTTTGCGCTTCGGTAAAAAAAGACGTCAACGGTTGGCCGCTGATTTCATAAACTTCCAGCGCGCGCTGTACACGTTGCGGGTCGTTGGGGTGAATTCTGGCGGCGGCTTGCGGGTCGACTTGAGCCAGTCTTTGATGCAACGCTTCTTTGCCCAATTGCGCCAGTTCTTGATCCAGCTTGGCGCGAATGCTTGCGTCGGCTTCCGGCAATACCGCAAGGCCGCTATTTAAGGCATTGAAGTAAAGCATGGTACCGCCGACTAAAATCGGTAGTTTGCCGCGCTCAGTAATATCAGCCATCAACTCCAGCGCCAGCTTTCGAAATTGACCGGTAGAAAACGATTCTGCCGGATCGAGTATGTCGATTAAATGATGAGCAACCCCGCCTCTTTCCGACAAGGTCGGTTTGGCGGTGCCGATGTCCATACCTTTGAATACCAACGCAGAATCGACGCTGATAATCTCGCCGTTTAGCTGTTGCGCCAGTTGTACGGCAAGCGCGGATTTGCCTGAGGCGGTCGGCCCCATTAAAAAGAGGGCTGGTGGGTTGTTTGTGTTTTTCATAAGAAGTCGTGTAAATCGGGCTACTGGCCGCGCAGAAAAAACTTATCCAATTCTTGAGTAGATAGCGCCACCCAGGTCGGCCTGCCGTGATTACACTGCCCTGCCCGTTCGGTTTTTTCCATGTCTCTAAGCAAGGCGTTCATTTCGTCAATAGTCAATCGGCGATTGGCGCGCACGGCACCATGACAAGCGACGGTAGCCAATATTTCGTTAGCCTGATCCTGAATACGCTGACTGCTGCCATGCTCAAGAATATCGGCCAGCACATCTCGAATCAGTGTTTCCATATCATGATCGGCCAACAACACGGGGATAGACCGCAGCACCAACGTTTCAGGGCCGGTTCGGTTAAGCTCGAAGCCCAGTTCGTTAAAAAACTCATGTTCCTGCTCGGCTAAATCCGCTTCCTGGGCACTCACCCGGATCTTAATCGGCAATAGCAACGGCTGACTCGGCACCTT
>JAQTQN010000326.1 GCA_028712225.1 Methylobacter sp.
GCCACAGAAGAAGAATTTGAAACCGCTCTTATTCATTCCCTGCAAAACCAAACCATGCCAAGCATTATTAATGTTCACCTGTTACCCGAGGACGCATCTTCGGCGATGAAACGACTCGCAGAGCATTTGAAAACCAGGGTAAAGGGCTAAAACTTGTAGTTCAGAATGAATCTTTCATGGTTGTCCAGCCGCGGATTCAGTCTGTTTCCTTATTCATTCAAAAGTCTTATAGTGACTTTTGCTTCATACAATTGCCGGAGACTATCATGACTAACATCGACATCGATAAAGACGCAGTTATTTCTGTTTTGAACCATATTCTCGAAGCCGAACTGGCTGGGGTTGTTCGTTACACGCACTACGCACTGATGGTTTTCGGCTATAACCGCATCCCTATCGTTTCCTGGATGCGCAGCCAAGCGAATGAATCGCTGGCCCACGCCAATGAAGCCGGCGAGTTGATCACTCATTTGGACGGCCACCCATCCCTAGGTATTGGACAGTTATTGGAAACGCATCGCCACGATATTGGCGATATTTTGCGTGAGTCCCTGGAGCATGAAACACTGGCATTAAGCCATTACCATCGTTTGCTTGAGTTGGTAAACGGTCGCAATATTCTGCTTGAAGAATATGCCCGCGCAAAAATCGCGCAAGAAGAAGGACATCTGGGCGAGGTTCTCAAAATGTTAAAAAAACCTGGCGAGTAAGTTTGTTTTTTAGACATTCAATGATTAATGACAATCACCCAACAAGGCTGGAAAGCGACGCATTAGGCACCATTGCTGTGCCCGCTGACAAATACTGGGGCGCGCAAACCCAACGTTCGCTGGCTCATTTTAAAATCGGCGATGAACGCCTGCCAAGGTCATTAATCCGGGCACTGGGCATTGTCAAATACTGCGCGGCGCTCACCAATCTCCGCTTAAAAGATCTTAATAAAACTATCGGCAATGCTATTGCCGACGCAGCACTGGACGTGGTCAGCGGCAAGTTGGACGAGCACTTTCCGTTGGTAATCTGGCAAACGGGTTCCGGCACCCAATCCAATATGAATGCCAATGAGGTGATTGCCAATCTGGCTAATGAGCGGCTGGGCGGCGCACTTGGAGCAAAAGCGCCGGTACACCCCAACGATCATTGTAATCTTAGCCAATCGACCAACGATGCGTTTCCAACCGCAATGCATATTGCGACGGTTGAACAGCTCCATAAGTGTCTGATCCCGGCGTTGCAACATTTGCAGCAAGCGCTATTTGAAAAATCTGCAGCTTGGGCTGACATTATCAAAATCGGCCGCACACATTTACAAGATGCGACGCCGCTGACGCTGGGCCAGGAGTTTTCAGCTTACGCAGCTCAAGTGCAGTTTGGACTCGACCGCATTCACGATAGTCTCAAGCGCCTGTTTCCACTCGCCCAAGGCGGCACCGCTGTCGGCACCGGTTTGAATTCTAAACAAGGCTTTGCCGAGCAGTTTGCCGAACAAGTGGCAAGCTTTACCGGGCTGCCATTTACTTCAGCTACCAATAAGTTCGAGGCGATGGCGGCACATGATGCATTGGTGGAAATCTCCGGCGTATTGAACACGCTGGCGGTGAGTCTGAATAAAATAGCCAACGATATTCGTCTGCTGGGTTCCGGCCCGCGCGCCGGATTTGGCGAACTGATGTTACCGGAAAATGAGCCGGGATCATCAATCATGCCCGGTAAAATCAATCCGACCCAATGCGAAGCATTGAGCATGGTCTGCGCTCAGGTAATGGGCAATCACGTCACCGTAACGATTGCCGGTGCGCAAGGTCATCTTGAACTTAACGCATTTAAACCGGTGATTATTTATAACGTGTTACAGTCGATCCGCCTGCTGGCTGAGGCTGCGATGAGTTTTACCGATCATTGTGTAGTGGGCATCACCCCGAATAACGAACGAATCGCCGAGCTGCTGGAAAAATCGCTAATGCTGGTGACCGCATTGGTGCCGCACATCGGTTACGACAAGGCGGCTAATATTGCTAAAATGGCTTTAAGCAATCGCAGCACTTTACGGGAAGAAGCCATAACCAGCGGACTAGTCACTGCAGAGGAATTCGATGCGATCGTCCGGCCGGAAAAAATGCTCTCGCCGAATTAAGACAACATTTTAATTACAACAATAACCTGGGAGTTACACCATGCACGTCACTTATGAACAAGCAGAAAAAGCCATCGCGGCTGCCATTGCCGAGTCGAATAAATTAGGTACGCAAATGTGCATCGCCGTGGTCGATTCCGGTGCCGATTTGAAAGCCTTTACCCGAATGAACGGCGCCTGGGTTGGCAGTATCGATATTGCCATAAAAAAAGCCAAAACTGCGGTTTTCTTTGGCATGAACACCGGACAAATCGGCCAGTTATCGCAACCGGGTGGCCCGCTTTACGGCATTGAACATTCCAATCAAGGCTTGATTACCTTCCCCGGCGGTGTACCGATTGTCGATGAAGACGGCATTTTGATTGGCGCTATCGGTGTTAGCGGCAGCTCTGTGGAAAA
>JAQTQN010000005.1:0-21849 GCA_028712225.1 Methylobacter sp.
GCAATTTTTACCGCTTCACGTGGCGATGCCGCCATTTTGTCACGACTATAAAGTCGCTCAATGTCTGCCCAATCAGACACAGTAAAGCCTTTAAAGCCCATTTCGCCGCGCAGAATAGTCGTCAAATATTGATAATTGGCGTGACCGGGTATGCCGTCAACTTCGGCGGAATTGATCATCACTGTCGGCGAACCGGCTTTGATTCCGGCTGCAAACGTCGGCAAAAAATACTCACGCAACATACGTTCGCCAATCCAGGCGGGTGTGCGATCCTTGCCGTTAAGTGGGTAACTGTAACCAACGAAATGCTTTAAACAGGTCGGCGCTTTATCAGCCGCAGCAAAATCATCGCCCTGATGACCTTTGATGTATGCGCTACCTAAGGCAATAGCCAGATGTACGTCTTCACCGTAGGTTTCCCACAAGCGCGGCCAAAGCGGCTGACGGCCGATGTCCATCACCGGCGAAAAATTCCAATCCTGGCCTGAAGCCTTTACTTCGCGGGCGGTAATCTCGCCTTCTTTAAAAGAAAGATCGGTATTAAAAGTCGCCGCCATGTTGATGGCTTGCGGAAACAGCACCGCATTTTCCGTGTAATTGGCGCCATGTATCGCATCGATGCCGTAAATCACCGGGATTTTTAACCGGGTTTGAGCGGTAGCCTCACGAATGGTTTGTGTCATTTTCCGCCATTTTTCAATCGGCTGAACTTGATTGTTCGGCGTGGTCGGCGTGTTGAGTATTGAACCCACATGATGATTTAACAAGGCATCGTATAACTTGCCCTGCTCAATAGGATCTTCTGCCACCTCGCCGTTGAGTACGGAGATAACGCTAAAGTCGATTTGCGTCATCTGCCCAACTTTCTCTTCCAGCGTCATCTGCGCTAAAAGTGCCTGAACCTTAAGATCAATAGGATTGTTTGCGTCTTGAGCACTCACAGCAGACTCCAAAATTA
Organism: Methylobacter sp.; assembly: GCA_028712225.1. GTDB lineage: Bacteria > Pseudomonadota > Gammaproteobacteria > Methylococcales > Methylomonadaceae > JABFRC01. The sequence continues at coordinate 959 of JAQTQN010000005.1, forward strand.
CGAATAGGGAAAAAATTAACAAGAGGACTTTCATTTTCAAAAGATAAGCTTCGATTTTTTAGGGTTACCCGCTCGATTAAATGCGCCAGCGTTAAAGAATTTCAGCCTCAAACGTTAACGACAACATCGACGGAAAGAATAAATTTGCCGACAATTTTACATGGTCATCTTATTGAAGATGCTGCAAATATTGGAACTCCGAAAAATTTATTAATTTTCTCAAGCCAATAGAGAAAATCATCTCGACTAGGGTTAAAAAAACCAAGGCTTCAACAAGCCTTTTATTTTAAAAAATGGTTTAGCAAAGTCCTTAATTAAACTGTGTTATTTAACTTATCTTGAAAGGTCATATACCCGTATATTTTTATCAGCTTCTAACACGATAATTATAACCTATTGTAAAATTTGATAATTTAACCATAAAAAATTACTGGCACGGTAACTGCTATAAACTTCACCAGACAACCAAGCTCTCTTAAACAAATTGCTTGGCCTCAGGCACGAGGACACTGTCAGGGAGTTCCGGGAAAGCCAACTACGTCGAGAGGCGTATTCGGAAAGCTTCGGGTCTTGGGCAACCAAGATGGCTGGGTTGCGTCTTGGATAGATGAGCAGTGTCATTATGAATATCACTGTTTTACTAAAAATTTGCCCTTAAACAATCAGGAAGGAAAATTTAAATGACAATACTTAGAACAACCATTGCAACAATTCTCGCCGGCACAGCTTTAGCGGGTGTTTCTACTCAAGCGAGCGCGGTAAGTGTTTCTGGTTCACCAGAAACTTTCACCGCAACCGGCACCATTACTAATGGCGCTGGAACTGTTGCTATCGGCACCAGCCTGAACAACGCTGGTGGTCATATCCTTACTGCAGGTGCAGCGCAGTCTGCCATTTATCACGACTACACCACCGTAAAATCATGGGCAGATATGTCTATCGACTTAGGCTGGATGCATGCCGTGGATTGGGTACAAGTTAATGTGAGTGATGCCGGCACTTACCGCATCAAAGACGAAGTAATCGGCTTGCGCAACGTGGCTCCGACCTGGATCAACCAAAATAAAACTATCCATCCAGCATTCAGCATTTGGTCATTGTCCGGCAGCACCTTTACCAGTACTGGCTCCAGCAACAATGCAGCCACCCCAATCAGCACATCAGCTACCCATTACACTGCACCAGGCACCAACAACAACATGGGATTCAACCAAGTTGCAGCACCATCAGCAAGTAATAACAGCGGATTTTTGTTGGCTGGCGGCGTAAATGGTCTTGTCGGCTACTCCAACTCCGGTGCCGGTTTTACCAACGGTAACGGCGATGTGGTTGGTTCAGGATCGACCGGCGCAGCTTCTGGTACTAATGCCGATGGTTTTCTATGGACAGATTTGACCGTCAACCTGGCGGCCGGCAGCTATCTTTTAGCTATCGGCGGCAGCTGTAATGATTTGCAGAACTGCGGCCCCGTAACCTCCATCAACGCTACTACCGGCGTTGCATCGTGGGGTACAGGCTGGCATGAATTGACTGTTGCTGCTGTGCCTGTGCCAGGTGCAGTTTGGTTGTTTGGCAGTGCATTAGCCGGTCTCGCAGGAATGCGTCGTCGTAAATCGGCATTGGCTGCTTAAACTCAGCTGAAGTAAAGGAATACACAGGGCGATGCTTCGGCTTCGCCCTTTTTTTCTTAGAAATTCGTAACTATTAAACGAGTTTCTTTGGGGGGGCGTCGCTCCCACAAGCCACTTTCACAGCAATCAACTGACGCTGAATAGTTACAGAACTTCAAATTTAGGATTAACAACATGAGAATTTTTACAACGCATTTTAATGCTATCGCCACCAGCGCACTGTTGATTGCCTCATTCAATACGCAGGCGGGTGCAATTAACAGCCGCACCGATTTGAACAATCTACTGGGCAGTAATCAAGTCATTGAAAACTTTGAAAGCTTCCATATCACGTCGCAAACCCGCTATTCTGGCGGCCCGCTAAATTCCGAAACATCATTACCGGTACTTGGCAATCACCTTGTCCAACCCGGCATTACATTCCAACGCAACCCAGACTATGCGCTTAGCAATGCCGGTTATCGCGGCATCGACTTTAATCCCAGCGGTTATTTTGGCTCAACTTCCCAAGCTATATCCGGAGCCGGTGGTTCGGGCGGCGCATCGATACGCAATGACTTCCAAATACTATTTACTACCCCGGTCAATGCGTTTGGCCTGGATTTGTTAGCGTATAGCGGCTTTGCATCGGCGGGCATTATTTCGGTCTACGATACGGCTGGCGTATTGCTTAGCGACACCAACATTACCGGGTCAGTTGGCGGCACATTCTTCGGCTGGGAAAACACCGCGGGTATCGGCAAGGTGTTTGTTCATGACACCCCTAACGGTAACTACATCCAATTCGACAATATTGGCTTTGGTGTAAAACCAGTGCCGGTACCGGCAACCGTTTGGCTGTTCGGTAGCGCCCTGGCTGGGTTTGCAGGCTTACGTCGTCGATTTGCGAACGCATAATGCGATTTGAGACCCTCGGTGCAAGTGTTGCCGTTTTGGATCTTGCACGGCATTTTATTATCTGATGTTACGCCGAAGCGGTTTTTCTCCCGTTATTCTGCCCCGAGCATCGCACCCGAAGGGCGAGGCACATGGAAGTGCCGAGTGAGCTTGGCGGAATCCGGGTCGCCTTTTCTTTAGCTACTTTCTTTTCGACTGCACGGAGAGCATGCCCCGCTGTATCGGGCATGCAGGAGGTAGAGCAGCGCTCTAAGCGACGCAGGAGCAGTTGCCGAGAGCTTGTCGAACCATGAACGGAGTGGGTTTTTCGAGGTTCCCTGTTATGGCCTTTATTATTTTATAATTTAAATACTGATAAAAATGACGGCATAATTATTAATAGTCCTAATCAAAAAATCCCGTTATTACAGCATTTTTAATTAAATCCCCAAAAGCTTATGCAATATCAATCAACGCCGGATGGAGTAATTCAATCTCCTCGATGCCGCGACCTTGTTGTGGAGGCGAATAGCTGCTGTAACTTGCAATGACCGTGGGCTCCAAATAGCCTGTGATTTGCTCAAGGTCCCCTAGCTTTAGCCCTTGGCGCACCAAATAAGCAATATAGCTATGGCGGATTGCCTCTGCGGTGATTTCATCGGGATTAGGCAAGCCGGAATCAACGGCCGCGCATATCAATGCCGCATTAAGATCGTCAACTGATAAAGGATTATCACCATCCCAAGCAGAATGACCGTCGGACTGTTCAAGTAATGTTTTGAGCGCGTTACCAATACCAAGCGTTCTAGGGCTCGGATCACCGACAGTGATAAGGGCATTTTCCAAATCAATTTGACCGGCTTTTAAAGTAACCGCTTCATCAAAGGTCAATCCGCTTAGTAATAAACCAATGAGTTGCTTACCTTTGAGATTTGAGGCGTTAAGTAAAATCCTGAGCTGGTGACTGGAAAGCTCCCTAATTAATGGACTCGACAGCGAATAGTTACGGTTTTTCTCTATGTGCTTAGAAGCTGTCTGTTGATGACTAAGCAAGTCTGTTGAAGGGTTGTACATGTGTATTCCGGATAATGTAATCGCGGCCTGCGGCTCGGGTTTTCGGGTTAAATACTCAAAAATCCACACTGCAAACAAAGCCAACAATAATGAACCGCTCACGGCAATAAGCGCGTCAAGACTGTAATTTGGGCTTATCGGTTCGGAAGATTCATAGGCGCGATTTATCACCGTCACTTGAGGATATTTTTCTTTTTGACTGGTTTCGATTTGTACCAATCGTTCCTGCGTTTCGCGATAGAGTTTTTCCAATCCTTCCAAATCAGTTTTTAGCGCATCGTGTTCGGAAAATTTCGAGGTAAATGCTGCCGCCAGTTTTTTATGTTCGGCAAGTTTGGCACGCACGGCTATCAGCGTCTGTTGAGCTGCGACATAATTATTCTCCGATTCAGTGAGGACAATTTTTTTGCCATAGTCGCGCTTATGTTTAACTTCGGCTTCAAGTTTTTTGATTTGTTCTGGAATAACTTTTAACGCCGGTTGCTTATTTAAATAATCGCGGGTAAATCTTTTATCAAACTCAGCCAGCTTTTCTTGTAATTCTTGCAGGCGTCTTTCAAGACTTTCCAAGCTACCCTGGTCTTGATCAGGAACGACAGCCTGACCACGGGAAATCGCTAATTTAATAGCGTCAAGTGCTGCTTTAGCCTTAATTTCATCTTCACTGGCTTGGTTATAAGAGTTATTAATGCCATTAAGTTGAGCCAAAGGTTCATTTTCATCGCGTCCGGTTGACGAGATGTCGTTGATTTTTCTGAACTCATCAAGTTCGGCCCGTTTGGCGTTAATCTTTTCAGCCAAGCCTTTTAATTCGTCGGTAATGATATTGGTCGTATTGCCCGTTAATTTTTTAATATCCTCGGCCCGCGCATCCAAGTAAACGTCCACCCAGGTATTAACAAGCAGCGGTAAAAATTTAGGGTCAGTGCCATCGGCACGTATTTCAACAAGATTGGTGCCTTCAACCGGTTCAACTATTAAAAACTTTTCAATGTCATGTGCCGTTAGCTGTTGTAAATAATCGGTAGTGGCTGAATCTTTAAGTCTTGATAAGGTTTCGCCAATAAGTTCATGACCAAGCAATATTTGTTTTTGAATAGCAACATGCTGAATATCTGCGGGAGTGCTTTCACGGTCAATAGCCGTCATTGCCGAAGTTAATAAAGTTGCCGCGCTACGGTAAATGGCTGGGCGACTGTAAGTGTATGTCAGGCCGATAGAGGCACTGAGTAAAAAGACAATGACAAAAATAACGAATCTGCGCATACGAAACCAAGGGCGCCGATTGAAGTCAGGCGGAGAACTAAGATCGCTGTTAGGAAAAACTTCAATTTTTGGTGAGTAATTTTCCATGGCTCGTTTTATTTGTAGATGCGAGTTTTTGAATATCGCACTAAATACAAAAAATATCTACGTACTAACAGCGCTGATTGCCAAGGTACTTTAAATTTTATGGTCTACATTGAATATCTTAAATCTAACAACACCCAGGAAACCCGCATGAGTAAACGAATCTTGTATTTTCTTACCCCCGGATCGCACATCAGTGCTTTCGATGTGACAATTGCCGCAGATGCCGGGTTTGACCTGGTCATACCATTTACAGAAATACGCCCCGATGGCGTTGCCAATATTGTCCAAGACGCCATTTTCTCAAGACCTCCAAAGCGCTTCAACGATACCGGCATTTTTATCGGCGGCCGCGACGTGCATTTGGCAACAGACATGTTTCAGAAAGCCAAAAATGCGATGGTCGGTGATTTTCAAGTGGGCGTATTTGCCGATCCCAACGGCGCTTATACAACCTCTGCCAGTGTCGTGGCGCTGGTTGAACAAACCCTAAAAAAACAAACCGGCAGCGGTGTCAATGGCCGCAATGTCGCGGTGTTTGGTACCGGACCTGTGGGCCTTTGTGTTGCCGCACTGGTTTCAAAATTAGGAGCATCTACCAAGCTATGCCATCTCACTGCCGATGACGACCAACGGGTTGCGATTGGCTTTTGCGAGCGCTATAAAACCAAGGTGGACTGGGTGTCGGCCGAAACCTCTGAAGAAAAAATAGACGTGCTTAAAGACGCGGAAGTAGTTATTTGTGCGGCACGCGCAGGCATTCGCATTCTTAATAGAGCTGAACTGGAACATGCCAAAAATTTGATTTTAGCTGCTGACACCAATGCGGTACCACCCAGCGGAATTGCCGACATCGGCCCCCATTTCTTGAATGAAGAAGTAAGTTTTTCTAACGTCAACTTTCGAGCTATCGGTGCCTTGGCAATCGGCAACTTAAAATACAAAACCCAGTTTGGTTTGTATGAGCAGATTCACAAAGCCAAGCAACCTGCGTTGTTCGATTTTCCAGAAGCTTATGAATTTGCGTTATCTGTGCTGCATAACAAATAAATCGTTATCGGGTCTGAATCATACAAGGATGGGTTTCGGCAAAGCCTCTACCCATCCTTCTGCACTCACCGCTCATCCCAGGCCTTATCCATTCGTTTTACCGACACCGGATAGGCGGTTTTTAACTGCTGGGCAAACAGCGATACCCTGAACTCTTCCAGCATCCACCGGAAAGAATCCAGCTCCGGCAACACAATGTCTTTTTGCGCTTTCTTCTCCATTTCTTTCCAAAAGCGCGTGGCGTAACGCGTGACTTCCTGGATTTTTTGCGGGCTGTTATCCACCTTATCGAGACGATATTGAATGGCTTTCAAATAGCGCGGCATGGCTTTTAAGTTGCTGTACGGTGTGTTGCGAATAAAGCCTTGGTAAATCATTAAGCCCAGTTGCTCAGTAATGTCTTTAACCATCGGATCATTGGGATTGAATCGTTGTAATCCGGTTTTAATCGCACTGGTCAACGTCATGATGTCCTGAGCAATCTTGCCTGCTTCGTTGGCTACGCTGACTAATTCACCTTTATTTTGTTGCAGGCTTTGCTCGAAGGCTTGCTGAGTGCGAATGGTTCGATCGTCGACAAACACATGATGCAAAATTGACATCAGTAAATCCTCTTTAAACGTCGCCTTATCATTACCTTTAATAAACGGATGCAAGAGCAACCGACTATAGGCAAGCTCAACCGCCGCCGCTTGCATGTTTTTGGTGATGTAGGTGCATTCCTTACGCAGTTTTAGTTGATAAAGGCGCATCAAACCGGCCTGATGCTGGACTACGGCTTTTTGTTGAGTGTCGAAAATACGCACGCCAACCGCGTCGCCTTCATCGACAATCGCCGGATAACCGATAAAGTTTTGGCCTTTTTGGATAAACTGATAAGTGTCAGGCAAATCATCGAAAGCCCATTGAATACACCCCGTATAGTGCAATTCATCGGCAGCGATTTGGTCGAAACTTTGCACCGCCTGGGTCGCATGCTGGCCCTGCAGTTTTTTCAAATCCCTACCGTAATCGAGCAATTGGCCGTCTGCGTCAATCACCAGGAAATTCATTCGTAAATGATCAGGCACCGCATCCAGATTCCAGGCATTTAACGGTATCGCTTCGTCGGTAAGCTTACGTAACCGGTAACCGAGCCATTCTTGAATACTGCCTTTAAAATCAGGTTCGATTTCCAGACATTGTTTGACGGTTTCCGGCACCGGCACAAAGTGTTTTCTAAGCTGCTTGGGCAAGGATTTAATCAGCGCGGCGCATTTTTCCGCCAGCAAGCCCGGCACCAGCCAGTCGAAAGGCGTTTGCGTCAACTGGTTTAACTGATGCACAGGAATGATCGCGGTAACGCCATCTTCATCGTGGCCGGGCTCAAACCGATATTGCAACGGAATGGATAATTTGGCGTTACTGCCTAAACGATTGCTGGGAAAGGTGTCCGGATAGTCCCATTCGTTAACTACATTTTTCTGCTCACGCACCAAATCTTCTTTGGTTAAAAATAAAAACTTAGGGTTTTCGCGTTCAACGGTTTTACGCCAAGTATCCAAGGTTACGCCGCTGACGATTTCGGCTGGCAGTTTATGGTCGTAAAACGAGTACAGCCATTGCTCGTCTTCCACCAAGTCCACGCGTCGGCCTTTGTGCTGAATAATGCCGACTTCTTCCAACAAAGCTTGGTTAGCCTTATAAAAAGGCGCGTTGCTGTAGTAATCGTGATCCACCAGCGCTGAGCGAATAAAAATCTCCCGCGCGGCTTTTGGGTCGACATGATCGTAAGGGATTTTGCGCCCGGCCTGCAGCGTTAAGCCATACAACAACGTGCGTTCATGCACCATGCAGCGGGCCGATTTTTTCTCCCAATGCGGATCGTAAAAGTTACGTTTGATCAAATGCCCGGCGCATTGCTCAATCCATTCCGGCTCGATTCTAGCGACATTACGGGCATACACCTTGCTGGTTTCCACCTGCTCGGCGGCCATAATCCATTTGGGTTTTAGCTTGTGCAGCCCGGAACCGGGAAAGATAAAAAACTTTAAACCTCTAGCCCCCAAATATTCATATTGCTCGTGGCGAAAACCGATATTGGACAGCAGACCAGGTAACAAGGCGCAGTGAATAGCTTCGTAACTGGACTCGGAACTATTTGGCGTCATCTTAAGATCGCCCTTAACCACCTGCATGATCTGCGCATGAATATCAAACCACTCGCGCATACGGATATAAGACAGAAAATTAACCGTGCAGTATTTACGCAGCTTGCTGTTGGAAAGATGTTTTTTCTGCGTTTCGAACTCGTTCCAAATATTCAAAATCGTCAAAAAATCCGATTCCGGATGACGAAACGCCGCATGTTTAGCATCGGCTTGGGGCATTTTGTCGGCAGGTTTTTCACGCGGGTCTTGGATGCTCAAAGCGGAAACGATAATCGCCACTTCCGACAAACAGCTCAGTTGACCGGCGGCAACCAGCATTCTGGCTAGTTTAGGATCGGTCGGAAATTTAGCTAATTGCTTGCCAATCTCAGTGAGTTTGCCCGACTTTTCCAGCGCGTTGACTTCCTGCAATACCGTCTTGCCGTCGCGAATCATTTTGTCGTCTGGCGGCTCTAAGAACGGGAAGTCTTCGATGTCACCCAAATTTAACGCGGTCATTTGCAAAATAACCGCCGATAAATTGGTGCGCATGATTTCCGGCTCGGTGAACTCCGGCCTGGCTAAATAGTCATCATGCGAATACAACCGGATACAAATGCCTTCCGCAACCCGGCCACAACGCCCTGCTCGCTGATTGGCGCTGGATTGCGAGATGCGTTCTATCGGCAAGCGCTGAATTTTGCTGCGATGGCTGTAGCGGCTGATGCGCGCATGACCGGGATCGATAACACAACGAATGCCCGGTACCGTCAACGAAGTCTCGGCAACGTTAGTTGCCAACACGATACGAATCTTACCGCCTTTGGGATTGAACACCCGCTCTTGCTCGCTGACGCTAAGTTTGGAATACAGCGGCAAAATCTCATAAAGACTGGGACGGTGTTTTTTTAACGAATCAGTGGTTTCGCGGATTTCCCGCTCGCCGCTTAAAAAAATCAGAATGTCGCCGCGTAAATCCCGGTATAGCTCGTCGACGGCGTCGAGAATGGCATTTTGTAAGTCGTCAGTGGTTTCATCGTCCTCATCCTCTTTAATCTCAAGTGGCCGATAACGTAAATCCACAGGATAAGTCCGCCCGGAAACTTCAATGATCGGCGCGTCGTTAAAGTGCTTAGAAAATCGCTCGGTGTCGATGGTCGCTGAGGTCACAATGAGCTTTAAATCAGGCCGTTTTGGCAGCAGCCATTTCATATAACCGAGCAGGAAATCGATGTTTAAACTGCGCTCATGCGCTTCATCGATGATGATGGTGTCGTATTGGCTTAAGTAAGGATCGTGTTGCGATTCAGCCAGCAAAATACCGTCGGTCATCAGTTTAATCAGCGATTCCGAGTGGGTTTTATCGTTAAAGCGGATTTTGTAACCCACCGATTTCCCCATCGGTTCGCCCAGTTCTTCAGCAATACGATCGGCAACCGTGCGCGCGGCAATTCGTCGCGGTTGGGTGTGACCGATAAACCCGGCGCCGCCACGGCCAATGGATAAACAAATCTTCGGCAATTGCGTGGTTTTACCTGAGCCGGTTTCGCCGCAAACGATGACCACCTGATTGTCTTTAATCAGCTGGGCGATATCGTCTTTTTTACCGGTGACCGGCAAATCCGGGAAATTCAGCGCCGGTATGCTTGCTAAGCGCCTATTTCTTCCCTCAATAGACCTTTCAAACCGCCGGGTTAATTGGGCCAATGACTCAGTTGTGTCTTTACCTTTTTGATGTTCAGCACGACAACGATCCAGTTGCTGTTTCAATCGATGTCTATCTTGGCTTAGACAAAGTGGTAATTGCTGATTAAGGTGTTTAATAAGTTCAGGAGTGGACATTACAACAATAGGAATATGGAGCGGTACCACATAAGTACCGATTATCGGGTTGATGCTTAATGAGAGGAAATAGGACGTTGCCCCAAGAATATCTATATATCCACGATCCGGTTTTGGTCAAAATCTTTGACTGTTTTTTTACCATAGTACCCGCGCGGATTGCAGAGCACTCGGGCACCGGCAATCCGGTAATCGGCACGACTGTGAATGTGCCCGTGGAACCAGGCGGTTATATCGTACTCATGCAGTAGATGTCTTAGGTCATTGCAATAAGCCAGTTTTTTGAGTGCGGAGGAAGAATCTTTCCAGCTCCAAGGCGAAGGGGCATGATGAGTAATAACAACAGTTTTCCCTTGGAAGGGCAATGACAACTCTCGCTCCAGCCATGTTTTGGAATATTTATGCAATTGGCTGAATTCCGCAGTATCAAAGTATTTTTCAGCAAAGCGGATTTTTTTAAAGTCGTTCAATGTGTCACTTAATGCTTGCGCTGTTTCCTCACCCTCGATAAATAAGTCGGTCCACAAGGTACAGCCCAAAAAGCGTACGCCCTGCAACACCATGCTGCTGTTTTCAAGAAAATGGACGTTACTGTCACGACATTCGTGAGATAGCAGCTTTAAGGTGTCTTTATAATCGTGTTTGTAAAATTCATGATTGCCGGCAACATAAATCACCGGTTTATTTAAAGATTTCAGCCACTCAATACCTTGGCTGCTTACACCTATGTCGCCTGCCGCGATAATAACGTCGGCATCGTTATCCGGAGTTTGCAGTTCACCAAACTCCAAATGTATATCGGAAAAATAATTTATCCTCACACTTCACTCTACTCAATAAACTCAATGGCGTATAATTTGCCGGTATTCTATCCAGATAACTGTCACCTTTTCCAAAATAATTTACCTATGTCTATCAGCCTGAGAAAAATCACCCATCAAGTGTTAGTCGGCAACGTCAAAGTCGGCGGCGGCGCGCCTATCGTGGTGCAATCCATGACTAACACGGATACTGCCAATATTTCCGCCACAGTTAAACAAGTCATGGAACTATCCACGGCCGGTTCTGAAATTGTCCGCATCACCGTCAATTCAGAGGAAGCTGCGGCAGCTGTGGCAGAAATTCGCAACCAGTTGGACCAAAAAGGCTTCAGCGTCCCGCTCGTTGGTGACTTTCATTTTAATGGTCATAAATTGCTGGAAAAATACCCTGATTGTGCCCAGGCACTGAGTAAATACCGCATCAATCCAGGTAATGTCGGTCGCGGCAAAAGTCGTGATCCACAGTTCCAACAAATGATTGAATTTGCCGTGCAGTACAACAAACCAGTACGTATCGGCGTTAACGGCGGCAGTCTGGATCAATCGGTATTGACTCGATTGTTGGACGAAAACAGAGTCAAGCTGATTCCAGAACCCTTAGCCGCAGTGACCCGAAAAGCCATTGTATTGTCTGCGCTGGAAAGCGCAGCTAAGGCTGAAGAATTGGGTCTGGGTAAAGATAAAATCATCCTGTCTTGCAAAATCAGCAACGTGCAGGAGTTAATCAGTATTTATAAAGATCTTTCCAGTCAATGCGATTACGCGCTGCACTTAGGATTGACCGAAGCGGGCATGGGCTCTAAGGGCATCGTATCGTCAGCAGCTGCGTTATCGGTGTTGATGCAACAAGGCATCGGCGACACTATTCGTATCTCCTTAACGCCTGAACCCGGCTCATCCAGAACCCAGGAAGTGATTGTCGGCCAAGAAATCCTGCAAACCATGGGTTTTAGATCATTTACCCCAATGGTTATCTCCTGCCCAGGTTGCGGTCGTACCACCAGCGATTACTTCCAAAAACTGGCGATGGACATTCAAACCTATTTGCGCGACCAAATGCCGGTATGGCGTACCCAGTACCCAGGCGTTGAAACCATGGAAGTTGCGGTAATGGGCTGTGTGGTGAATGGCCCGGGCGAAAGCAAATCCGCCAATATCGGCATCAGCCTGCCCGGCACGGGTGAAACACCGGTGGCTCCCGTCTATGAAGACGGTGAAAAAACAGTCACGCTTAAAGGCGACAGAATCGCTGAAGAATTTCAAGAAATCGTTCAACGCTATATTGAATCGCATTACCGTCCGCAATAACTCACTCGACCTGCTTCAGCACATCCCTCTGAAGCAGGCTTTGGTTTTGCAGCGATTGTCGCAGATGCATCCCAAAAGCTTACTTCGAATTGCTGTTGAGAACCCCTCAAAATCGTCCGCATCTGCACGCGCTCAGAGTAGTCGGGATGTAACTTTTAAAGCCTTTCTAACACTCACTATTTGGCGATAATCCAAACTACTGCTATATCTATTTTTTTATATAAAGCCACTCCAGCTTATTCAATTCATGCCCGATACTAAATCAATAACCAAACAACCTCTGCTACTGGCAAGCATCACGTTTCTAATTACAGCATTGCTTGCCGCGGGTGTGATTTTTTATTTAAAACAGCATAGATTACTGGAAGCGCGCACACGGGTAGCTGATCATATCGGTGTGCATACGCAAGCACTAGCCGACAGTATTGAACACTCTATCTCTGCGACTTATGCATTAGCTGCGATAGTCAAGCATGAGGGTGGCAACCCGGCAAATTTTGAAGCCTTAGCCGCTCAAATGCTGCCAATGTATGCAGGCGTTTCAGAATTAGTCCTAGCACCCAATGGCGTTATCACTAACGTGGCGCCGTTAAAAGGCAATGAAAAAGCCATCGGACTTAATTTACTGGCGCACCCGGAACAACGCAAAGAAGCCTTACTTACTCGTGATACCGGCAAACCGACCCTCGCAGGCCCCCTTAATTTGATTCAAGGGGGACTAGGACTCATAGGGCGCCTGCCTATTTTCCTGAATGATAGTGCTGACCAGCCAATCTTTTGGGGCTTTGTGTGTGTCGTGGTACATTTCCCTGAAGCACTCGAAGGTGCTCATTTTAGTCATTTAGTGGGGCGTGGCTACGATTACAAACTATGGCGCAAACTACCAGATAGCGAGGAAATTCAAATCATTGCTGAGTCATCGGCAATTGCCCTTATCAATCCAGTCGAAGAAATTGTTAGTGTTCCTTATGCCAACTGGGTATTGAGCATTGCCCCCAATAAAGGCTGGGGCGATCCTATCGAACTGACCATCAACATAATTTTTGGTGTGCTATTTAGCTTACTGATGGCCTATCTGACAAAACTGTTGGTCGACATCAATTTACGTAAACAATCACTTGAATCATTAGTTGCTGAACGGACCAGGGAAATTTTGGCTGCCCGCAACCAGCTGGAAGCAACCATTGAAGTTATTCCTGATTTGTTTTGGCTTAAGGATGTTAACGGGATTTATTTAAGTTGTAACAAGCAATTTGAACGGTTAGCGGGTAGCCCTAAAAACCAGATTATCGGCAAAACTGATTATGATTTTTTTGACACTGCCCTGGCTGATTTTTTCCGGGAAAATGATTGCAAGACTATTACCCTGGGCACCTCGCACACCAATGAAGAATGGGTGACTTTTGCAAAAACCGGTCACCAAAGTTTATTTGAAACCACTAAAACACCACTGTTTGACAAGCGAGGCAATCTAATTGGCGTACTCGGCATAGGTCGTGACATTAACGAGCGAAGACAAAACGAAATACACCGGCAAACGCTTGCCAATCGTTTAACCGCATTAATTGAAGCCATTCCCGATGCCATTTTCTATAAAGACGGTGCCGGCCGTTGGCTGATTACCAATGACTTCGCCAAACAATTTTTTCACCTGCAAGACATAGATTGGCAAAATAAAACCGACCTGGAACTGGCGGCGGTACGGCCGGAGTTCAAGCAAATACACGAAGCTTGCATAGCGGATGACGAAGCGACCTGGCAATCCGGCACGCTACAAATCTTCGAAGAACAAATACAGGATGAACGCGGTCATGCTTACACTTACGATGTCCGCAAAATGCCCATTTTTGATGCCCAAGGCAATCGTGAAGGCTTGGTCATCATAGGCCGGGATATAACTAAAACCAAACAGCGCGAAAACCATCTGCAGTTAGCCGCTAGAGTGTTTGAACAAAGCAGTGAAGGCTTTCTTATTACCGATGCTGACAACCACATTGTCATGGTAAATAAAGCCTTTACCGCCATTAGCGGCTACTCAGAAGCCGAGGTACTAGGACAAACACCCCATCTATTTTCTTCGGGAAAACAAGATGACCATTTCTATGCTGCCATGTGGGCATCAATCAATGAACACGGGCACTGGCAAGGTGAAATCTGGAACCGGCGCAAGAATGGCGAGATCTATCCTGAACTGCTCAATATAAGCTCCGTTCAGGATGAAACCGGCCATGTGAAACATTACGTTGCTGTATTTTCGGATATTTCTTCAATCAAAGCGTCCGAAGCGCAATTGGAATTTTTAGCGCATCACGACCCGCTAACCACCCTCCCCAATCGGCTTATGCTGTTTGAGCGTTTGGAACATAGCATTGAAATCGGCAAACGTGACAATAAACAAATGGCCTTGCTGATGCTAGACCTTGATCGTTTTAAGGATGTCAATGATAGCTATGGACACTTGGCAGGCGATCAATTGTTACAGCAAGTTGCCAAACGCCTCACCTTGAGATTGCGCGAAGTCGATACAGTGGCACGTTTGGGGGGCGATGAATTTACAGTGTTGTTAGAAGACATCGTGCATAAAGAAGATGCTGCACGTGTCGCAGAAGATATTATCGCTGACCTTGGCGCACCTTATTTACTACCACTTTGTGATGAAGTCCGAATTGGTGTCAGTGTCGGTATCAGCCTATACCCTGCGCATGGCAATACACCTGAAACGCTTTTACAGCAGGCCGATACCGCGTTATATCTTGCCAAAGCTCAAGGGCGAGGCCGATACGCCTATTTTTCTGATGAACTGACACAACTGGCGCGTGAACGCATGGATTTAGAAGCCCGCTTACGCCGGGCGCTACAGCAGGATGAATTATGCGTGTATTACCAACCCCAAGTGGATATTGCCAGCGATAGAATTATCGGTGCCGAAGCCCTCGTAAGGTGGCAAGATCCTGAGAACGGGCTGATTCCCCCCAGCAAATTTATTCCGATTGCCGAAGAAACCGGCTTGATTATCGCAATTGGTGAATGGGTATTGCTGGAAACTTGTCGGCAAGGCAAGCAATGGCTGGATGAAGGTTTACCGGCATTGACCTTAGCCGTTAACGTGTCGCCGCATCAGTTCGGTCAAAGTAATATCAAGGCGGTGGTTGAGAAAGCGCTTAAGCAAACTGCATTTCCGGCCAATTTACTGGAATTGGAATTAACGGAAAGCGGCCTGATGGAGCGCCAGGAACAAACAGTAAATATTCTTAACAACTTGCGTGCCTTGGGTATTCATCTGGCAATCGATGATTTTGGTACCGGCTACTCATCCTTGGCTTACCTTAAACGCTTCCCGTTGGATGTTTTAAAAATCGACAAAACCTTTATCGACGATATTCCTCATCAACAAGATGACATGGAAATTGCCGCAACGATTATTGCCATGGGCCACACATTAGGCTTTAAAGTGCTTGCAGAAGGCGTGGAAACAGAAGAACAACTAGACTTCCTACGTAAACAAGGTTGCGATTTGTATCAGGGCTACCTTAAAAGCAAACCCTTAGAAGCAGCTAGATTTGCAGAACTACTGGCAAGCCAGCGAAGCACTTAGAATCGGATCTTTTAGGTGATAGCTCAGGTTTAATCGGGTATCAATCGCTGTTACACTATGTTTAAACCACAGGCCACTTATCATGACAACGCTCACGTTCGATACTCACGAATTTATAAAGGAACTTAAAAGCGCAGGATTTAGTGAGGAACAGGCCGAAATCATTACCAAGCAGCACTTATTTCTTACTTAAAACGCAGTGCCTGCCTTGTAACTTAAGCATAAAGCTGCTTATCCAATCCGCAAGAATGGCCTCATCACAAACTCAAACCCGTAGATTACATTCTCCACAACTTAACAAACGTAATGATTAAAACTGTCCTGCATAAATTTTCTGCTGCGCTGCCTGTGCGCGTGCTGCTGGTGGAAGATGAACCCGGCGATGCACACCTAGTACATTGCGCGCTCCGGTCCAGTTATGTGCATTGCAGTATTGAAGCGGTAAGCACTATCGCCGAATTTAGGCAGACAGTAAATAAGCAAGAATTCAATGTTATTCTGCTGGACCTTTCGCTGCCTGATTCCGCAGGCTTGGATACATTAACTACAGTCCTACAAACAGTTCGCAACACACCGGTTATTGTCCTCAGTGGTCAGGCGGAAATGGATTTTGCGTTATCTGCACTGGAAACAGGAGCCGCAGATTACCTGGTGAAGGGCGATTTTGGTCATGATGGCCTGCCACGCGCAATTTGCTATGCGCTGCTCAGAAAAGAACTGGAAGCAGGATTAGTGGAAACCAGCAAAAAACTGACGTTGGCCGCCCATGTCGTAGAAGCTGCTAATGAATCAATTTTAATCACCAATGCAGATGGCGTTATCGAATCGGTTAACCCTGCATTTACCAGGATCACCGGGTTTAGCACCAGTGAAGTTATCGGCCGTACCCCCAAAATATTGCACTCGGGCCTACAATCTGGCGATTTTTATCAAAACCTTTGGAAGACGCTTTCCAGCACCGGTACCTGGCAGGGTGAAATATGGAATCAGCGTAAAGACGGCACCCTGTATCCGCAATGGATTTCCATCTGCTCCATCAAAAATCCATCGGGAGCAGTTCAGCATTACGTCTCTATAGCCAGTGACTTAACAGCTATTCGTCAGGCCGAGCAAGATGTCACACGTTTAGCGCGATTTGACCCGCTCACCGGACTAATCAACCGCGATAGCTATCATGCTGAATTATCACTCGCTTTAGCGGCCGCCAAACAAGACGAGTTTATTGCCGGCGTTATTATTTTAAATCTAAAACGCTTTCGGGATATTAACGAGGCCCGCGGCATGGAAGCGGGAGATAGCCTGTTAAAGGCAGTTTCGACCCGTATTAAAGAAAACCTGCATAGATCCGACATCTTGGCGCGACTAGGCGCTGATGAATTTGCAATCATACTACCCAATTTAGGCGCTTCCCGCATTGAGGCTGGACGCCGAGCACTGGGCGTTGCGGAAAGACTATCGGCAACATTAGCGCAGTCTTTTAATGTCGATAATGAAAACTATACGATTGAAGCCTATTTCGGCATCAACTTGTTCCCGCAAAATCCAGAACAAAACGCCGCCGACATTTTGGGCAATGCGCAAACTGCTCTCAATCGCATAAAACGCGGAACCGACCATCCCATTGCTTTTTTCGAACACAGCATGGGGGAAACGGCCCGAAGCCGTTATACCTTGGAACGGGATCTGCGCAGAGGCATTGCAGACGACCAACTGCGCCTGTATTTGCAACCGCAAGTAAATGCCGATAGCGTTATTATCGGTTTTGAAGCGTTGGTCCGCTGGGAACATCCAGAAAAAGGGCTAGTGCCGCCGGGTGAATTTATTCCCCTGGCCGAACAGAGCGATTTGATCGTGTTGCTGGATACCTGGATGCTAAAACACGCATGTCAATTACTCACTGAATTAACTCAGCAAAACCGTGCCGTACCGATTGCTCTCAACATCAGTCCTCGACATTTTGCTCGCGCCGACTTAATTTCCGGCATAAAACAATGTTTGGCTGAAACAGGTACTGATCCAACGTTGCTTATTTTAGAAGTAACCGAAGGCCTCTTTCTGCGAGATGTTGACACTGCCGCCGCCAAAATGCGCGAATTGATCGATCTGGGCTTACGCTTTTCTCTGGATGATTTTGGCACCGGCTATTCAGCGCTGGCCTATCTTAAGAGACTGAGTTTTTACGAGCTAAAAATTGATCAAAGTTTTGTCCGTGATTTGCCTCATGATCAAGACGATGTGGCATTGGTAGAAACCATTCTTGCCGTGGCCCGCAGTTTAAAACTGCATGTTGTGGCTGAAGGTGTGGAAACTGCAGAACAGGCGGCTTTTTTTGATACACGCGGCCCCATTGTGCAGCAGGGATATTTTCATGGCAGACCGGAACCTGCACAAAATTGGCTTGCGCGGCTACCATAATGCTTACTCGGCGGCAGTTTATTACTGCACTTTGCGCATTTGCCGGCATTCCTGCTGTTTTGACATGTACGTCTAAAAACATACCTCCCTTAACTATCGCCAGTCACGTCTGGCCCGGTTATGAATTAATGTTTCTTGCCCGTAAGGAAGGATGGCCCCCTACTCCACAGGAATTAACATTAGTCGAAACCGATTCTGCAACCGCATCGTTAAACGCCTTATTTGAAGGCAAAGTAATCGGTGCCGCACTCACTCTGGATGAAATGTTACGTGCGCGCGACCAAGGGTTGTCACTCACCGCCGTCCTGGTGTTTGATGTCTCGGCCGGCGCAGATATGCTGCTAGCCAAACCCGGCATAGAAACCTTAACTGACTTGATGGGCAAACGCGTCGGTGTGGAGCAATCGGCTGTCGGTGCCTTAATGTTAGAAAAAGCACTACAAGCCAGCCATCTATCAGCCTCCGACATTATTAAAGTACCTGCACGAATCGACGAACATGTCAGTGCTTGGCAAGAAGATCGGGTCGATGCGCTGATTACTTACGCACCGGTTGCCACTCAATTACTGGAAAAAGATGCCAATCGGTTATTTGATAGTCGCGATATTCCAGACACCATTTTTGATGTGCTGGCAATCAAATCAGAGTTTTTACAGACCTATGCAGAAACACTAGGTAAATTAATCGGCAGTCACTTCAAAGCCAGAGATCATTTAATACATAACCCCCAAGATGCCAGTTATCGATTAGCATCCCGATTAGGGCTTTTGGGTCCGGAAGTATTAGCCAGCTATCAGGGATTGGAGCTGCCAGATATTAAAAACAATCGTAAATTCTTGGCAACGCCAAATGGTGATTTGCTGACAGCGGCCAAAAACCTGTCGTCACTCATGGTCAGCGCGGGCTTTTTGTCTCAACAACTCTCACTCGACAACTTAGTCAGCGCAGAGTTTTTGCCAGAAGATATATAACATGAACATTGTGTCACGCCTCCTCCTGGCTCTAGTGGTACTGCCTATTTCCATGACTTACGCACACGAGCGCACTGTCACAATAGGCATATTAGCTCTTCGGAACAAGGCTGAAGTTGCGACTCGCTGGCAACCCTTGGCGGATTATTTAAGTGAAAAATTACCCGGCAAAAAAATCCAGCTACTGACATTAAGCTATGCCGAACTCACCGACAAAACGCGTCTGCAACAGCTGGATTTTATTCTCACCAGCTCAAGCCACTATATTTATTTACGAGAAACCCAAGGCCTGTCAGGCGTACTAGCGACTATTTCGGAACAACATGACGGTCAACCCTTAAACGCTTATGGCGGGGCAATTTTTTGCCGAAAAGATAGAAACGATATTAATCAGTTAACCGATCTTAAACATAAAAACTTGGCGGCCATTAACACCATCTCTTTTGGTGGTTACCAAATGCAGCTCTACGAACTTAAAAAAGCGGGCATACAGTTTCCAAACGATGCCAAGCTAATGCTCATCGGTGAGCCGCAAGATAGTGTAATTAGCACTGTGCTGTCAGGCAAAGCCGATGCCGGTTTTATTCGCTCGGGCTTATTAGAAGAATTAGCGCGAGAAGGCAAACTGGATTTATCACAAATTAAAGTCATCAACTCACAAAATACCGCTTATCCGTTTGCCCTTTCCACGCATCTTTATCCTGAATGGGCCTTAGCCGCCCTGCCCCATGTCGACGCCAACCTGGCAAGGCTGGTAATCGCCTATTTACTGATAATCGGACCACATCATCCTGCCGCCCAAGCCGGGAACTTTTATGGCTTCACTATTCCCGCCGACTACAGCCCGGTGGAAGCACTTCTTAGAGAGATGCGCTTCCCACCATTTGATACCACGCCGACATTTACCCTGAAAGATGTTTGGCTTCGTTATCAGCTGCCACTGATGTTACTGGCATTTACCGGCGTGATTATTGGCGTATTAATAATTTTATTACTGCGCATCAACCGCTCTGAACGTAGAGCTCGCAACCAAGCACAGGAAAGTGCCCTGCAACTTAGAACCATTATTGAAACAGAACCCGAATGCGTCAAAACGCTGGCGCCTGATGGCACCGTGCTGCAAATGAACCAAGCCGGTTTAAATATGATTGAGGCCGACAGTTTGCAACAAGTACTTGGTAAGCAAGTTTACGATATCGTTGATACCGAATACCAAGAGGCCTTTAATAATATGACCAAGCAAGTGTTTGCCGGTGAGACGGGTAATCTGACCTTCAAAATTACCGGGTTTAAAGGCACGCCTCGCTGGCTGGACTCTCATGCCGTGCCGTTACGAGACACCCACGGCAACATTACCGCTCTACTCAGCGTCACCCGAGACATCACCGAACGCAAAGCCATTGAAGATGAGCTTAAACGCTCCAATGCCGAACTGGAGCAATTTGCGTATGCCATTTCCCACGACATGCGTCAGCCATTACGCATGATTACCAGCTATATGACCTTGATAGAAAAAGCACTGGCTGAACAATTGGATGACAATACCCGGCAATATTTCTTCTTTGCAATTGATGGAGCCAAACGCATGGATCAAATGATTCTTGCATTGCTTGACTATTCTCGAGTGGGCCGCAAAACTGAAATCAAAACACACATTGCCAGTCGTACGGCTGTCGATGAAGCACTATTATTTTTAAAGCCTGCGCTGGAAGTAAGTGGCGGCAGTGTTGAGATAAGCGGTGATTGGCCGGAATTAATCGCCAGTCGTGACGAACTGACCCGGCTATTACAGAATTTAATCGGCAATGCGCTTAAATACCATGAGCCCA
>JAQTQN010000005.1:21949-42401 GCA_028712225.1 Methylobacter sp.
GCGCTGGAAGTAAGTGGCGGCAGTGTTGAGATAAGCGGTGATTGGCCGGAATTAATCGCCAGTCGTGACGAACTGACCCGGCTATTACAGAATTTAATCGGCAATGCGCTTAAATACCATGAGCCCACCCAGCCGCCGCAAGTGGAAGTTCACGCTAGTCAATTAAACAACTCATTTCGGGTGGAAGTGCGTGACCGCGGTATTGGCATTGATCCCGATCAAATCGGACGATTGTTCAATGTCTTCTCACGTTTGCAGTCACGTAGTCGCTTTGAGGGCTCGGGTGTAGGTTTAGCGCTCTGCCGAAAAATTGTCGAACATCACGGTGGCAATATTGGCGTTAATTCTGCTGGCGAAGGTCACGGGTCTGTATTCTGGTTTGAGTTACCCATCCAGCCAAGCCATTTTATGAGCGGGGAGAATGACGTTGCTTAAAGCATCTCTTAACACCTTGGCTTCCTTGATAACCCAGCCATTCGACAGAACCACAAATCAAGCAGTGCCGGTTAATTCTGGACTGCGTCAAAATCAGGATAGTGAAGCCGAAAGCTTAGCCCAGCAATTTATCAAATTCATCACTGTCACCGCGCTTTACTGGCTAATGGCCAAAGCTGTTCTTAGTTTTTTTTCCAGCAACGGTTTTGTAACAGTGGTCTGGCCTCCCAGCGGCTTTGCGTTAGCCGCCTTATTAATCGGCGGCACAAGGTATGCAGTTGCAGTATTTTTGGGCGCTGTTTTAATCATCATTTCCGAAGGCGGGCCCGTTGAAGCGGCACTCCTTAATGGATTAGGCAATATGTTGGAAGCTTGGTTTGGCGTTTGGATACTCAACCGTGACCCAAACTTTTCTAAGACCCTGCCGACTTTACGACACTACCTGCAACTATTTATTTTGGCAGGTGGCATCGGCAGTACGATTTCAGCATTACTCGGCGCATCGGCATTGCTGCTGTCCGGATTAATAGAGCCATCCAGTTATCTGGAAAATGTCCTACACTGGTGGATGGGAGATGTGCTTGGCATTGTTTTGATTACACCATTAATACTGGTCTGGCAGCGTACTACTGAGTTCTCATGCACACCCCGCCAAAAGCTGGAAGCGTTGTTGTTATTAAGCCTGACTATTTTTGCAGGACAAATTATTTTCTTAGGCTTCTTACAAAACAGCATCGGCTATTTAGCCAAAGGCTTCTGGATGTTTTTGTTTATCTCGTGGATAGCTGCGCAACTGGGGCCGCGCATGACCGTCATTGCCTTGCTAATAACCGCTATACAAGCACTTTGGGGTGCTTATCTGGGCGTTGGCTATTTCGCGAGCGACATGATCGATAGCCATCTCACCAATTTTTGGGCATACATGATGATACTGTCCATGGTCGGCATGGCTTTAGCCAGTTATTTCGAGCAACTAAAAACGTCACAATTAAAGTTATCGCGACGCACGCTTGAGCTGCAATCGCATAATCAAATGCTTCAGCAGATTAATTCCCACCTTCCACTAGCAATGGTGTTAACTGAATTAATCAAACAAATTGAATCGTTGCATCCTGAAATATTGTGTTCGATTTTACTTCTTGATGACAGTGGCAGATATTTGCAACATGGCGCGGCCCCCAGTCTACCGAAGTTTTATAACCAAGCGATTGATGGCGCACTGATTGGTGAAGCAATGGGGTCTTGCGGTACTTCAGCATTTCGCGGTGAACGAGTCATTGTTGAAGATGTGCAAACACATCGATTTTGGCAAGATTACCGCGCATTGGCTGAACAAGCCGGACTGCGTTCCTGTTGGTCGCAACCTATTAAAAATGATAACGGACGGGTACTTGGTACGTTTGCCATTTATCATCGACAGCCGGTCTTACCCACAGAAACTGAAATATCGAGAATTGAGCGCTACGCCAATTTCGCCCAATTAGCTATTGAACGTAAACGCACAGAAGCAGCGCTGGCCAATAGCCATGCCGAAATACAACATTTTGCCGAAATTTCCGCCCACCACCTGCAAGAGCCAACACGACGAATAGTAAGCTTTACCCACAGATTACAAAATCAACTGTCAATCTATCCGCTGAATAAGGATGTCGCATTATCACTACATTACATTGAACAGAGCGCCCTGCATCAACGAGCCTTGGTACGTGATATAGAACTGTATCTGGCTGCCGGCCAGGCACGCGCAACTGTTGAAAAAATTGATGTCAATGAAGTATTGACTCAACTATTGGTAGACCAGGCTTTGCGTATTAACCGCCTGGGAGCCACTATTAAATATCCCCAACTACCCCGAGTGGGTATGGATCGGCCACGACTCAATGATATTTTTACTATTCTGCTAGACAATGCCCTGTGTTATTGTCAATCTTCTCGCTTATTAGAAATAACTATTTCCGGTCAACAGCAAGGGGGGCGCGTGCATTTTCGCGTTACCGACAACGGAAAAGGTATCGAGCCTCAATATCACGAACGGGTATTTGCGGTTTTCGAGCGCTTACAAGTCAGTGCTAACCCCAACTCTACCGGTATCGGCTTAGCGATTGTCCGGCGTATCGTAACAAGTTGCGGTGGCCTAATCAGTATCGAGAATCGCCCCGGTGGCGGTACCACGGTTATCTTTGATTTACCAGAATGAAGTAACAACATACTCATGCATATTGTAACCAGAGAGCTTTAGACATGACTAAAAATAGCCTGCCTTTTGACATTTTATTACTGGAAGATGAGCCGGCTGATGCTTATCTCATTAAAGTCGCGCTGGAAGAAGGCAAAATGCTGGCCAATCTTCATCGTGTGGTTGACGGCCGTGAAGGTCTGGACTTTTTACGTCACAAAGAGCAATTTACTGACGCGCCTCGCCCGGATTTAATTTTGCTGGATTTCAACATGCCTAGGATGAATGGCCGTGAGTTTTTGGCTGAAATCAAAGCTGATCCGCTACTCAACGATATTCCTGTGATTGTACTGACGACGTCTAACGTCGAGCGTGACGTGGTTGCCTCGTATCAATTGGGCGCGGCAAGTTTTATCACCAAACCGCTGGATATGAGCCAGTTTATTGCAGCGGTTCATCACATCGAAAGTTATTGGTTTACTTTGGTGCGCTTGCCTCAAAGTCATAAATGAGACGCTATACACTCATTCACGTGCTGCTGGTGGAAGATGATCCTGGTGATGCCGGACTGGTTCAAGCTACCTTACGACAAGCCCGTGATGCTCGCTTTGAAGTCACCTGGGTAAAATCGATTAATCAAGCGCAGCAGTGTTTACTCAATAGCCAAATTGATGCGTTATTATTGGATTTATCGTTACCTGATTCCGACGGCATTGCTACGTTGCACAGAATCCGGCAATTGGCCGGTACCATTCCAATTATTATTCTCACCGGCAGCGGTGACACTGACTTTGCGCTGACAGCGCTTGAAGCAGGCGCGTCCGATTACATGATCAAAAGCGATTTCGGCTCTGAGGGTCTTACTCGTGCGATCCGTTACTCTTTGCTTCGCGCCAATATGGAAGCCCACAATCGTTTATTGGTTACAGCCCTTGAATCGGCGGCTGATGGCCTTTTCATTACCGATCGAGAGGGTCGGATTGAATGGATAAATCCCGCCTTTACTCGATTAACCGGATACCTCAGTCAGGAAGTAGTCGGGCAAAAACATGAAGCTCTGAGTAAAATCACTGGGCCGGAGCAATCGGCATCGGAAGTAATTTGGCAACATATTTTACCGGGCGAGCACTGGCACGGAGAAACCGTCAACCAACGCAAAGATGGCGGTCAATATCATGAAGAATTAACTATTGCACCGGTATTTGATGCCAAAGGCCAAATTAGCCATTTCATCGGCATCAAAAAAGATGTTACCGAACGTCGGCAAATGGAAGAAAACCTTAAGCGTCTGGCAAGTACGGATCCGCTCACTGACTTACCTAATCGTCGTGTGTTCATGGAGGATCTGTCTCAAGAATGGTCACGAGTGCAGCGTTTTAATAATTTGCAATCTTCACTATTGATGCTGGATATTGATCACTTTAAATTCATTAACGACAACTATGGGCATGCCGCCGGCGATGAAGTACTGCGCCAGTTTGCCGACATTCTTAAAGCTGAACTTCGCACAATTGATACACCGGGACGTTTGGGCGGTGAAGAGTTTGCAATTTTATTGCCCGGCATTAACGCAGCAAATGCGATGACGACCGCCGAACGTTTACGTAAACGCATTGAAGCCACTAGTGTAAATAGTATCAATGGCTCGATTCACTTTACCGTCAGTATTGGCGGCACGCTGATTAGTACAAAAGATAAAGCCTATGAAGCCGTTTTACATAGAGCGGATACCGCAATGTATGAAGCCAAAGATGCAGGGCGTAACAGAACCAAATGGCAGAATTTACAATAAAGACTTAAAAAACTGCGGGGGGCCTCGCAGTTTTTAAGTACATTTCCTATAGCTTTTAAATAAGCTTGGCCCAGCGCAAGCGGTTAGCATTAGTCACAACCGTCACTGACGACAAAGCCATCGCAAGACCGGCAATCATAGGATTTAGCAACACCCCAAACAGCGGATACAAAAGCCCGGCGGCAACCGGAATACTGATGGTGTTGTAAAAGAAGGCCCCTATCAGATTTTGTTTGATATTAATAACCGTGGCTTTGGACAATGCGATTGCTTCGGGTACTTTTAACAACGAACCCTGCAATATCACCACATCCGCGCTTTCAATCGCCACATCAGTACCGGTACCGATAGCAAAACCGACATCCGCCTGCGCTAAGGCCGGAGCGTCGTTAATACCGTCCCCTACCATGCCGACTATTTCTCCCGCTTGTTGGAGCGCTTTAACCACGGCTGCTTTGTCCTGAGGTAACACTTGCGCTCTTACCTCGTCAATTCCCGCTTGTTTGGCAATGGCATGAGCAGTAATCTGATTATCACCGGTCACCATGATAATGCGGATGCCCTGATCTTTTAGCGCCTTTACCGCGCCGGCAGAGTCTTTCTTGATGGGGTCGGAAACAGCAATGACACCAACAATTTTATGATCAATTGCCAATAACATAGGTGTTTGCCCCAATGCAGAGAGTTTTTCCAGTTTATTGTTGTAACGGGTAAATTTGATGCCTTGTTCATCCATCAACGCTTTATTACCAAAAACTACCGCCTGATTATTGATCACTGCAGTCACACCATGCCCTGCCACAGCCGCGAACTGAGTAACTTTTTCCAATTTGATTTGTTTTTGTTCGGCCGCAGCCAAGACACTAGCGGCTAAAGGATGTTCAGAGCCGGACTCGATGCTGGCGGCAAATTTAAGAATTGTATCTTCATCGTAACCTGCTAAGGCTTCAATGGTAGAGACGGTAGGTTTGCCTTCAGTGACGGTACCGGTTTTGTCGAGAATCAAACACGTCAATTTGCCCGCTGATTGCAAGGCCTCACCTTTCCGAATCAAAATGCCGGATTGCGCCGCCCGGCCAACCGCAACCATTACCGAAATCGGTGTTGCTAACCCTAAAGCACAAGGGCAAGCAATTACCAGCACAGTCATAGAGGTCACAAAGGCATAGCCCAACGACGGTTCAGGACCCAAAGCAAGCCAGATTAAAAAAGTTAGCACCGATATAAGTACTACAGCTGGTACAAACACACTGGAAATTTTGTCAGCAAGACGGGCGATTTCCGGCTTACTGCTTTGCGCCTGCCGAACGCTTTTTATGATTTGTGCCAAGGCGGTATCACGGCCAATACGCGTAGCGGTAAACAAAAAACTGCCGGTTTGATTCATGGTGCCTGCAACAACCTCGGCACCGACCACTTTTTCGATCGGCAAGGGTTCACCGGTTAACATCGATTCATCGACATTGGAATGGCCTTCGATCAGCACGCCATCGACTGGGATTTTTTCACCGGGCCTGACTCTGATGGTTTCACCAAGCCCCACTTCCTCAATGGCAATATCTAACTCTTCGCCATTTCTTAACACTCTTGCTGTACGTGGCTGCAAGCCAATCAATTGACGAATAGCCGTTGAGGTTTTACCTCTAGCCAGTGTTTCCAGCGCAGTACCAAAATTGATAAATGCCAAAATCATCACTGCCGCTTCAAAATAAGCGTGTTTCGCCAAAGAAGGTAAAACCGTGTAGTAATCGATAACGACACACGAATATATCCAGGCCGAACCGGTTCCCAAGGCAATCAAAGTATCCATATTGGCCTGACGTAACATCAGTGATTTATAAGCTCCGCTATAAAAATGCCACCCCGAATACGCCATAATGGCTAAGGTAATCAGCGCGGCTTCCGGCCAAAACCATTGCCCAGCCGACGAACCTATCTCAGGTAACCAGTCGAAGTGTTCAAACAGCATCAGTAACACGCCGAAACCGGCCGCTACTGCAGCTTTATTCATCAGTTTGCGGTATCGTTGCAGCTCCTGTTCTTCCTGTTCGGCAGGATCTTCAAAACCTTCCATGATCGCCGCATCAAAACCGGCCTCTTTAATGGCTTGTTTTAAATTATCAGGGTCGGCATTGCCTTTTACTTGCGCTGAATGATCAGCAAAATTAACACTAACCGCTGTTACACCGGGTACAGCTTTTAAAGCACCCTCGACAGCGCTTACACAACCCGCACAGCGCATACCCAAAATCGATAGCCTTATTTCGTTAGCGGTCGTTTCAGAAGCATTTTCCGTAGTCATTGTTTGCCCTTGCTGATGAACTGGTTGTGTGAACTTAAGTTACTTTACGTTAAACCCTGCGTTACTAATGCTGATTTTAATGTCATCAAGGCTGGTTTTGCTGTCATCAAATTCGACATCAACCTGGTCATTTTTACTGGATGCATTGACTAATAGCACACCATCCAATGCTTGTAAGGTATTTTTTACAGTGGTTTCGCAACCGCCACATTTCATGCCAGTGACAATTATTGATGCGGACTCAATCATGTTTCATTCTCCTCGGATTCAATGGTTTATGCGGTTAT
This sequence comes from Methylobacter sp., assembly GCA_028712225.1. Taxonomy (GTDB): domain Bacteria; phylum Pseudomonadota; class Gammaproteobacteria; order Methylococcales; family Methylomonadaceae; genus JABFRC01. The sequence continues at coordinate 28,942 of JAQTQN010000005.1, forward strand.
CATACTCGACTGATGACTGATAAGCATGCTATAAATGCCGCATTGAAAGTCATAGAGAGCCTGTTCAATGTGACTACGTAAGAAGAGAAATCTTCTATGTTCAATCGGTGTTCGTATATTCTGACTATTACCCATAGTGACTAAATAACAAAAAATCACATGACAGACTTTATCATTGGGCGACAGCAGATTTTCGACCGGCAATTGGATATTTATGGCTATGAATTGCTGTTCCGCGGTACAGATCACGATCTAAACCAACAAGACGGCGCCACCCAAGCCACCAATCAAATCATCACCGATACCCTGTTAGAACTGGGTCTTAATGCCATAGTAGGTCCGCACAAGGCATTTATCAATTTTACGACACAAAATATCCTGGAAAAAACGCCTCTCCATCTTCCCAAAGAACGCATCGTTATTGAAGTACTGGAAACGGTCAAGGTAGACGCTAGAATTATCAATAACCTACAGGAGCTGTCCAAACTTGGTTACACCATTGCTCTGGATGATTTTGTCTTTGCTAATGAATGGAAACCTCTTATAGAGCTCGCTGACATTATCAAGCTGGATGTTTTGGAAATGGGCGAGGCTAAAACCCGCGAATTAATCAAGCAACTTGAACCCTATAATGTAAAGCTATTGGCCGAAAAAGTAGAAACCCATGAGGAATATAAGTATTTACTTGAATTGGGTTGCGATTATTTTCAAGGCTTTTTCTTTAAAAAACCCAACATCGTTGCCGGTAAACGTTTAAGTATCAATCAATTGGCAGCGATTAGGTTGCTCACCACGATTAACGACCCGGATGTCGAGTTTACAGAGCTTGGACAAATCATCTCCCAAGATGTTGGACTTAGCTACAAACTGCTCCACTACATTAATTCTGCGTTTTTTGCTGTCCCGAATAAAGTTGACTCTATCAATCAGGCCATTGCTTATCTTGGCCTCAATGAAGTCAGACGCTGGATCAATATTCTGACGCTGTCCTCCATGTCCGATAAACCGCAAGCCGTGATGCAAACCGCACTGATCCGGGCAAAAATGTGTGAACAGCTGGCTAAGTTAACCGGGCACAAACCTGAAAATTTCTTCCTGGTCGGCATGCTATCAAGCCTTGATAGCGTCTTGGATATGCCAATAGCCATCGCACTGCAACAATTGCCTTTAGCTAATGATATTGTTTCTGCCATCCTTGATAAACAAGGCCCGGCTGGTGAAGCGCTGGAATGCGTTTTGGGTTATGAACAATGGGACATATCTGCAATTAACTTTGCGCAACTCGATCCACTGCTTATCGGCAATGCTTATATCGAAAGCATCAACTGGGCAAAAGACCTTCTGGACACTATTAAATAAAACCCGCCATGTCATTAAATACCATAACCAATCAAACTATCGCACTGGCCGGAATTAGCCAGGCCGCAGCACTGGTTCAACAACTAGCCACCAAAGGCACTGCTAACAGCGCGGCATTAGAGGCCTGCATCGGCAGTCTTTTTATAAATGATAAAGACGGTGTCGCGAATGTTTTCGGTGGCCTGTCCGGCATTACGTTAGGGCTCGAGCAATTGAATGAGCAAATGACTGGTTTTAAAATCGCTAACCCCGATCAAGCCCGTTACGCTGCATCACTGGTTTTTCTTGAGCGACAATTGGCCAAACAACCTCAATTATTGAGCACTATCTTTACCGGTATTGAACGCGCCCAAGAACAATCTGTGCAATTTGGCCCGCTCCATGAAAATGTCTTAGCTAATTTGGGTGATATTTACCACAACACTGTCAGCACCCTGCAGCCCAGAATTATGGTAAATGGTGAACAGGAATATCTATCCAGGCCGGACATCGTCAACAAAGTCCGCGCTTGCCTGCTAGCCGGGATACGCTCGGCGATACTTTGGCAACATTGCGGAGGCACCCGCTGGAAGTTTTTGTTTTACCGGAAGAAGATTCAAGTGGAAATCCAAAATCTGCGCAAGCAGCTGTAATCTAACTCTGTGGTAATACACGCCCGCCCAGTTTTGTTCAGCCACGCTCAGCAACATGCATTTGCAATCGCAAATTTTCAATTTCTTCCAATAAGTCCAAAGCAAGAGCAATACCCGCGAGATTAACGCCCAAATCTCGCTGCAGCCTCAGCGCCGCACGCACTCGACCTAAACTTGTTCCGGAAAAGCGCCAGCATTGAATGGTTTCGCCTTGAGGCTCGATAATACTTTCCTCAACTAAACTGATAACCCACTCGGCATGCACATCGCAAGCATGACAAAGTTGCCCAAGTGTGAGCCCACCCTCCTCAATTACTTCGCCGGTATGTACTAAGAATAATTCATGTGAACTCATGAGCTTCAGACTCCTAATGATTTGCGCGGATTGAAATCAAGCTCTTGCTGCAGCCTTTGATAGGCCGCCTTGGCTTTTTCGGTTTCTGCTGACGGCAGTGCAATTTGCAACTCTACATAAAAGTCACCGGGCTTTTGTCCAGGTAAACCGCGCTCTTTCAGACGTAATCTGCTGCCTTGTTTGGAATTGGGAGGGATCTTAAGGTCAACACTACCTTCCGGGGTAGGCACTTTAACTTTTGCGCCTAACGCAGCTTCCCAGGGTGCCACAGGTAAGTCCAGGTAAATATCAGCCTCGGAAACCCGGTAGAATGGATGCTTGTTAAAGGCAATTTCCAAAAATAAATCTCCGGTTTTACCACCGCCTTCACCCGGATGCCCCTGACCACTCAAGCGAATATGCTGACCTTCTTTGATGCCTTTAGGAATCTTGATATTCAGTGTTCGGTGTTTGACCTGCACATGGCCTTGAGCATCCATCTCCGGAGCGCTCAGTGTGATGCCGCGTGTTGCGCCTAAAAAGCTGTCTTCCAGATCAATGTGAATTTTGGCGTGACTATCCTGCCCGCGCGCCGGACCGCCACGCTGGGCTTTACCTGGGGTATGGAAACCTGCTTTACCGAACAATTGCTCAAAAAAGTCGCTAAAGGCGCCCGCATCGCCACTGGTAAAACCGCCACCACTGAACTCGAAACCTTCAGCCCAATTAGGCGGAGGTCTAAAATCTTGACCCGCTTTCCAATTAGCACCTAGTTGATCATAAGCGGCGCGTTTTTCTGGATCTTTAAGTACCTCATAAGCCTCGCCCAACTCCTTGAATTTTGCTTCTGCGTCGGCTTCTTTGCTGACATCGGGATGGTATTTTCTAGCAAGCTTACGATATGAACGCTTGATGTCATCCTGACTCGCTTCACGCGCCAAGCCCATAATTTTGTAATAGTCTTTGTATTCCATCATGCCTTTCCTGTGCTGGACTTATGTTAGCGGGCTAATAAATATGCCCCTCCCAGAGGCTATATTGATAAACATCCCTGTGTCAAAAATCCATTAACAAACTAACTTTATTATTCTTCAGATTTAACATCAATACGTTTTGGTTTAACAGCTTCGCGTTTAGGAATGATAATTTCCAGCACGCCGTATTTAGATTTGGCTTGTATGGCATCGCCATCCGCGGAATCGGGCAAGCTAAATCGTCGGTAAAAAGAACCATAGCTGCGTTCTACACGTTTGTAGCCTTCTTTCTCAGTTTTGGCTTCGGATTCTTTTTGACCTTTTACCGTCAACACACCGGCTTCCATACTGATTTCAATATCTTCAGGCTTAACACCGGGAATATCTGCATGAATAACAAACTTATCCACTTCTTCTTTAATATCTACAGCAGGCGCCCATTCAGCAGTAGCGACAGAACTCTCACCGGTTTTGCCTTCTTGTGATCGCTCGAGTTCTTTTTGCAGTTGATTCAATAAACTCCAAGGTTCGTAACGTGTAATAGCCATCGTCATCTCCTATCAAAATTAACAATAGATTTAAAAGTAATCACCTACTTTCACTGAGCGATATTGGTACAAAGGATTTTTTTTCAAGACCTTAGTTAATTTTTAGTACTTTGGCACCGCGAATGTCGCCTGCTTTCAACTCCATTAAGGCCTGATTGGCTTGCTCAAGAGAAAATACTTGTACCTCAGATTGCAGATTAATCGACGCCGCCAGATTTAAAAAATCTTCAACATCCTTGCGGGTAATGTTGGCAACACTCTTTATTTCCTTTTCTTGCCAAAGATGTTCTGGATAATTTAATTTCAATAAGTCACTATTGTCACCTTCTTTACGTATGGCGTTAATCACCAGCCTGCCCCCAGGCTCCAGGTTTGCCAACGCTTCAACCACCGGTAACCATGCCGGCGTTGTGTCGATGATGCAATCCAGCTTATATGGAGCTCGTTCGGTGGAATCGCCTGTCCAGTGCGCGCCCAATTGTCTGGCAAAAGCCCTTTCTGCCGGACCACGCGCAAAGACGTAAATCTCTGTAGCAGGATAAAGAGCTTGCACCATCTTCAACACCAGATGACCGGAAGCACCAAACCCGGTTAACCCAAGCCGTTGACCGTCATTAAGCTCCGTCAATCGTACTGACCGATAGCCAATAGCACCGGCACACAATAATGGTGCAGCCTGCTCATCGGTAAAGGGATCAGGAATTGCATAAGCAAAATGTTCATCGACGGCCATGTATTCGGCATAACCGCCCGGCGCATCACGACCTGTCGCCTGAAACTCTAAACAGAAATTTTCATTGCCTGCCAAACAGAACTTACAGGTGCCACATGCCGAAAAAATCCAAGCCACACCAACTCTATCGCCGATGCGAATACTGTCGACCTTGTTGCCAACAACCTCAACCCTGCCGACTACTTGATGCCCCAATACCATGGGCAATTGTTTAGGCGGCGTACGACCCTCAATTTCATCCAGCTCAGTATGACAAACACCGCAAACTGAAACCTTGATAAGAATGTCTTTCTCGCCCGGAACAGGCGCAGGTAAATCCACACAATCTAATGGCGTTGGATTGTCAGTTAAATTACATAACCGATTCAATAGCATGGCTTTCATTGCTGACTCCTGGTTTGTCATTTGTGTACCAAGTTTATCGGAGCGCGCTAAATACTAATCAGGTTTTTCATGTATAGTCTGGCATTTTTTGCGTAAGGCTACTCATGACTGAAACCGATGTCGTCATTATTGGAGCAGGTGCTTCGGGCTTAATGTGTGCGATTGAAGCAGGTAAACGCGGCCGACGTGTGTTGGTGATTGATCATGCTAATAAGGCTGGGAAAAAAATTTTGATGTCCGGTGGCGGACGCTGCAATTTCACCAATCTCAGCATCGAACCCCGGAATTATCTCTCCCATAACCCGCATTTTTGCAAATCAGCATTGAGTCGCTATAGCCAATGGGATTTTTTAAGCCTGGTCACTCGCTATCAAATTCCTCACCATGAAAGAGCGCACGGACAACTGTTTTGCAATGACAGCGCCCGAGACATTCTGACAATGCTGTTAACAGAATGCGAAAACGCCGGTGTGGTTATAAAACTCGATACGAGTATTGATAGCCTATCGAAATCTGCCGATGGATTTCATTTAATTACTAGCGCCGGCCACTTTGCCTGCCAATCGTTAGTCGTTGCCAGCGGTGGATTGTCAATACCCAAAATGGGCGCTACGCCATTTGGCTATAAAATCGCCGAACAATTCGACATACCTGTACGTCCGACCTACGCTGGCTTGGTACCGTTTACCTTACAACCGGAGGATAAAGAAAAGTTTTCCGCACTATCGGGAATTGCCGTGCCTTGTGTGGTCAGCAACCCAAAACAGCATTTTGCCGAAAATGTATTATTTACCCATCGAGGTTTAAGTGGGCCGGCAATATTGCAAATATCCTCATACTGGCGGCCTGGTGAGAAAGTCGAAATCAACTTATTACCTCACAGCGATCTCGAACAGGAATTAAAAACTCAGCGCCAGCAAAAACAAAAGGGCAAACTCAAAACAGTTCTGGAAGCCCGTCTCCCTAAGCGACTGCTCAGTTGCTTGCTGTCCGAACAATCATTGAATACTACCCTGCCCGATATGTCTGACAAGCACATCGGCCAAATTGCCGAACAAATAAACTGTTGGACTATCAAGCCCAACGGCACCGAAGGTTACCGTACAGCCGAAGTTACCTGCGGTGGCGTTGATTGCAACGCATTGTCATCCAAAACCATGGAAAGCAAACGAATACCGGGACTTTATTTTATTGGAGAAGTTGTTGACGTTACTGGATGGCTGGGCGGATATAATTTCCAGTGGGCCTGGTCATCGGGGTGGTGCGCAGGACAAAGTGTTTGACAGTTGGATGAGCGACTTTTGTAGTGAGGATTAAGCCAATCAACACTGGGGGGGATAGATTTTTGAGCATGCTACCAACACACTGCAAACTTATATGGCTGACAAAATGAACTAAAGAAAATCTTGTCGCCTGGATCAATCTAATAGAAACAGCATTTAAATCACCTGATAACCAATTATTGACTTTTATCCAAACTGCTAAATGGATCTAAGGCTATTTAGCATTTGGAAAAGGTAATTTAATCAGCAATGTCGTGCTTCTCTCTCAAAGCATCGACTCGATCTCGAAGTTCTTTGCCGGGTTTGAAATGGGGGACATATTTCTTTGATAGCGCAACTGTCTCACCGGTTTTTGGGTTACGACCAATGCGAGGAGCTCGCAAATGCAAAGAAAAACTGCCAAAGCCTCTTATTTCAATTCTTTCGCCAGATGATAAGGCTTGGTTCATCTGCTCAACAAGACATTTAACAGCTAATTCAACATCTTTAAGCGCCAAATAGGGCTGCTGTTTAGCAAGAGCTTCAATAAGTTCTGATTTCGTCACAATGCACCTTAATAAAATTAAATAAAAAAAGGGGGAAAGGCTATACCTCTCCCCCTTCTTATTTAAATGGTTTTTATTTTTCCATTTGCTTAAAGAGATCGCCTAAAGTAGGCGTCCCAGCTGGTTGCTGAGAATAATCTTTAATAGTGTGTGACTCTTCGTCGTTATCTTTAGCTTTAATAGATAAAGAGATAGATTTACTCTTTTTATCTACGCCGATGAACTTAGCTTCAAGTTCGTCGCCTTCTTTTAACAATGTACGCGCATCTTCAACACGATCACGTTGGATTTCTGAAGCGCGAAGATAGCCTTCAACATTGTCAGCTAATAGAACAACAGCGCCTTTAGCATCAACTTCTTTGATCACACCTTTAACCAAGCTACCTTTTTCGTATGTAGCAAGGAAATTTTGGAATGGATCTTGTTCAAGCTGCTTAATGCCTAACGAAATACGCTCACGTTCTGAATCAACCGCTAAAATTACGGTTTCAACTTCATCACCTTTCTTGAAATCACGAACAGCAGCTTCGCCATCATCTGCCCATGAAATATCAGACATATGAACCAAACCGTCTATGCCGCCATCCAATCCAATGAAGATACCGAAATCGGTAATAGATTTGATTTTGCCAGAGATTTTGTCGCCTTTGTTGTGTGTTGCTGCAAATTCATCCCAAGGATTGGTTTTGCATTGCTTCATACCAAGAGAAATACGACGACGTTCTTCGTCAATTTCCAGAACCATCACTTCAACTTCTTCACCTAATTGAACCAATTTAGATGGGTTGACGTTTTTGTTGGTCCAGTCCATTTCAGAAACATGCACCAAGCCTTCGACGCCATCTTCAATTTCAACAAAGCAGCCATAATCAGTCAGATTGTTAACTTTACCGAATACGCGGGTACCGGCTGGGTAACGACGAGCAATGTTTTGCCATGGATCTTCACCCATTTGTTTCATACCTAATGAAACACGGTTTTTATCTTTGTCGTATTTAAGGACTTTGACTTTAATTTCTTGACCGATTTCCACACATTCAGATGGATGACGTACACGTCTCCAGGCCATATCGGTAATATGCAACAATCCATCAATACCGCCAAGATCGATAAACGCGCCGTAATCGGTCAAATTCTTCACGATACCGGTAACTATTGCGCCTTCTTCAAGCGTTTTGAGCAGTTCTTCTCTTTCTTCACTGTATTCTTTTTCAACAACAGCACGACGAGATAGAACGACGTTATTACGTTTTTGATCGATTTTTATAACTTTGAATTCTAGATCGCGATTTTCAAGGAATGTAGTATCGCGGATCGGACGGACATCAACCAATGAGCCTGGTAAGAACGCACGCAATGCACCGACAGCAACTGTAAAGCCGCCACGAACTTTGCCATTGATCTGACCAATAATGGTGGATTCTTTTTCGAAAGCTTCTTCGAGTTCAGACCACGCTTTATTTTTCTTTGCTTTATCACGAGAAAGAAGGGTATCGCCCAAGCCATCTTCAAATAAATCAAGGGCAACTTCAACTTCGTCGCCTATAGCAACTTCCAATTCGCCATTGTTATTCAGAAACTGCCATTTTGGTATACGACCTTCTGATTTTGAATAAGTACTTACTATAACCAAATCGTTTTCTATATCGATTACAGTACCTTTCAATATGGCACCAGGACTCATTTGGGTCCTAGTCAAACTTTCTTCGAGTAATTCAGCAAAGCTTTCGCTCATTTTCTATTCCCAAGCTTGTCGAAACTCGAACAAGCCTTTTCGTTATCAAAGTTAAAAAAATGCACTAAGTTATGAGTGCAACGATAGAAAATCCTTAACGGATTAAATTTAATACTTCCTGTATAACAACTTCCAAAGACATATCAGAAGAATCGATATAGATCGCATCAGCGGCCATTGCTAATGGAGCAGCTTCTCTCTCCATATCACGACGATCACGAGCTTCAATTTCCTCTGTTATTTTTTGAAGATTAACATCAATTCCTTTCTCAATCAACTGTTTATAACGCCTCACCGCTCTTTCGGCGGCACTGGCAGTTAAAAAAACTTTATATTTTGCATCAGGGAAAACGACCGTTCCCATATCGCGACCATCGGCCACAAGCCCGGGAAGTTGTTTAAAATCTCTTTGCTTTTGCAAAAGAATGGCGCGGACTTCAGGTATCGCCGCAATCTTTGAAGCCACGCTACCGGTTTGTTCCGATCCCAATTGCGCAGTAATATCTTCGCCATCCAGCTTAACAATTAATTCATCAAGACAATCAAACTCAAGTCGCATCCTGGCAGCCACATCAGTGATTTCTTGTGGATTATCTAAATTGATGTTTTGCCTTAAGGATGCTATCGCTAACGATCTGTAGATAGACCCACTGTCCAAATAATGCCAACCCAATTTTTTGGCTACGGCCCGGCTAACCGTGCCTTTTCCCGCACCGCTTGGGCCGTCTATGGTTAACACAGGGATACTCATAAAATCTCCTCGGCAATACTCAATCCCAGTTGTTGCGCCAGTGTTTTAAAGCCCGGAAACGAAGTATTCACATTTTCGCAATCATGAATCGTTATCGACTTAGAGGCCTTTAATGCTGCAATGGCAAAAGACATGGCGATACGGTGGTCGCCATGAGAAATAACTTCTCCGCCACCAATCGTTCCACCTTGAATAATCATGCCGTCAGCAGTCGGCTCAGCACTAACACCCAAAATTTGCAGGCCGTCGGCCATCACCTGAATACGATCTGATTCTTTAACCCTAAGCTCTTCGGCACCGGTTAACCGCGTTTGTCCTTCAGCACATGCCGCTGCCACAAACAACACAGGAAATTCGTCGATTGCTAATGGCACCAAAGCTTCAGGAATATCAATGCCTTTTAGTGGGCTATACACCACATGCAAATCAGCGACCGGCTCGCCACCGACTTCCCGTTGATTCAAAATTTCAATATTCGCACCCATGAGCTTAAGAATATCGATCACTCCAGTACGAGTAGGATTGATACCGACATGCTTAAGCAGCACATCAGAGCCTGGGGCAATTGAAGCCCCCACCAGAAAAAATGCTGCCGAGGAAATATCACTGGGTACGTCAATATCCGTCGCTTTTAACTGCCCTTCAGCAGTAATGGTTACTTTTGCCGCGCCTGCTCCAGGCAGGTCTGCGGCATACACACCATCCTTGGCGATATTATCTTGTCGTTTTACTGGATAGGCAAAGCCAGCCAGCATGCGCTCGGTATGATCTCGCGTCGGTGCCGGTTCGGTCACACTGGTTTCGCCTTGCGCATACATACCCGCCAACAACAAACAAGATTTAACCTGGGCACTTGCCATCGGCATCGTGTAATCAATACCTTTTAACTGCCCTGCCCGACCAAAAATACGCAACGGAGCGGTTCCTTGCTCAGCGGTTTTAATATCGGCCCCCATTTCTGCCAAAGGCGCGGTAACTCTCTTCATTGGTCGACCGGATAACGATTTATCGCCAGTCAATACAGAATCAAATGCCTGCCCAGCCAATAAGCCACTCAACAGACGCATTGAGGTGCCTGAATTGCCTAAATATAATTCGCCTTTAGGTGCTTTAAGACCATGCTTGCCGACACCATGGATCGTCACTTGGCCATTTTCCGGACCTTCAATAACCACTCCCATATCCTTAAATGCCTGCAACGTGGCCAAGGCATCTTCGGCTTCAAGAAACCCGGTGACATGGGTAGTTCCATCAGCCAACGAGCCCAGCATAATAGAACGATGAGATATGGATTTATCGCCAGGTACGCGCACTTCACCATGCAAAGTACCGCCCGGTTGAACTTTAAATGTTATTGATTTAGACATATTAGTTTTCGAATTGATCAAGAAAGCGCTGCCGTGCGTTTTTGGCATAAGTAAAGGTTTGGAAAAGCTGCTGTCCGTTTTGATTTTGCAGTGTTTTCTGAATAACACCCAGTTCCGTTTTTAACTCTTCAATTAAAGGGATCAACTCATCCCTGTTGGCTAGGCAAATATCCAGCCACATGGTCGGATCACTGGAGGCAATACGGGTAAAGTCTCTAAAGCCACCAGCGGCATACTTAAAAATTTCATTTTGTTCATCTTTACGGCCCAGCATATCAACCAACGCAAAGGCCAGAAGATGAGGAAGATGACTGGTCGCCGCCAACACGCCATCATGATGTTTGGCATCCATGACTGAAACCAAGCTACCTAGCTTTTCCCATAAGGTTTTGATGGCCTGTAACGCTTGCGGACTGGTGTTGTCGGTAGGTGTAATAATCAAGCGCTTACCAACAAACAAATCATCTAAGGAAGCTTCAACCCCGCTTTGTTCCGCGCCTGCAATGGGATGAGCAGGAACCAAGTTCGGCGGAATTTCACCGAATACCTGTTCTGCAGCCGCCAGTACACTGCCTTTGGTGCTGCCGACATCGGTATAAATTGTCTGTGCTGACCAAAGTGGCTGCAAAAGGGTAAAAATCGCTTTAATACTGGCGACGGGCGTGGCTATCACCACGCAATCCACGTTTTTAACAGCTTCGGCCAAGTCCAGATAATACTCATCAATCACACCCAGCTGTTTGGCAGTTTGTAGATTGGCTAAATCTTCCGGCCGACCAAATCCCACAATCGTTTGGCTTAAGCCGTTTAATCTGGCGGCTCTGGCAATAGAACCGCCAATTAAGCCCACGCCAATAATACAAAGTCGGTCAAACATTATTGATCGTATCAGCAAGCGCCTGAAGGAACAGTTGGTTTTCTGCTTGCGTGCCAATACTGATACGTAAATGGTTAGGCAATTCATAATTACCCACTGGCCTGACAATCACGCCTTTACGTAACAAGGCTTCGTAAATAGGTTGACCGGGTTGCCGTAAATCTACCGATACAAAATTACCCGCAGACGGTATCCATTCCAAGCCCAATTGTTTAAACCCGTCAGTCAGTTGCTGCATGCCTTGAGCGTTGACTGTGATAGTTTGTTGTAAATGCTCTTCATCACTCAACGCGGCTTCGGCAGCAACCAAGGCCAGCGTATTGTTATTAAACGGCTGTCTAACGCGATTAAGAATATCGGCAATTTCAGGACTGGACAGGCTATAACCCACACGCAATCCAGCCAAACCGTAAGCCTTAGAGAAAGTGCGTGTAATGATTAAATTAGGATATTTCTTTAACCAATCGAGTGAGTCAACTGTTTCTACGCGACTGACAAATTCAAAATAAGCCTCATCCAATACGCAAACAACCGTGTCAGGCAACGCGGCAATAAATGCTTCAACACTAGTCTGGCTTAACAGTGTGCCGGTGGGATTATTGGGATTAGCGATAAACACGACGCGGGTATTTTCAGTAACGCGATCAAGCATACCAGCCAAATCATGACCATAATTAACCGCCGGAACGACGACTGCAGTTGCACCAACAGCTTGGGTAACAAGCGGATACACCGCAAACGCATGTTGAGAAAAAATCACTTCCAGCCCAGGTCTTAAAAACGCCCTTGCCACCAACTCCAGGATTTCATTAGAGCCATTACCCAAGGTAATCTGGCTATCATCCACCGCATATTTTTTAGCCAACGCCTGCTTCAAAGCAAAGCCGCTGCCGTCTGGATACAATGCTAAGCTTGGTAAAGCCGTTTGAATTGCTGCCAGCGCTTTTTTCCCCGGCCCTAATGGATTTTCATTGGACGCAAGTTTGACAATATTAGTTAACCCTAATTCACGTTCCAGCTCTTCAATGGGTTTGCCGGGTTTGTAAGGTACAAGTTGCTGAACACCGGCCAGAGCCAGGTTATAGATTTTGTTTGCGCTAGTCATAAGTTGATTGAGTAAGAAATGGTTTGGCAGGCATTAATACGGATGCAACAAAATAATGTGCTTTATAAAACCGCTTTAGGATAAGAACCTAGGATCTTGAGCATATTGACATTTTCTTTAAGTCGATCGAGTGCTTGGGCGACTATTGCGTCCTCGCAATGGCCTTCAAGATCGATAAAAAAAACATAATCCCATAAACCCTGGCGGGAAGGCCTGGATTCGATATTCAACATATCGACACCCAACTGAGCAAAAGGTTCAAGAATTCGATGTAATGTACCCGGCTTATTGTCGGTTGACACCACTAAAGAAGTTTTGTCATGACTCGTAGAAGAGGATGTTTGTTGACCAATAATGAGGAATCGCGTGGTGTTGTTGGGTTCATCCTCAATATTTTTTGCCAATACGCTCAGTCCGTACAATTCAGCCGCGGCAACACCGGCAATAGCAGCAGCTTGTGGATTGTCCGCTGCCAATTTTGCCGCTTCGGCGTTACTGCTCACCGCGGTTCGTTTGGCTTTTGGCAAATGTTTATCCAGCCATTCCCGGCATTGCGCCAATGACTGTTGATGAGAAAAAACTTCCGTGATTTCCTCAAGGTTATCAGTCTTGCCCATCAGGTTTTGATGCACCCTGATTTCCACTTCGCCGCAAATTTGCAACGGCGAACTCAAAAATCTATCTAAGGTATGACTGATCACGCCTTCGGTAGAGTTTTCAACCGGCACGACGCCAAACTGAGACTGACCGCCTTCAACAGACGCAAAAATCTCATTGATGGTAGCGGCAGGCAAGGTCTTAACGGCATGACCAAAATGCTTAAATGCGGCTTG
>JAQTQN010000101.1 GCA_028712225.1 Methylobacter sp.
ACCTATTTTTAAAAAAGTCATTTTGCTTATATCCTTAGCTGTTTCAGAATAAATCAAATGCAGGTACGGGATCATTGGGTGTCTCAGCAGAGATGGTTAACGTGCCAGTCTGTGCAAAGAGATTTTGATTATAGGGACTAGGACGCGAACCATCGATTAGGATGCGACAAGGCGAGGCACCGGCCAGCCTGTCTTTAACAAGTACCGTGCGTTCAACAATCCCATTATCTCGGCGCGATTTAGAACGCAGCCAATACCTCTCGATTGGGAAGTCAAACTTGGAGTTGGACTGCAGGCCCCAGCTTAAGATATGAGTATCATCAGGATTCGGCGCAAGGTAAAAATTTTGGGCCATTTCACCCTGAAAAGTGTCCGCCTGGCCATTTATACTTTGTATATTCACGCTGCTTTTCAAGGTCATTTGAGTGCCTTCTGAGTTAAAAGAAATAGCCCCTACAAATTTTGAGACCTCAGTACCACTCAATGAGCCGACACCAGATTGCTCAACGACAAGCTGTTGCCCCCTAAACTCGTCTTGAGTATTGAGATTGACTCGAAAAACCAACGTCTTAGTGTTTTTTTCTGGCGAAACGACTGTGATTTCATTGTTGTTAGAATCGCCAACTGCTCCGTTGGCTAACACATTAAAAGTATATTTACCTGCCGCTGCAGAGCAGCTTGTAGCATGAATCACATCTTCAGCGACCAACATAGTGGCCTCAAAGAGCGCGTAGGCAGATTTCTCAGTACCGCTCATCTTCGTGGCTGACATCTGCATGGCTATCGGGCCATTAGCAAATAGACTGGGGACATTTGGTGCTTCTACGCCCACGGCAATGTTTGTAAATCCAAGAACCATAGCCACGCTCAGCATATTCAATTTATTGTTCATATATAATTTGATTTCCAGGCTATCGGGCATAGTTAACCCTCAGCCTTTGACTAAACCGGCTGCGGACAAAGCTGTTTTCAAAATCACACCAAATCTGCTGTTCAGAAATCGAATTGGTATTCAGGCATTGGCGGGGTAATGGATATGGTTAGGCTACCGTACTGCATAAAGTAATCTGCGTTATTATCGCCGTAGGTATCTATCACAATTCGGCATGCATTGGCTCCGACCAGCCTGTCCTTTACAAATACAGTTCTGCCTAATACACCGTCGTCTCGAAGCACTTTTGAGCGTTGCCAATATTGTTGGATCGGATAGCTTAATTTAGAAAGCGATACCACTCCCCAATCGAAAATATAGGGCAACCCGGTAACGCTGTCGGTCGCAACGTAAAAATCCTTTATCACCTTACTCTGATAACTTTCAGGTAATCCATTAATACCTTTGACTGAAATATTACTGTCCATGACCATTATCGAGTTTTGTGCATTATAAGAGACATTAGCATTGTAATTAAAAAGTGTAACGCGCTTGAATGCCCCTTGCTGCGCCTGATTAATGGTCATTGTTTGGCCCCTGAAGGGGAGATTGGCATTGATTTTAGCGCTGAGTGTAAAGGTGGACGCGGGGGAGTCTACCGTCACGAAATTGAACGAGGGATTATTCAATGAGCCATCGCTATAGACGAAAAGATCAAAGGTGCCCACTGATTTAGAACAGCTTGTGGCGGCGATTACCGTTTCAGCCTGCTGTAGTGCTCCTTCTAATAAAGCATAAGCAGCTCTTTCGGAGGCGAAGATACCCGTATTTGCAAACAATGGAGAGGTTGGTCCTCCCGAGTAAATGTCTGGTGCTGGTATCGGGGAGGCTGAAAATGCAATATTACAAAATCCAGTCAGTAATATAGTAGTAAGGAGTTCGCTTTTCATTCTAAACATTCCTCTGTTCGGATTTATTAGTTTTTGTACACCGTTACCACTTAGTACCGTTTATTGATGATATAAATTCTTAGCAAGAAATAGGCTGCATCCGTTTGCCTGAAACTTACATCATGACAGTTATGTAAAAACCATTGTCACGTGACGACTTATTGCTGAGAACTCAACTATTTAACCAACCATAATGGTTCAATCTTATATTGCTTGATCTAAGCGCTTGCATTTATAAAAGGGTTTCTTTGAGTTTTAAAAAACCGCCCGGCTTTACCCGGACGGTTTTTAATACGACATTTTGATTCAGACAGTCTTTTTAAAAATTAGAACGGATAACCAGTCCAAACTAATTGACCATTTGAATCATTAACAGGAGTAGATGGCGCTACGGGAGAGATGGTCAGTTTGCCATCGCCTATACTGCCGCCTTGCCAAAAATAGCTTTGGTTGTTGTAGCCAGTAGTATCAAGGGTTATACGGCATGAAGATGCACCTACCAGACGATCCTTAACCCATACTGTATGTCCTACAACACCATCATCCCGATGGGTTTTAGAACGTTGCCACCATTTGTTGACTGGGTAACCCAATTTGGAAACGGATTGCAGACCCCAATCGTAAATATTGTAATATTCTCTATCATTGGAATTTACCGAACCATGGTAGAAGTCCTTAATTACATTGCCGCTGTATATATCAGGAGTACCATTTATCCCAACGATAGCAATATTGACACTATTAGTTACAAACAGATTGTTGACGTTGTTAAACGCGTATGATGCAGTAAATTGCGTGACTCTGGTTGATCCCAGGTAACCTGCACTTGCTAAGGTCACATCTATTTGTTGCCCCCTTCCATTTACAGGCGCTTTTAAGTTCGCATTGAGTTCAAATTGCGGTGCCTGTGAGCCGTTAGCGCCAGTTACTTTAATTTTATTGAATATTGAGTTGCCGCCATTAGCTGGAACGTTGGAATTCACACTACCGTCGGCATAGACTTCAACATCAAAACTTGCTGCAGCACATGAAGTCGCATGGATTTTCGCTTCTACCACCTGCATGACACCTTCAAAAAGTGAAAACGCACTTCTTTCAGCAGCGCTTAAATTGGTGGTGTTTAATAAAGGCGATTGTGGGCCTGAATTATACATATTAGGTGCAGTTGGCGGCACTGGAACTTCAAGAGCCGCACTCGCAGTGCTAGAAAGCCCAACTAAAATGCCTGCAGTTAACGCTGTTAATTTAATGTTCATAATAAAACTCCTTAATTAAAGTGTATTATTGTCATGTGATTTTTCAACCACCAATGTAGACATGACAACCGCATTGGCTATTTATCGAGCTAAGCTCAATTCAGTAACTACAGCACGCCAATTTAATTCCTGATGAGTATTTTGGAATTACTATTAATCACCACCGGCGACGGCGAAGCTGTAGCAAAATCTTTATTTGTCTACGTCTCTCACACTAAAATAATTAACGTAGCGAGATGATTAACGCGATTTTTTACGCCAAGTAGTCAGTAACCCGATTAATGCCGATCCCATCATCCATAACGCTCCTGGAACTGGAACCTCGGAAGGTGGAGGAGGAACAACTCCGCCAAGAGATGAAGCTTGTACTGTCATCAATAAATTATAGGTGCCAGGAAAAGACCCCCCCTCATAACCGCCTAAGTTATAAATATATTTACTCGTTTGTCCTGGTGCGTTGTTATTGGTGTAATCCCAGTAGATTAAGCCATCAATAGTAGAACTTAATTTCACCCAATAACTGGTATTTGCAGCTAACGTATATGATCCGCCGGGTGTAAATACATCATTGCCGAAGCTACCGCTGATTGCCTCAGGATTGTTCAACGTGGCCAACGTAATACCCGGAGCATCTGCGTTATCGGAAACAAGTTCCAACTTGTAACCAACTGAGGTACCTCTTGCGTAGGCATCAGTCAAATTCAAAGTAATATCTCCCAATATGCAACCTGCTGGGCACAATTCTCCGGTAGAGAATTTATTTGCGATAAAACTGATGCCTGTCAAACCTAGTCCGTCGTACACGTCTAACGTTGCAGGTATATTGTTGTAAAGAGTGACTGGAACTGCTGCTTCCGCTGCTGCTGAACCACTTATTATTATGGTTAATACTGCACCAAGCTTTTGATATTTTTTCATTTTATTGCTCTCCTAAGATATGAGCTATTCATTAAGCATTACTTTAATTTCACCAGATCATTTTTATTCTAAGCTTTACTAAAAACCCAAGCACTAGAGACAATATTATTTAATTTTAAAATTAAAAACTATTAGCATCATTACCATTAGTAGTATTACTAATTAATACTAAGTTGATAACTAATTGTAAATCAGCATGCTCCATGCTTATCCTTCAAACCAAGCCAATAAAACCATTTTTAATAACACATAAATAATATTATTGATAATTACATTTTGAATACTTATAGGTTATGCACCACAGATTTTTTTTGCATATCTATAATCTCCACTTTATTCATCCTTGCCGACGCATAATCTCTCACAGGAATACTTCATAAACAATACGTATGACTACTATTAGTATTTATACTAACCCAGAGTTTAAATTATGTAACTCACTAATCTATAATAAATTTACTTATTAAAATACACACGCTTGTTATGCATATAAAATTCCCTCCTTACTTGTTTAAATTCTCATGAAAGCAATCTGATAACAATTCGTACAACTACTATTAGTATTTTTACCTATTTTTTATTGCACATTGAATTTAAAGTTATTTTTACAACATTAATAAGATAAATCAGCCAATCAGCAGTAAATAATGTTTGATTATTTGTCGTTGATTGGCTGTTTGAATAAGTAGAACCACTTACTTTTCAAGAATATTATTTTGGCTTATAGATCGAGCAATTAAGGCCTCTCAATTTGGCTTGGCAAAATGCCTGACCTATTGCATCAATGTTAGATTGGAGGGAACAACCGGTGGGATTTTACAAAAGAACCACATAGACACGCTTACCGGGTAATTCCACGGAAGAACCGGAGTATTTACCGAAACACAGTCAAGTAAATGAAATCTCTATTAACTAAAACAGCGATTTTAATCTTAGGGAATCTCTAAAAATTGCACTTCGGCTGTTCGACATGCTCACAGCTCAGTGCGAACGGTTATCTTATTAATCAATTACTTATCCGTTCGTGCTGAGCCTGTCGAAGCCATGAATGGATAATTTTTAGAGGTTCCCTTTAGTGAGCAGATCCCCAAATGAATGACAATGCAAAGCCGCCGCTCCAAGAAAGAGCGTACTGATTGAACATGTATTTGCATAAGGGACTTTTAAACAGCAAGAGCCAAGGGGGGACGACTGAAATCACCTAAAAAGGTGATTTCAGTGTAGATAAAGCCATCATCGATGGGCGGAATACAAAAGCAGAGGAGAGTCTCGGGAATCCATCCAATTATTGACCACTATCAGCAAGAGATTAAGCTAAATTGGCAGCATTGGCGTCCTACTTATAAAGTTGCAAGCTAAAGCAAATCCATCATTAAGCGGTTTGGTGACGACGCTTATTCATCCCCAGTAATCCTAACAATCCGCTCACAAATAGCCAGACTGCAGCAGGAACAGGAACTGGTGTTTGGGCTACACTCCACCTGGCCGGACTAAAATTTTCATTAACAAAATGACCGTCAGGACCTCTAGCAACGCTAGTACTGTCCCCAAAAGCACTACCAATAGCAAAATAGTTCACAAAAATGCCGTCTGGATTGATGGTATCAATAAACAAAAAATTGTTCCCCGTACCATCAAAAGAAGCAACTGCGCCTCCGATAGCCCAGGCGGCTTTGGGGCCAAGAGTACCGCTAGCATTGGGAATTAGCCCCCCAACATCGGGAAGGTATGAGAAGCCATAAAGGCTCCCGCTAGGATCAGTAGTAAATTCGTTACCATTGAGGCTTGCAGTAATATTAGAAAGATTAGTGATTAAGTTTCCGTTCTCAGACCCTGTGAATGAACCGGAAACAATCTCTCCATTATCAAATGTGTAGCTGTAGATGTAGTCGTAAGTAATATCGGCCTGAACGACAGTATTAACCAGCAGCGCAAATGTAATTCCGACCAATTTAAGTATGTTTTTCATGTTCATAATATTATTTCCTTGGAATTTTATTTTATTAAAAATTGTTGCGTTACAAATATACTTAATCTTAATTTTCTGAACATTCAAAAAGAAAAATCAATTCGTTTTTTGTAAAAAACTAACTTTTAAAATTATTTAACGCTAGCTTTGGCGTTTGATTCTGTAAAACACTTACCACTGGATTAATTTAAGTCCTTTTAACTAAATTCTACAATTAGTAAGAATACCTATAGAATTCAAATTTGTAATACGGGGTACCTCGAAAAACCTGTCACATTCATGGTTCGACAAGCTCACCACGAACGTGACAGGTTGATTTATAAGATGCCGTTCGCACTGAGCCTGTCGAAGTGCAGGGTTTTTCGAGGTGGTCTACGGATTTAAGCAATCCTCTTCAGTCATGATCCTTAGGCACCTCAAAAAATCCATTCGCCTCATGGTTCGACAAGACTCTCCTGAACGTAGCTGAAGGGCTCAAAAAACTTACTCATTTGGTAATACAAAGTTAACACTGGATTTATTGAAGTGCAGGTTTTTTCGAGGTTCTAAATGATTGAAAGACGCCCTGCCTTATCCACAAAAAAGCTGTGTTATTAAGGCTGAGCTTCAATGCAAGAGATGGTGGAACTGATTTAGCTTTTAGAAGTTTCCAACTGATATTTTAAAGGCGTTAGCGATACTGGAGTTTAAAAGCGTCAATAAACTCAGTAAGTTGGTGCGCATTTAAATGATTGATTCCAGCCGCGGCTTTGCGCCCACCGCCTTCCGGGAAACGGTTGCACAGTTCGTCAGCGCCGGTTTTGTTATTGAGCGGCGCTCTAACGCTAATTTGATAGCCGCCCCGATTATTATACGTAACAACCGCATGCGCTCTATCGGGATATTGATTGGTCAGTTTATTAGCCCAGACGCCATTGACTCTTCTGGCCCATTTTTCATCCGGCAACATAAATACGGCAATCTGGTGATTTTGATATTCAGGCTGGAGGCGCTCCGCTCGACTCATATCATCGTCGTAAGCAGCAAGCAATTGTTGATAAAGAACACCTTGCTCAGCGATAAAATCAAACGGCGATGGATAGACCTTCAATTGTTGATATAAATCGCCGGGAGCAATGTGCAAATCATCCAGCGTGGCACCGTAGGCGTTGTAATTAATACAAATACCTAACTGCTGTAACTGCGCCAGTTGCGAATCGGAAAGTTGCAGCGACTTTGCCGCCAAGCAGGCACTGTCAGCAAGATTATCGCCAAATGCCCCCGTCACTGCCCAACCGGTAAAGCGCTGTTTAACATAATCATTGATTAACAAGCTGGTGCAGACGTTGGCATCGGTATTGATAATGCTGGTCAAGCCACGATGTTCTGGAATTTCACCCGAAAAATGATGATCGACATATAAAATGTTGGCTTGATTTTGCAAACACGCCAGCAGCGCCGCGCGATTGGTATCCAAGGAAATATCCAGCACGGTCAGTTGATCGCCCGGCTGTGTCGACACCCGGCTTAATAAATTAATATCGCGCTTAACCCCAGTGACCATCCGGGCATCGACCGGAAACGCCAGCCGCAATTGAATTAGCGCGCAAATGCCATCGGCGTCGCCATTAAAAATATCAATGTTCATTCTTTACCCCTCCGCATTCAGCCACAACACCACGCTGTTTAAGCAGCGCCAGAACCTGCTCAACACATTCATCCAGGGAAAACATGTCGGTATCGATGACCAATTCAGGATTGAGCGGCGGTTCATAAGGTGAAGAAATACCCGTAAATTGCGCGATTTCTCCACTGCGGGCTTTTTTGTAAAGTCCTTTCACATCACGTTGCTCGCAAACGGCAATATCGCACTTGCAGTAAATTTCAACAAAATCATCTGTCGACACCAATTCTCTGGCCTGTTGTCGCTCGGCATTGAAAGGGGAAATAAAAGCAGTGAGCGTTATAACACCGGCTTCCAGCATCAATTTGGCTACTTCAGCAATTCTGCGAATATTTTCCCGCCGATCCTGCTCGCTAAAGCCCAAATCGCCGCATAAACCATGACGGACATTATCACCGTCCAGCACAAAGGTGCGGCAACCGGACAGATGCAATCTTTCTTCAACAGCATGCGCAAGTGTCGATTTGCCTGCACCTGATAGACCGGTAAACCATAAGATGACGGATGTATGTTGATTGAGTTGGTGTCTTCGATCGCGAGTAACTGAGGCGCGATGCCAGACGGTATTATTACTTAGTAAGGACATAGATGTGGATGTTGTCTAGGAATTTAGCGGTATCAGTGGCAACAATCAAGCCGCCGCTGACTAACATTTTGACTGACGATACTAACTTACATTCCCCCCAAAATATACAGTCGCTTAAATGCTAAGAAAGCGACTGCATTTGCTCTGCAAGCCAATCCGTCCAGGCGGAAAAGTTGTCGCCTTTAGTCGAAGACAAGCAGATGATTTTTATCTCAGGGTTGACCCGTTTTGCGTAACCGATACAGCGCTCGACATCAAAATCGACATAAGGTAATAAATCGGTTTTATTGATCAACATGACATCAGCTGCGTGAAACATATCCGGATATTTAAGTGGCTTGTCATCGCCTTCGGTGACCGACAGTACCACCACTTTATGTGCCTCGCCCAAATCAAATGAAGACGGACAGACCAAATTACCGACATTTTCGATAGCCAATAGGCTGTTATCCTTTACGTCCAACTCAATTAACGCCTGACCGATACCCAACGCTTCAAGATGACAGGCGCGGCCGGTATTGATTTGCAGCGCGGGCGTTCCGGTGGCTCTGATGCGATCGGCATCATGCTCGGTTTGCTGGTCGCCTTCGATAACTGCAATTGGGAATTGGCCGTTTAAGGCTTTAATAGTTTCAACCAACAAGGTTGTTTTACCGGCACCGGGGCTTGAAACCAGATTCAGTACAAAAATATTATGCTGTTTAAAATAGTCCCGATTTTGCGCGGCATAGGTATTATTTTTGCTGAGTAAATCCTGCTCAAGTTGTATGAGACGCCCCGTGTCCAACTCGTCATGATGATGGTGATGTTCGCGCTTAAAAACGAACTTATGGCTCTGTTTTTGTTCAGGGGAGCCGCAACCGCATATTCCGCACATAATTAATCCGCCGTTAAATGACAACCAAATCTTTAATCTTCATTTCCATGCCTTGCACCACTGTCAGAGGCCTGCCGCAATGCCCGCATGGATCGTACAAAGCGTCCATTACTGTGTTCTGCCCGCATTGCTGACAATGGCCTAGCCCCTCCAGACCAGTGATGATCAGTTCGGCACCTTCCGCCAATGAGCCTTTCATCACGACATCAAAACCAAAACGTAACGCTTCCGGCTCGACACAGGAAAGTTTACCGATTTCCAAGGTCACTCGGCTTACTTTGCTGAACTTCTGGCTTTGCGCGTGGTCTTCAAGAATTTCCCGCACGTTTTCCAAAAGTGAAAGTTCATGCATGGCTATTCCTGTCAGGCACTCTTCGGGAAAATGCAATTCTGCTCCAGGCAGATTTGTCAGGCATGGCCGTTCCTGTCAGGCACCCTTCGACAAGCTCAGGGCGAACGGAAAAATCAAAATCTTAATGGCAGAGAACCTTAAACTAAAGGCAAGTATGCTCCCTGCTAATTTATTGTCATACATTGATGAAATCCCTCCATGCATAA
>JAQTQN010000102.1:0-3202 GCA_028712225.1 Methylobacter sp.
TTGCGCTACCGCGAAAGCTTTGGTTCGTCGTTCTAAGTTGTCCTGCCGCGCTATGCGCTATGCAGTTTTGAAATGATGGCGCCTGCAGGGCGCGCTGAATCAGCTGTTGCCATCTCTGATTATCAGGTTTATTGAGCCTGAGGTCGGCGCTGCTATCTTGAAGTCTGTGCCCGGTAAGTCACTGTCAGTGACTTACCGGGCAAAGCACATGTTGTGCTGTTATGCCGCAAATACCACCTGATTCCTGCCGCCTCGTTTGGCTTGATACATTGCATTATCAGCCCGACTGATAAAGCTTTCTAAAGTATCTTCATGACACAAACTACTTACGCCTAGGCTAGCCGTCACTTTTATGGCATTCATGTCGTAAGCCAGTGTGTGCTGCTCAATTGAAGTGCGAATGCGCTCCGCCAATAATTTGGCACCGTCAATATCAGTGTCGCTGAGTAAAACCACAAACTCCTCGCCACCAAAACGAAATACCATGTCACTACTGCGCAGGTTTTCTTTAATCCATTTCGCAACTGCGGTTAGTGCTACATCACCGCAGGCGTGGCCGTATTGATCATTAATGCTTTTAAAATAATCGATGTCTAAAAACAGCACTGATAAAGATTTATTACCACGAACGGCCAGGCTCATTTCGCGTTTTACGGAATCATCGAATGAAGCCCGATTATTGGTTTGAGTGAGTGGGTCGGTATATGCCATCTTCAATGCTTGCTGATACAGCGTGGCGTTTTTTAAAGGATAAACCAGGCAACACAACAGCGATTCCAGCAGTTTTAGATCAGCTTCGCTAAAACGGTAATGACGGGTGAGTTTCAGTTCACCTAGCTGTTGTTGCTCAACTTTTAACGCATAGTTGCAATAGTGTTGAGTGAATACACCGTGTTTAATTTCCAGGTTAAATTCAGGATTGCTATAAACATAAGCGCTATGAGGAAGAAAGCGTTCAATTTTTTTGCTGAAAATAGCGATTAATTCACTAAACTCCAGGCTGGTTTGCAAAGCGCTACTAATGTCGTAGTGCTGCAGGTTAACTGCTTTTGCCGCCTCAAATGAGTTATTGCTGATAACTGCCAGATTTGCTGTTTTCTTTGCCATGACCGACTCCTCGTGAGCTGAAACTGTATATCTGCAATAACTAAAGCCAATATTGTGCCAACTTTATTAATATTATTAAAAACAATGAGATATGTTTATTGTTTTGCCTTTATGTCAGGCTTAGTCATAAAAATGGCGCGCATGTGCGGCAAGGGATTGCCGATTTATAAGTTAATGACTGCAATAATTTACAAACGCTGATATTCATCGCTAAAAGCTGTAGTACGGGTGTCTAACTCTGCTGTAAATCGGTAAAATGCCGGTTTTATTTATATATTGCCTACTGACATCATGCGTACCTCTCAATTTCCTCTTAGTACCGTTAAAGAAACTCCCGCCGATGCTGAAATAGCCAGCCATCAATTGATGATTCGCGCCGGGCTTATCCGCAAGCTGGCCGCAGGTCTATACACCTGGCTGCCATTGGGGTTGCGGGTAATGCGCAAGGTGGAAAAAATCACCCGCGAGGAAATGGAAAAGGCGGGCGCGTTGGAAGTCTTGATGCCTGCGTTACAACCTGCCGAGTTATGGCAAGAGACCGGCCGTTGGGAAAAATACGGCCCGGAGCTGGCGCGCTTAAAAGATCGTCATGATCGGGATTTTTGCTTAGGCCCCACGCACGAAGAAATCATTACCGATCTGGCGCGCAACGAACTCAAAAGTTACAAGCAGTTGCCGATTACCTATTACCAAATTCAAACCAAATTTCGCGACGAAATTCGCCCGCGTTTCGGCATCATGCGTTCGCGCGAATTTATTATGAAAGATGCCTATTCCTTTCATCTGGATCAGGCGTCGTTACAAGAAACCTATGACGTCATGTACACGGCGTACACCAATATCTTCAATCGACTGGGATTAAACTTTCGTGCGGTAATTGCCGACTCCGGCTCCATCGGCGGCGCGGTGTCGCACGAATTTCATGTGCTGGCAGATTCCGGCGAAGATGCGATTGCCTTTTCAACAGAGAGTGAGTATGCGGCCAATGTTGAAAAAGCCGAGGCGGTCATGCCTTCAGGGTCGCGCGCCCAGCCGACCGCGGCAATGGCGCTGGTGGATACGCCCGATCAACACAGCATCGAAGACGTGAGTCGATTTTTTGACGTACCGGCCAGTCAATGCCTTAAAACCCTAATTGTTAAAGGCGAAGATGATACCTTGGTGGCGCTGCTGTTAAGAGGCGACCACGAATTAAATGAAATCAAAGCGGAAAAAGTTGCGGGTATTTTGTCGCCGCTGACGTTTGCCAACGATGAAGAAATATTCAGTGCTTGTCAGTGTAAGCCCGGTTCTATCGGGCCAAAAGGATTGACGATCAACATCATTGCCGACCGTAGCGTCACTTTAATGGCGGATTTTGTGGCTGGCGCTAATGTCGATGGCAAGCATTACACCGGGGTTAATTGGGAACGCGATTTGAGTCTACCCGCACAAATCGAAGATCTGCGCACTGTCGTCGAAGGTGATACCAGCCCAGACGGCAAAGGCCAAATTACCTTGGCGCGCGGTATTGAAGTCGGGCACATCTTCCAGCTGGGCAATAAATACAGCGAGGCGATGAATGCCGGTGTTATCAACGAAGGCGGCAAAAACCAGATTATGCTGATGGGCTGTTACGGCATCGGTATATCACGAGTGGTTGCGGCGGCTATTGAACAAAATCATGATGACAAAGGTATTATCTGGTCGAGCCACTTGGCACCGTTTCAAGTGGCGCTTTGCCCGATGAATATGCATAAATCCGAGCGTCTTAAAGCAGCGGCAGAGCAGTTATATCAAGACCTGCAGGCAGCCGGTATTGATGTGTTGTTTGATGATCGCAAAGTGCGCGCCGGTTTTATGTTTTCAGATATGGAGCTGATCGGTATTCCGCATACCATAATTCTTGGCGATCGCGGTTTGGATACCGGCACGATTGAATATAAGGCGAGAGTGGGCGGTGCGGAGCACGAAGAAGTGCCGATGGCTGAAGTGATTGAGTTTTTAAAAGCCAAGTTGGCTTAAGATTGTTGCAAAGCATCAATCTGACGGCTGCATTCGTCAGATTGATGTGTGTTTTTGCTGATTACATTAATGGCAACAATTGATCCAAAAT
>JAQTQN010000102.1:3302-9609 GCA_028712225.1 Methylobacter sp.
TGGGTGACGTATTGAGTGTGTAGCTTATAAATCAAGTGCCGCGACCCGGCTTTCAATGGGTGCGGTTTTGTCAAAGTAATTGCGTAGACCATTAAAAATGGCAGTAGCTATTTTGGTTTGATGAGCGGCATTGACCAGCTTAAGTTCTTCTGAGGGATTAGAAATAAAAGCGGTTTCGACCAAGATGGACGGAATATCCGGTGATTTTAACACCATGAAATTAGCCTTC
Organism: Methylobacter sp.; assembly: GCA_028712225.1. Classification (GTDB taxonomy): domain Bacteria; phylum Pseudomonadota; class Gammaproteobacteria; order Methylococcales; family Methylomonadaceae; genus JABFRC01. The sequence goes on from JAQTQN010000102.1 coordinate 3,532, forward strand.
TGCACCGAGCCGTGATGCAGTTCGCCGATGTCTTCAAAGTTTTTTAACACGTTGCCGGCCACGTTATCACTGGCTTCTTGCGTGGCAGTCTGCGACAAATCCAGCAACACTGAGGCCAGAACATCGTCTTTATCGCCTAAGCTGACGCCGCCAACCAAGTCGGAAGCATTTTCACTGTCAGCCAGCCAGCGCGCGGCTTCATTAGTGGCACCTTTGCTGGACAGGGTAAACACTGACGCACCTTTGACGGTTTCATTTGGATAGGCGTCGGCATGAATGGAAATAAATAAATCCGCCTTGCCGGCACGAGCAAGCTGCATTCTTTGTCTGAGGCCGACGTAATAGTCATTCTTGCGTGTCAGCACCGCTTTCATACCCGGTTGGCTATTGATCAGGGCGGCTAGTTTTTTAGCGATAGACAGGGTGACATGCTTTTCTTGAGTACCACTGGCGCCAAGCGCACCGACATCTTTGCCGCCATGACCAGCATCAATTGCCACAACAATACTTTTGGATTTTTGCGCGACAGTTGCGATAGGTTTAAGTGGGCGGGAGGCCGTTTTAATGTTGGCAGTTTGAGGCGCTTCAGCTTTTGGGCTTTTAGACAGTATGTTTACAGCAGGTACTGGATTGGCTGCGACTTTTATTTCGGCGTTGCTATTAGCGATGGTTGTTTTGCTCAATAATTCGATAACCAATAAATTACCGTCAAGCGAATTGGTCCGTAAAGTTGCTGTCTTTGCATTCAATGGACGCTTAAGGTCGATTACAACTCTTAAGTCGTTACCGTTTTTAGGGGCAAAACGCAGCTTAGAAAACAGCGGATGATCAGCCGCAGGTTGAGGTAATGCCTGCTTGGTTTTTGCCCTGGCATTGCGCATATCAATCACCAAGCGTGGTGGATTGTTCATCAAAAATACGCGGTGCTCGGGTGAGGTGGTGACGTCAAAAGTCATGCGTGTTTGATCAGGGGTATTCCAATACCGCAAAGCGCTGACATCGACTTGCTGAGCGTGACCTGTCACGGAAGCAAGCTGTAATCCAACAAAAACAACGACCTTCCAGTAATGTCTCATAGCCATGGCTCACATAGTGATAATTTCGTTGAGATTATAGCAGTATGTTATTGTTTTTCTAGTACGTTATTGTTTTTTATATGTAGGTATAAATACCTATGCGCTTATTTTTCCTGTTAAAAATATAGGTGCTGAATTGATTGCTCGGCAAGCTCTTGATTTAGATACGAATGGTTTGTGTCGATGTAATCCGTGCTGAACTTTGAGCTTGTCGAGTGGTTAAATTATCAGAACAATAACCTGCGGCATCAGTGCGCGTTTATTCGGTTAAAGAAAAGCCGATTTTGATGGTGACTTGCCAATGAGCTACTTTGCCATCGGCAATATGACCGCGAGTTTCGACAACTTCAAACCAGCGCATGTCATGGATGGTTTTCGCGGCTTTATTTACCGCATTTTCGATGGCTTCTTGTATGCCGACGCTTGATGAGCCGGTCAGTTCGATTTTTTTATAAATATGATCAGGCATGGTGTGGTCTCCGTTGCGAGTAATGAAAATCCAGCTCCTGTAGGCGCTGCGGTGTGCCTATATCCATCCAGAAACCGGTATGCACTTGTCCTGAAACTCCGTGGCTGGCAATGCCTTTGAGTAGCAATGGTAATAATTTATGAATGCCTGCCGGAATTTGTCTGAACAAGTCGGGATGATACAGCCCAATGCCGCTAAAGGTGAATTTTTTGGTGTCTGTTTCAGTGACAAAGCCAGCGCGATCCAAGCCAAAATCACCCTGTGGATGATGGATGGGATTTTCAACCAATACCAGATGCGCAAGATTGACGGGTTGGTTTTTGAGCGTGGCAAACGGAAAATCAGTGGCAATGTCCCCGTTGACCACTAAAAACACCTCATCGCCGAGCAAAGGTAATGCCTTAATAATACCGCCGGCAGTTTCCAGGGCTGTTGTTTCAGGCGAATAGCGGATATTGGCGTTAAATTGTCGGCCATCGCCTAAATGTTGTTCAATTTGCTGACCGAGATGGGCATGGTTGATGATAATGTCATTAAAACCTGCGGCCACCAATTGTTCGATGCTATGTTCAATTAGCGCCTTACCTGCTGCGGTAAGCAGGGGCTTGGGGGTGTGGTCGGTTAGTGGACGCATTCTTTCGCCGCGGCCTGCCGCAAGTATCATCGCCTTCATGATGCTTGCCTGAATAAATTTAGCTGCTGGAGATAGTCGCCAAATTCGGCAAGTTCCGGATACTTTGCCGCGACCTCTGTAACGTAATTGAGTGTGCGTGGAATATCTTGTAGATAGCCGGATTTGCCGTCGCGCAAATCTAAGCGAGAAAAAATGCCGATGGCCTTCAAATGACGTTGCAAGCCCATTAAATCAAACCAGCGCTGGAATCTTTCCAGTCCGCAGTCGATCAGTTTAGCTTGCTCAAGCCGCTGAAAATAATCGCTCACCCATTGCTCCACAAGCGGTTCTGGCCAGGCAATATAACAATCGCGTAACAAAGACACTAAATCATAGGTAATTGGCCCGATGACTGCATCTTGAAAGTCAATCACTCCGGGTGAGTCTTGTTCGACAGCCATTAGATTGCGAGAGTGGTAGTCGCGATGAACGCAAGTGGCCGGTTGTTCCAGCGCAGAATCAATCAGCACGGTACGCGTTATGTTCCAGAGCTGTTCGGGCACGGCAAGACCAAGTCTATTGCCCAAAAACCATTCGGTAAAAATGCCCAACTCTCTTTCTAATAATGCTTGATCATAAGCGGGTAAGCCGCAGTTGGTTAATGGCGTGTTGTTTTGCAGGTTGAATAAGGTATCAAATGCACTTTGATACAAATTATCGGCGTTATTTATATCAAGCCGATCTAAAAAACATTGGGAGCCGAAGTCTTGCAGCAGCAAAAAGCCATCATGCAGGTTTTGTTGAAAAATAATTGGCACATTGACCTTGGCGTGTCGCAATTGGTCGGCAACTCTTATAAAGCGCGCAACATCTTCTTTGTCTGGCGGAGCATCCATCACAATGAAGCTATTATCAGCCACTTTGACTCTAAAATAACGGCGAAAACTTGCATCGCTGGACGCAGGCTCAATCGTGTCGATAGTTAATGCCAGGTCATGGTTAAGCCAATGGATCATAGCCTGGGTTCTTGGGTCGTCGGGTATCATAGGATTCGGAACAGATTAGTTATAAAGATACAGACGATTTAAGGTAAAATGCGCCTCCAAGCATTTTATTCGATTTGCAAGCCACTACGCTAATAAACCCATATTATCTATGTACCGCCGCTTATTTCTGGTTTTTTTGCCCTCGCTGACCGCAGCTATTGATTCTGCTTCCGCCAATGATTCAGCATGGAATTGTCACCAGAGTAAAGATGGCAAAGAGTGGGTTTGTGTAGGAAAAGATGCCGCACCCGAACAAACTACCGATACTAAACCGCCAGTTAAAACTGAACCGGCTAAACAAGCTCAACCCGCACCTGTCGAGGCTGTACAGCCAATTGTTGCCGAACCCGCAGTTACAGAACGTCCTCAGCCTCAGACCAGTAAACAACCTGTCGTTGCGAAACCTGCAGAAAAAGTCGTAGAACAAGTTGAGCCCGAAGAAATCATCGCGGAACCGGTGCCGCCTGCACCAAAAGCAATAGATGAGGTTGACGCTAAAGCCATTGAGCCGAAAGTAAAACCTATTCCTCAGCGCGAGCCAAAAGAACCCGAACAGCTCGAAAAGCCCAGTATTGCTGCCGCCAAAAAAGTGCTGCCTAAAGGAGAAAGTAATCGTCCTGGTTGGGCTTGCGGCGCCACTGGCGAAAATAAAAATTGGGACTGTAAATTAGTGGGCGCGGATCCTAAAGGTGAGTCCAAAGCCGTGCAAGCCGCTGCATCATCGTCAAACATCGGTTGGTTGGATCCTGCGTTTAACCATCAGCAAGAGCAAATTTTTTCAACGCTGACATCGCAACTACCTGTTGATCCCTGGCAAAATTGTATGGCTACTAGAACAGTTGCTCCTTCTAGTTATCAGCCACGGAAAGACTTACGAGAATCGTCACCTTTAGATGTTAAATCTGATTATGGTGAAATTTTCGATAACGAAATCAGCAGTTATTACGGCAACGTGGAAATGACACGCGCCGATCAGCGTTCATTATCGAAAGCTGCAAACTATGACTCAGTTTCCGATACGCTGGATTTGCAAGGTAATGTCTATTACAGCGAAGACGAGTTGGCGCTGTATAGTGAAACGGCAACCTTAAAGCTGGCCTCCGATCAAGCCAGATTGCGCGATGTAATGTTTATTGCCCCGAGCGCGCCGTTAAGAGGCAGGGCGGATGCTGTCTATAGAGAAAGTAAAACCTTATCGCGCTACAAAGAAGCTGCCTACACCAGTTGCCAGCCAGGCAACCAAGACTGGGTAGTGCATGCCTCCGAGCTGAAAATTAATAAAACCAGTGGTATGGGGTCGGCCAAAAATTCTTGGGTTGAGTTTAAAGGCGTCCCCGTATTTTATTCGCCCTATTTATCGTTCCCAACCGATAGCAGAAGGTTGTCTGGTTTTCTAGCACCTTCTTTTGGCAGTACTCAACGAAGCGGGTTTAATACATCCATACCTTATTACTGGAATATCGCCCCGAATTATGACGCTACCTTCAAGCCGCGTTATCTTTCTAAACGAGGCATTGTGTTAGGTGGTATTGGGCGCTATCTGACGGAAATGTCCAGCGGCATTACCAGTTTTGAATATATGCCTGATGATAGTATTCGTAATAAAGCCAGATATTTGGCATCTGTTAAAAACATTACCCAGTTCACACCAAATATCAGTTCAAACCTGGATTTGAACTATGTCTCAGATAAAGATTATTTTGCCGAATTAGGTAATGCACTAAGTATTCCTAACTTCAGTTATTTGAGAAGTCAGGCCGATATTGGCTACCGGTCTGAACCTGCGTCTTTGGTGGCTAGGGTTGAGAATTATCAATCAATCGATAAAGCGATCACTAAAGATTTATTGCCGTACCGAAAACTGCCGCAAATCAACCTGAATTTGAATCATGGTTTTGATTCCATGCCGGTGACTACGGCACTGGGTGGTGAATATGTGTGGTTTCAACATGACTATCGTGTGAATGCCCAGCGTATGGATGTGAAGCCATCAGTAAGCTTTCCCATGCAAACTACCAGTGCGTTCTTGATCCCCAAAGTATCACTGCAGCATACCGAATATTTATTAAGTAACCAGGCGCCAGGTTCTGCTAACGCCCAGTACCTACTCAATGATGGCGTAAGCTATGGTAACAGAACGTCCGACAGCATATCTCGTACCTTACCTATTTTATCTGCCGACAGCGGTCTGTATTTAGAACGCGATCTGGATATTGGCAATAGCACCTATCTCAATACAGTTGAGCCGCGCTTGTTCTATTTATATACGCCGAGGGTAAATCAGCAAGATATTCCGATCTTTGACACAGCGTTATATGACTTTGGTTATAACAGTTTGTTTAGAGAAAATCGCTTCAGCGGGTCTGACCGCATACAAGATGCTAATCAAGTGACGGCAGCCGTATCAACTCGCTTGGTCGATACCGCCACCGGTCGAGAAAGACTCAAGTTGAGCGTCGGAGAAATTTTTTATTTTAGTGATCGACAAGTTATCTTGCCAGGCTACCTGGAAGAAACGAATAGCCTTTCCAATGTGGTCGCCGATCTAAATTCTCAGCTGAGTGAGCATTTTTCAGTTGAGTCGGGGATGCAATGGAATCCTGATACCAACAAAGCAGACCGGCACCGGGTAATATTGCATTACAAAAACGAGCCGGGGGCTATTTTTAATGTTGGTTATCGGATTAGAGGCAATACGTTAAATCCGAATGCTGTTAATAATAACTTTACCCTGCCTCAATTCAGCAGTCAGACCAGTAACGCCATTAGGCAAACGGATATGTCTTTCCATTGGCCGATAGTTGATAACTGGTTTGCAGTTGGCCGCTGGCAATACTCCATGCTTTATAACTCGACCCAAGAAAGCTTTTTGGG